>NZ_RBWE01000001.1:1900311-2108471 GCF_003627965.1 Desulfofundulus salinus | reverse complement strand
ATGCCTTGGAAAACGTCCATGTCTGGTATGGGCGTTAGCCTCCCAGAGGGCAAAAATGTTTACAACGCAAATAGCTCATTATACTCAAAAACTATTTACAATTTGTTCTAAAGATGATACAATTTAAGGAAGTTAACAATTAAATATTTTATGTCCTGAACGCTTAATTCTTTACCCAAAGAAGCGGAGGACCCATTTTCCTGGGGTGAATCCCCCTGGAAACGAGGCGCCCTTGATGCGTGGCGTTGTACCAGGTTTCCCGGGGGTAGGGTTATCCTTTCAACCCGAACCCGTCAGCTAACTTCGTAAGCGTGGAAGGGAGGACATGTGCTTGGGCTGGCACACAGCTTTTTTTCTCTGCCTGTGTGTCGTAGCTGGGTATTTGCTTGCTGTCTTCCACCCCAGGAAAAATTCCTGGGGGTTTTTTACGTGTTTGTCAAAACTTTGCATAAGGAGGGGTTAAAAATGGCAATTTTTCCAATGCCTCCGGCTGGATTTGATCCCGAAGAAAAACGTCGCATCTCCCTGGAACGGGCCCGGGAGCTAAAAGAGCGTATTCGCGATTACCTGCAGGTTAAAGATAAGATATTAACCGGTCTTGATCTGGCAGAACCGCTGGAAGCAGCCCGGGAAAAAATCCTGGCTATTTTCAATGCCGGGAAAGAGCAGTGGGCAGACTGGCACTGGCAAATGGCCCACCGCATTACCAATGTGGACCTGTTGAGCCAGATCGTGGACTTAACATCCGAGGAGCGGCAGAGTATTGCTCAGGTGGGAAAACGTTTCCGGTGGGCCATTTCTCCTTACTACGCCAGCCTGCTGGCTGTTGACAGTCCTGGTGGCCCCATCTGGCTGCAGTCAGTGCCCCAGGAGGCCGAGTTGAACGATAGTGGTGGCAGTGAAGATCCCATGGCCGAGGCTTTTACCAACCCGGCACCGGCCATTACTCGCCGCTACCCCGACCGCCTGATTATCAATGTGACCAATCAGTGTGCCATGTATTGCCGCCACTGCCAGCGGCGCCGCAATATCGGGGAAATAGACCGGCATCAGCCCAGGGAAGTCCTCAAGGCAGCCCTGGATTACATCCGGGCCAATCCGGAAATCCGGGACGTTCTGATTACCGGCGGCGATGCCCTGCTTTTAAGTGATCGTTGCCTGGATTGGTTATTGAGCGAACTGGACGCCATCCCTCACGTGGAAATAAAGCGCATCGGGACCAGAGCCATCGTGACCATGCCCCAGCGCATTACGCCTGCGCTGTGTGCCATCCTGGAAAAGCACCCGCCCATATACATCAACACCCAGTTCAATCACCCCCTGGAGATCACACCGGAAGTAAAGGAGGCCTGTGATCGCCTGGTTAAGGCGGGTGTGGTTCTGGGTAACCAGGCCGTATTGCTGAAAGGGGTCAACAATAATCCCCATGTGATGAAAAAACTGAACCAAACCCTTTTGCGCATCCGCGTCCGTCCCTATTACATCTTCCACGCCAAAGAGGTCAAAGGAACCAGGCACTTTATTACTTCCGTGGATGAGGGAATTGAGATTATGGAAAAACTGAGGGGTTACACCTCCGGGCTGGCCGTACCAACCTATATCATCAACGCCCCGGGTGGCCTGGGGAAAACCCCCGTGTTGCCCAGGTATATGGTGTTCCGGGACGACAAGCAGGTGGTCTTTCGCACCTGGGAAAAAAAGATCATTTCTTACCCCAACCACCACTAGGGGAAAAACGTGCCGGCACGGGTTTAATCGTGCCGGCTTATAGTTAGATTTAACAGTACTGCGGCGATTGGTTCGCTTAACCAGCGTAAAATTCCACAAAATTTTGGTGGCTTAAATTCAATAGTAATAATAAAACTTTGCCCATGGGACAATATAAAAGAAGATAAGCAGCCGGGAGTGATGGCTATGGAGGAATACATCCGTTCCCGCGTCCCATGGAGTACTGAACCAAGCCTTAAAACAAAGACCGAAGAAGTGGGCATAGATTTTGATGAATTCATCGAAGGGTTGAAAAATGGCAAGAGCGATGCGGAAATGGCCGCTGAATTTGGAGTGACCGAAAAACTTATTTACCATCTGCGTGACCGTTTCGAGCGATATGGTATTGGTTCCATTATGGGACAGGATTAGCGCCTGGTTTTCGATTGCTTGTTCTCTCGCAGGGTTCCATTATAGAAAAGGAATAGGGAGGTGGTCAGGCCACCTCCCCGGCCAACAACTACTTGAGCAGGCTCTGTTCGGCGAACATTATCATCTGCCGGACCATATTACCGCCGAGTTTGCCGCCGATGCGTCCACCCACGGCGCCGCAGGCCCGGGAGCTCAAGTTTCCCCAGTAACCGTTTTTAATGTGTGGAGTGAGCCCCAATTCGTGAGCAATTTCGTACTTCATCTGATCTAAAATGCGGTTCCAGTTCTGGGGAGTGGCCACGCGTTCACCAACATGCAACGGATACCCCAGTTCATTGGCTATCTCGTATTTCAGGGCATCCAGGCGGGAGTCAGCTGCCGGTACCAATAATTTGTTTTGACGATTTGGCATGCGGCAACACCTCCTCACCAGTATTGTTCCCGTCCGCATAGACAGTCATTCCGTTAGTTTAAGGGAGAATTGCAAACTGAGTCCTGTTGAAAAAGGTCCTGGGTCTATAGATTTAATCAGCCCAGGACCCTGGTATTTTATGTTAAAAAATTTAACTATACTTTCACGCACAGAAGGGGCGGGTTGTGCTATAATAGACGAATATAAAAAAGGCAACAAATTGAGGAGGGATTTATGCTGTACCCAGAAAAATTTGCCAAGTTCGGCCTTACCTTTGACGATGTTCTGCTCATTCCGGCAAAATCCGAGGTATTGCCTGGGGAGGTGGACACCACCACTTACCTCACCCGGGATATTAAGCTAAATATCCCCCTGATGAGTGCTGCCATGGATACGGTGACCGAATCCCGCATGGCCATTGCCATTGCCCGGGAAGGCGGGATCGGGGTAATTCACAAAAATATGTCCATTGAACGGCAGGCCCTGGAAGTGGACCGGGTTAAGCGGTCGGAACACGGGGTAATTTCCGATCCCATTTTCCTGTCCCCGGAAAGCCCCATCAGCGAAGCCTTATTGTTAATGGAACGTTATCGCATTTCAGGGGTGCCAGTAACCGTCAATGGTAAACTGGTAGGTATCCTGACCAACCGTGACCTCCGGTTTGAGCGGGATTTCAGTAAACCGGTAGGGGAGGTAATGACCAGGGATAACCTGGTTACGGCTCCGGTGGGGACAACCCTGGAGCAGGCCAAAGAAATTTTACGGCGGCACAAAGTGGAAAAATTGCCCATTGTCGATGAGGATTTTAACCTGCGGGGGCTAATAACCATCAAGGATATTGAAAAAGCGCGCCAGTATCCTTTATCGGCCAAGGACAAAAAGGGACGGCTTCTGGTGGCAGCGGCGGTGGGTGTCAGCGCCGATACGGAAGAACGTGCCGACGCCCTGGTTCGTGCCGGTGTGGACGCCATTGTGGTGGATACCGCCCACGGCCACAGCAAGGGAGTACTGGAAACCGTGGCCAGGATCAAACGCAAATATCCCGAGGTGGCCGTGATTGCCGGTAATGTGGCCACTGCAGAAGGAACGCGGGATTTGATCCGGGCCGGCGCCGATGCGGTTAAGGTAGGCATCGGGCCCGGTTCCATCTGTACCACGCGGGTAGTGGCCGGCGCGGGAGTACCTCAAATTACCGCCATTTATGAATGCGCCCAGGAGGCCATGGCGCACAATACGCCCATTATTGCCGATGGCGGGATTAAATATTCCGGGGATATTACCAAGGCCATCGCTGCCGGGGCGGATGTGGTGATGATTGGCAGCCTGTTTGCCGGAACGGAAGAAAGCCCGGGGGAAATTGAAATTTATCAGGGACGCAGCTATAAGGTCTACCGGGGAATGGGTTCCCTGGGGGCGATGAAGGAAGGCAGCAGCGACCGCTACTTTCAGGAGCACCAGCTCAAACTGGTTCCGGAAGGAGTGGAGGGGCGCGTTCCCTACCGGGGACCCCTGTCTGAAACTGTTTTTCAGCTTATCGGAGGTTTGCGGGCTGGCATGGGCTATTGTGGTTGCCGGAACATCCACGAACTCAAAACCAAAACCCGGTTCATGCGCATCACACCGGCCGGCTTGCGGGAAAGCCATCCCCACGATGTGGTTATCACCAAGGAAGCTCCCAACTACAGCCTTAAGTAAACGAAAAAACCTCTTCCACCAGCGGGAGAGGTTTTAACTCTTTTTTAACCTTTATTTACACTGCTCCCGGAAGAACACCCCTTGCCGCATAAAGAGCATTTCCTTAAATAGTTCGATGTCTTTCTGGGGTACCCGCTTTCCGTAGCGAACCATGAGCACGTTGGCTATGTGTTCCAGGATATCGGGATCATCGGTGAGTTCCTTTTGCATTCCCACCGAGCCGAAAAGTTTAGTCAGCATTTTCTGATACTGCCACACGTCAAGGCCCGTGTTCCGCAGATCCCAGTGCCAGCAAAACTCTATGGTGATAACAATATAATCCTCCATTACCGGGTTAGAAAAGGCCAGCTCCAGTAGCTTCCGTGCCAGTTTATATTCCCACCAGTCCGGGCTGACTTCAATAGCTCCCAGCTCCAACACCCGCGGGTGCTTGCTCCAGCGGCTGTGGCGGTCCGGCGGCAAGAAAGTAACATAACCAACCACCTTTGCCCCTACGCGCACAATGTAAACCATGCCTTCCGGTAGATCGGCAATTTCCTTCAGGGCCGCTTTTTGTTTTTCCGGCTGGCGAAAATTATTTAATTTTTCATCGAAGGCTAATGTGTCCAGGTAATCGCCGCTTACAGGCCCTTCTAGAAAAGCTACCCCGTGGGGAGTAATTACCTGGAACACATTTCCTATCTCCGCACAGGCGGTGCTCATGATGTTCACCTCCGATGTTTTTTGTCCGGAATGGCCATCCAACCATTCAGGATTGTATTTGACCATTCAGCCCTAAAAACCAGTGGATGGGGATTATCATGCTCGAAAACGTTCAGGGTTGTATTTGACCATTCAACCCCTTAAATCAACCGTTTGCTTGATCCAATTATAACCTGCCTGTCGCCTGGATGACAATAGAAATTTTTCTGTTGAATTATGCAGGAAAAAAGTGGTAAAAAGTGGCATTTCTTTGCAGGGGAAACAACAGGCGTCAGGGAATAGATCCATTATTTCTCAGAAGTTAGGAAGGAAGGTGGGGTTTTTACCATGGAAGGAAAACTCTATTCCCTGACCGACGTTTTAAAGAAAACACTGTTTTTCTTTGATTCTTTAACCGTAGCGGAATTAACCCCCTACGTGCACAAGCGGATGATGCGTGATTACACCCTCTCCCAGGTGGAAGAAAAGGTCGTGCTTTGTTTGCGTCAACATCCCTGTTTTTTTGTGGATAACCGCAACGCCTGGCACCTGGATCTGGAAGGAAACCGGGAAAATGATGCTTTTTATGCCCTGCTGCTCAAACGCCAGAAGCCCATGAGTTTAAAGGAGCTGAAAGGTGCTGCCTGGGGTAAAAACAAGAAAAACAGGCGCCTGGTGGCTGAGGAAGCCAGCCTTATTTCCGATGGGCGCTTTATTCAGCTGGACAACGGTTACTGGGGGCTGACCGAATGGGAGGTGGAGGCCGGCCAGTATGCCCTGAAACATCTGGTGATCAAGGCTTTAAAAACCCATCCCCAGGGTTTAAGCCTGCAGCAGATTTATGAAGTGGTCAATGCCTGGCGCCAAACCACGGTAACGGCTATCGAGGGGGTACTCAGGAAGTTTCCCTATTTCGAGATGGTGGGGGAAGGGGTATGGACTTACAACCCCGGCGTACAGTCGGCCTATGAGGCCCTGACGAAACGCTACCTGGCCGCTTTGAATCGTCAAAAGGCTCGCTGGCACCGGGACCGGGAGCGCTGGCGCAGAAAGATAAGCACGCTGGAGCAGCAATTGCAAGAGGTAAATGCCGCCTACCGGGAGGCGGCAGCGGCCCTTGCCCAGCGGGCAGAGGAAGTGGCCCATCATGAATACCTGGTGACCCAGATGGCGGAAAAGGATTTGCTTCTTTCCCTGCGCAAGAAGGAAATATTACGCTACCGGGAGCACATCAACAAGCTGGAGGCCAAGGCCAACAGTATCCTGCATCAATGCCGCCTTTGGGTAAAAAGGGCCCGGGACGGCGAACAGGAAATCGCCCAGTTGCGCCAGGTGCTGGCCAAGAACCAGGCCAGCCTGGAAACCATGTTTACCAAGCTGCAGCAATATAAAGAGCGGGACCGGGAAAACAAGAGCAAGTTAGCTGAGTTGAAAGAACAGCATGCCACCAGGGTGGCGGAGCTGCAGACGGAAATTGTAGAACTCAGACAAAAACTGGAACGGGTTCAAGAAATGGCCTTACAGGAGGAAAGGCAGCTGCGGGAAGAAATCAGCCTTTTAAGCAACGACTTGAAAGAGGCGCTGGAAAAGGGAGAAGAAGCACAACGTTCCCTGCGCTTTACCCAAAAGGAACTGCAGCGTTGCCAGGAGCAATACCGTCGCCTGCAGGGTAGCTTGAAAAATCCTCTGGTCAGACTGGCCATACGTTTTTGTTCCTGGTTTGGAGGACCGACAGGGCAGCCGATTTAAAGCCGGGGGCCGCACCGGAAGTGGTGGGCCCTAATTTTACGCCTAAATGTTTTTATGTTATATTGTTTCCGGGGGATCTAAGTGAAAAGAATTCTGGTAGCCGACGATGAGGTTAAGATCAGAGAATTGGTGCGTATGTATCTGGAAAAAGAAGGGTTCAAAGTGGTGGAGGCCGCCGATGGAGCCGCCGCTTTGGATTATCTTGCCCGGGAGCATTTTGATCTGGTGATTCTTGATCTTATGATGCCCAATACCGATGGCTGGACGGTATGCCGGGAGATTCGCAAGCGGGATAACCCGGTGCCCATCATTATGCTCACCGCCCGGGGGGATGAGATTGACCGGGTGCTGGGGCTGGAACTGGGGGCCGATGATTATGTGGTTAAGCCCTTTAGCCCCCGGGAACTGGTGGCCCGGGTGAAAGCGGTCCTGCGCCGTTTTGGAGGGGAGAAAAACGATCCGGAGGTTCTTGTTTATGACGGGTTGACCATCGACCCCTCTTCCCGGAAGGTAGAAGTCAACGGGCAGGTAGTTAACCTTACTCCCAAGGAGTACGATTTGCTTTATGTGATGGCCCTATCCCCGGGCCGTGTATTCACCCGGGAACAGTTGCTGGAAAAAGTATGGGGTTATGATTTCTTTGGTGAAATGCGGACGGTGGATACCCATATTACCAGGCTCCGGGAAAAGTTGTCCCGTGTTCCGGGAGCACCCCAATGCATTGTCACCGTATGGGGTGTGGGTTATAAATTTGAGGTGAACAAATGAAGCTGCGGGGAATTGTAGGCAAACTCTGGCTGGCCATGCTGGTTCTGGTGGTAGGGGTTTTGGGGTTATCTGCGCTGTTCCAGGCCGGCATCCTGGAAAAAATCTATTACGAACAGCAAACGGCCAGGTTGGTGGCGCAAGGGGAAAGGCTGGCGGAAATCCTGGTGGAACAGCAGGATCCCTATCTGGCGGCCCGGCAGGTGGACTTGCTCGCCCGGTTGATGAATGCCAGCGTGATGGTGGTTGACCCCCGGGGGCTGGTGGAGCACTGGCAGGCCATGGGCATGGGCCACATGATGCCCTACATGGGTGGAGCCCTCTGGCCCAGGGGTGGCCGGGGTCAGGGAGCGCCCTGGCGAGGTGGAGCAAACGATGAGCAATCCTTCCAGCCCCGGTTTGGCCAGGAGGCAAGGGATGGTGCGCCCTGCCCCACACCGCTTGTCAGCCGCGGTGAAGGGGGGAGTTTGGCCGCCATGATGCCCTTTGACCGGGAACAGATCCAGCGGGTGCTGGCCGGTGAAAGGGTTGTGCGCCGGGAATATAACCCCTTTTTTAATGCCGATGTGGTGTTAGCCGGCATCCCCCTGCAAAAGGAAAAGCAGGTCTTTGGAGCGCTGTTTATTCATGCTCCGGTGGCTCCCCTGGCCGCAAACCTTAAGGCCCTGCAGCAATCCAGTCTTTATGCCCTGGCCCTGGGGGCTTTAATGGCTACATTGCTCGGCCTCCTCCTCTCCCGCACCCTGGCCAGGCCTCTGGTGGAAATGGACCGGGTGGCCCGGGCCATGGTCCAGGGAGATTTTACCCGCCAGGTAACGGTGCGTTCCAGGGACGAAATTGGGGCCCTGGCCCAGTCGCTCAACACCCTTTCCCGGGAATTGCAGGAAAAAATATCCGCCTTGCAAAAGATCGACGCAGCACGCAAGGAATTTGTAGCTAACGTTTCCCACGAGCTGCGCACACCCCTGACCATTATGCAGGGTTATACCGAGGCCATCCTGGACGGCCTGGCCCGGGATGAGAGCCAGCGCCGGGAATACCTGCAAAACATACTGGAAGAAATTTTACGCCTGCGCCGCCTGGTGGATGACCTCCTGGACCTGCGCCGCATGGAATCAGGGCGGATCACCCTGCGCAAACAGCCGGTGGATATGAAAGCGCTCGTTAACCAGGTGGTGGAGCGGTTTGCCGGTGTGGCCGGGGAAAAGGGGACGATACTGGAGGTGCATTTGCCGGAAGTGTTGCCGCCGGTTTGCGGCGACGGCGACCGCCTGGCCCAGGTACTATATAACTTGATTGATAATGCCCTGAGAGTTACGCCTGCCGGCGGCCGGGTGGAAGTTGCGGCCCGGCAGGTGGCCGGCAGGGTGGAGGTTGCCGTGAAGGATACGGGACCGGGGATTCCGGCCCATGAAATACCCCTGATCTGGGAACGGTTTTACAAAGGTGACCCCTCCCGCCGGCGGGTCGGGGGCGGGAGCGGCCTGGGCCTGGCCATTGCCAAACAGATCATCGACCTGCATGGCGGGGAGATCAAAGTGGACAGCGAGCCGGGGCAAGGGGCTACCTTTACCATCTCCCTGGAAACTGCTACGATGGATAATGAAAAACTGCTGATTAAATAAAACGTTTCGCAAAACCCACAAAAATGCATAAGTGACGCGGTTGCCCCGCTCGCTGGCCGGGTAGTTTTTGAGAAACGATCGAAAAAGAGGGCTGGTACCTTTTGTGTACCAGCCCTCTTTAATTATTTCCAGGATTAACTGCCGGTGGAAGGCGCGGGGTTGGGGTTACTGTTCCAGTAACCGCCCATCATACCCCAGCCGGGACCCTTCCCCCAACCGCCCCTCCCGCCCATGGGGCCGAAACCGGGGCAGACGCCCGGGCCGTACCCGGCAAAGCGGTCGGGATTTTCGGCAAAGAATTTCTGCCTGGCGTCCAGGTTGGCCTTAATTTGCTGGCCCTGTTCCGGGGTGAGCCGGCCATATTCCACGTACTTGTCTATCATTTGCTTTCTCAGGTTGATTATTTGCTGATGCAGGGCGCTCAACTCCTTGGCCTGCTCCGGAGTGAGGGCGGCGGATACGGTGGCTGCCAGGGCCGGGACGGCCATGGCCAGGACAAGGACGGTGGCCAGGATGATCACCAGTTTCTTTTTCATGGGATTCACCTCCTTGAGCTGAATTTTTATCTGGGCTTATTATACCCTTCAATTATCACAAAGTAGTTGGGAAACTGTTACGATTTTGTTACAAAGAACAAATTAATGATCAACATCAAGAAAAGAAATCATTCTTCTCAAGACAGTTATGTTATAATTCTAGCATCAGAGTGGTTAAACGAGGTGTAAAACGTGGCGGACAAAGCGATGATTTTGACCGGCGGGGTGTTCAGGGAAGAGATTGTTTTGGATCCCCTGACCAGGAAGATTTACCTGGAGCTCACGGAACCAGGTTTGGAGGACAACCGGGCCGATGTGGACAGGCTGGCAGCGGCTTTAGAGAAATTAGTGGGGCCGGTAGTTGTGCCCCTGGCGGCAATGCGCCGCATTCCCACTGTTTTGCGGGATGCGGACTGGCGGGTAACGGTCACAGTGGGGGCGGGGGCTCCCGGGGTATGGAACCTGGTGGATGTGGAACCCGGAGATACCGTCAAACGCCATTACGGCCTGGCCGTAGATATCGGCACGACCACCGTGGTGGTTTACCTGGTGAACATGCACGACGGGCGAATTATGGGCACGGCAGCGGATTACAACGGGCAGGTTGGCCTGGGGGAGGACATCCTTACCCGCATATACCTGGCGGGCACGCCCGGGGGCCTGGAGCAATTGCAACGGGCCATTCTGGATACCTTGAATGGGCTGATCAGGCGTTTAACCGATGAACATGGGTTGACCGGCGGTAACATCAGCGCCGTTGCTGTAGGTGCCAATAGCACCATGGTTCACCTGCTTCTGGGGCTGGATCCCTCCCGCATTTGCATGGCCCCGTACATTCCGGTGGTAAACAACCCGGGCCTTATACCCGCCGGACAGCTGGGATTAGAAATTAACCCCCTGGCGCCCGTCTACTGCCTGCCCTCCGTGGGCAGTTACGTGGGCGGGGATGTGATTGCCGGCGTACTGGCCAGTGGTTTGCACCAGCAGCCGGAGCTCTCTTTGTTTGTAGACATTGGCACCAACGGGGAAATTATTCTGGGCAACCGGGACTGGCTGGTGGGCTGCGCCGGGGCCGCCGGGCCGGCCCTGGAGGGTGGTGTGGCGGAATGCGGCATGCGTGCCGAGCCGGGGGCCATAGACAGCGTGTCTATCGATCTCGAAAGTGGCAAGGTCCGCTACACAACCATCGGCGGTGCGCCCCCCATGGGCATTTGCGGCTCCGGGTTGGTGGACTGCCTGGCGGAACTTTTGCTGGCGGGTATCGTCGACCGGGCGGGGCGTTTCAAGGACGGGCGCAGGGAGTTCGTGGTAGTGCCCGCGTCGGAATCAGCTACCGGCAAGGACATTGTGGTTACCCAGGTGGACATCAACAATCTCATGCGCACCAAGGGGGCGGTTAATGCTGCCCTGGAATTGTTGCTGGAAAGTGTGGGCTGCGATCTTTCCGACATCAGCCGCTTCTATGCCGCCGGTGCCTTTGGCCAGTACCTGCACCTGGAGTCGGCCATCACCATCGGCCTTTACCCCGATTTGCCCCGGGATAAAATGGTACGCCTGGGCAACGCTTCGGGAGAAGGGGCGCGGCTGGTGCTGCTCTCCAACCGGAAGCGCGCGGAGGCTGAGGCCATTGCCCGTAACATCACTTACTTCGAGCTCAACGCCAACCAGGTCTTTATGAATAAATTCGTCGGGAGCAAATTTCTACCCCACACCAACCTGGACTATTACCCCACGGTAAAGGCAAAGTTAATTGAGCGGGGGCTGGTGGAAGGTTAGATGTGAAATCCGCCGGTTTTTCGTTAATGTTATTTTTGCTTTTCGAACACGACCGTAGCACTACTTGCGGGATGCGGGCTAAGGCGTAAGGATGGGTAGTTCCCTGCCCCCTATTTGCCCCAGGGTTATTGCATATACTGGTCAGTAAAACGGCTATATTAAAAAAGCAAGGCCATTTCACCAGGGGTGAAAAGGGGAGAAAATAAATTGATTTACTTCGACAACGCGGCTACCTCCTGGCCCAAGCCGCCGGAAGTGCTGGCAGCCATGGAGCATTGCCTGCGGGAAGTGGGGGCCAACCCGGGGCGGGCGGGGCACAAGCTGGCCCTGGCAGCCAACCGCCTGGTGGACGAAACGAGGAAGGAACTGGCCGCCCTGTTCAACATCCGGGATCCCGACCGCATCGTGTTTGGCTTGAATGCCACCGAAGCCTTGAACCTGGCCATCAAGGGGCTGCTAAAGCCCGGGCAGCATGTGGTTACCAGCTCCATGGAACACAATTCAGTTACCCGCCCCCTCCATGTCCTGCAGGGCCGGGGGGTGGAGGTAACCAAGGTGCCCTGCGACCATACCGGGGCCATCCGGGTGGAAGATGTGGCCGCCGCTATTCGGCCTGATACCGTAGCCATTATCATGACCCATGCCTCTAATGTGACCGGAACCATCATGCCCGTGGCTGCAATCGGCCGCCTGGCCCGGGAAAAGGGGTTGCGGTTCATTGTGGATGCCGCTCAGACGGCGGGGGTGCTGGATATTGACGTAGAAGCGATGCACATTGACCTGCTGGCTTTTCCCGGCCATAAGAGCCTGTTCGGCCCGCCGGGGACGGGGGGATTGTATGTGGCCGAGGGGTTGGAACTGACGCCGTTAAAAGAAGGGGGGACCGGCAGCCACTCGGATGTGCCGGGCCAGCCGGAGGTGCTGCCCGAGCGCTACGAGAGCGGCACCCTGAACACGGTGGGCCTGGCCGGCCTGGGGGCGGGGGTTAAATTTATCCGTCGGGAGGGCATGGAGAAAATCCGGCGGCACGAGCAGGATTTGACCAGGCAGTTCCTGGAAGGACTCAAGAAAATTGAGGGCATACGGGTATACGGGCCCCAGGATGCAGCACGTCGGGCTCCGGTGGTTTCCTTTGCCGTAAAAAATCGGCCAGCGGGGGATATTGGCACCATTCTGGATCAAAAGTATAACATTGCCTGCCGGGCCGGGCTGCACTGCGCCCCCGACGCTCACCGGACACTGGGTACATTTGAACAAAAACTGGTCCGTTTCAGCTTTTCGTATTTTAACCGGCCCGACGAGGTGGATTATGCCCTCAGGTGTCTTTTGGAGATTGTGGAAAAAGACATACCCGCCCCCGAAGGCAGCAGTGGCTGCGGGTGCTAGTGGACATCGAAAAGGGGGAACCGTAAAATGTATGGTTCCCCCAGAATACTTTATGGACATAATAAAGCTGTTCTGAAATAGCACTTGCCCACCGTTTGCACGCGCTCTCCGGTGAGCCTCGCAGGCCAAACTATCGCTCGACCTCCCCAGCACTCACCGGACCTCTGTTGGTGGCGTCAAAAAGGATTTGTGCAATGAAAAATGGGCGGTTATAACTTTACGTTGGTCTGGATCCACTCGGCGATGGCTTCCAGGGGAGTGCCGGGAGTAAACAACTCCTTAACCCAGCCGCCCTCCTTAAGGGCCCTTATATCGTCCTCGGGGATGGTACCTCCTCCAATGACAATGATGTCATCGGCACCGTTTTCCCTGAGCAGCTGTGTCACCCTGGGAATAAGGGTCATATGGGCCCCGGAAAGAATGCTTAAACCGACCACGTCCACGTCTTCCTGGATGGCTGCCTCCACGATTTGTTCCGGTGTCTGGTGCAAACCGGTATAAATTACCTCCATACCGGCATCCCGCAGCGCCCGGGCGATAACACGGGCACCGCGGTCGTGGCCGTCAAGGCCTGGTTTGGCAACCAGCACTCTGATCTTTCTGGCCATTTACTTTGCCCTCCTTCACCAGTCAAGTATTCAGTATGGGTTAAGAGGAAAATTGCCTTGTTGCCTCCTGCTAGAACGTTGGTTTCTCTTTATACTCCCCAAACACTTCCCGCATGACCTGGATTATTTCCCCCTCGGTGGCATAGGCCCGCACGCAGTCCAGGATGTAGGGGATGACGTTTTCCGTCCCCTCACAGGCCCGGCGCAGGGCCTCCAGGGTTTCCCTGACCCGGATGTTATCCCGCTCCCGGCGTAGCTTTTGCAACCGGGCCACCTGTTCCTGTTCAATTTTGGGATCGATTTTTAAGATTTCGATCTCCAGCTTTTCATCGGGATTGACAAATTCATTTACACCCACCAGGATCCGCTGCTTGCTGTCCAGGGCCCGCTGGTAACGGTAGGCGGCGTCGGCAATTTCCTGCTGGAAGAAGTTCTGCTCGATGCAGGCCAGGACACCGCCACGCTTTTCAATCTCTTCAAAATATTTTTCCACTTCTTCTTCCATCTTGTTGGTCAGGGCTTCCACGTAATAGGAACCGGCCAGGGGATCAATTACATTGGCCACCCCAGTCTCATAGGCCAGGATTTGCTGGGTGCGCAGGGCAATCTGTACCGCCTTTTCCGTGGGCAGGGCCAGCACTTCGTCCATGGAATTGGTATGCAGGGACTGGGTGCCTCCCAGCACGGCAGCCAGGGCCTCGTAGGCGGTGCGTACAATGTTGTTTTCCGGCTGCTGGGCGGTCAGGCTGCAACCGGCCGTCTGGGTATGGAAACGCAACAACCAGGAGCGGGGGTCTTTGGCGCCGTATTTTTCCTTCATCCGCCGTGCCCAGATGCGTCGGGCGGCCCGGTACTTGGCGATTTCCTCAAAGAAATCGATATGGGCATTAAAGAAGAAGGACAAGCGGGGGGCAAAGTCATCCACATTCAGCCCCGCCTTGATGCCGGCTTCCACGTAGGCAAAACCGTTGGCCAGGGTAAAGGCCAGTTCCTGCACCGCTGTGGAGCCGGCTTCCCGGATGTGATAGCCGCTGATGCTGATGGTATTCCATTTGGGGACGTGACGGCTGGCGTAGGCAAATATGTCGGTGATCAGGCGCATGGAGGGTTCCGGCGGGAAAATCCAGGACTTCTGGGCGATGTATTCTTTCAAAATATCATTCTGGATGGTGCCGGTAAGCTTTTCCGGTCGCACGCCCTGTTTTTCCCCGGTGGCAATATACATGCACCAGATGACGGCAGCCGGGGCATTGATAGTCATGGAGGTGCTCACCTTATCCAGGGGGATGCCGTCAAAAAGGGTTTCCATATCCTGCAGGGAGTCAATGGCCACACCCACCCGGCCCACTTCACCCAGGGACCGGGGATGGTCGCTGTCGTAACCCATGATGGTGGGCATGTCAAAGGCTACACTTAACCCTGTCTGCCCCTTTTCCAGCAAATACTTATAGCGTTTGTTGGATTCTTTGGCCGTGGCAAAGCCGGCAAACTGGCGCATGGTCCACAGCCGGCCCCGGTACATATTCCTGTAAACCCCCCTGGTAAAAGGGTATTCACCGGGGAACCCCAGATCCCGCGCATAGTCAAGATCCTCGATGTCCAGAGGAGTGTAGAGGTCTTTAACCTCCATACCGGAAACGGTTTCAAACCGGAAGTCCCGGTCCTTCATCTGACAGCGGTTTTCCCGCCATTTTTCCAGGCCCTCCTTGATCCCTTTCGGTTGATCGTTCATTGCGTTAATCCTCCTTTCCAGGATTGTCTAATTATATCCATGGCTGCCGAATATGGATCCAGCTGGCGCGCGGCCACTTTTTCCACCAGGTGTTCGTAATGCCTGTCCAGATCCCGGGAAATCAGGTGCGCAAGCTGGCGCTGAATTATTTCCGCCAGCTCCCGGCGCACCCTTTCCCTGTTTGTTTCGCCCTTGTTACCCTTACGCCAGGCCCTGTGTTTTTTAATGGTAGCCCACAGTTCCGGGATGCCCCGGTGGTCTATGGCAATGGTGGTCACCACCGGAGGACGCCACCCGTTCACCAGCGGACTTAAGTCCAGCATAGCTTCAATATCGGTGACCATTTTACGGGTCCCCTCAAGGTCGGCTTTGTTGATCACGAAAATATCGGCAATTTCCATGATCCCGGCCTTGATGGTCTGGATGTGATCTCCCGCCTGGGGGGTGAGGACGACCAGGGTAGTATCCGCGTGGTGCATTATGTCCAGTTCCGACTGGCCAACCCCCACCGTTTCCACCAGGATAACGTCGCATCCAAAGGCGTCCAGCACCCTGATCGCATCCCGCGTGGCCTCGGCCAGCCCTCCCAGGCTGCCCCGGGTGCCCATGCTGCGGATAAACACTCCCCGGTCAGTGGCATGTTCCTGCATCCTGATGCGGTCTCCGAGAAGGGCTCCACCTGAGAAGGGGCTGGTGGGATCCACCGCAATCACACCCACCTTCAGGTCCTCACCGCGGATTTCCCTGGTTAGTTCGTCGACCAGGGAACTCTTGCCTGCCCCCGGGGACCCGGTGATACCCACCACATGGGCGCGGCCGGTATGGGGATATATTTGCTTTAAAACATCCCTTTTTTCCGGTGCATCATTTTCAATCAAGGTGATTAGCTTGGCCGCGCTGCGCCGGTCGCCCTGCAGCATTTTTTCTACCAGGTTGTTCATGGGATCCCCCCTAGTATTCAATGCCTTTCCGGGCCTCAACGCCGTCATAATAGGGATGGTTGATCAGGTTCATTTCGGTTACCACGTCAGCCGCCTTAATGATTTTGGGATGGGCATACCGGCCGGTGAGGATCAACTCCACGTGGTTCGGCTTATTTCGAATCAGGTCTAAAACCGCATCCAGAGGGATCAGGTCAAAATCAACAGCCACATTGATCTCATCCAGGATAACCAGGTCATAATTACCTTCCATGATCACCTTGCGGGCCATATCCAGACCCTGCCGGGCCAGGGCGATATCTTCCGGGGAAGGATTTTCCTTATCTACAAAAGTTTCCAGGCCCGATTGCACTATGGTCAGCTCGGGTAAGTACTTTTCAGCCGCCTTAATCTCGCCGTATTCCTTGCTCCCCTTCATGAATTGAAGCATGAACACCCGGTAGCCGTGACCGATGGCCCGGAGGGCCAGCCCCAGGGCGGCGGTGGTCTTGCCCTTGCCGTTGCCGGTGTACACGTGCACGAATCCTTTCTCCAGTCGCCGGTGGTTCATGGCATGTCTCCTTTCTAAAATAAATTTTTCGCTGGTGGAGTTTCGTTGCTACTTCAGGAGGTTTTTGGCAATGACCAGCCGCTGGATCTGGTTGGTGCCCTCATAGATCTGGGTGATCTTGGCATCGCGCATGTACCGCTCCACAGGATACTCCTTGCAGTAGCCGTAACCGCCCAGGATCTGTACCGCATTGGTGGTGACAAACATGGCCGTGTCCGTGGCATACATCTTGGCCATGGAGGCTTCCTTGGAGTGGGGCAGCCCTTTGTCTTTCAGCCGGGCGGCCCGGTAAACCAGCAGCCGGGCGGCATCGATCTGGGTGGCCATGTCGGCCAGCATGAACTGGATGGCCTGGAATTCCGCTATTGTACGGCCAAACTGCACCCGCTGCTTGGAATACTCCAGGGCCACGTCTAAGGCCGCCTGGGCAATGCCCAGACCCTGGGCGCCGATACCGATGCGGCCGCCGTCCAGAAGGGCCATGGCCACCTTGAAGCCTTCGCCCTCCTGGCCCAGCACGTTCTCCCGGGGCACCCTGGCGTTGTCAAAGATCAGCTCCGTGGTCCGGGAACCGTTGAGACCCATCTTTTCCTCCACTTTGCCAATGGTAAAGCCCGGGGTATCCTTCTCTATTAAAAGACAGGTGATTCCCTTGTGCCCCTTGCCCGGGCTGGTGCGTACGAAGGTGACGTAGAGGTCCGCTTCCCCGCCGCTGGTGATGAAGATCTTGCTGCCGTTGACAATGTAATGGTCCCCTTCCAGCCGGGCGCTGGTGGACAGGTTGGAGGGGTCTGAACCGGCGTTGGATTCGGTAAGGGCAAAGGCGCCCAGCCACTCACCGGTAGCCAGCCTGGTTAGATATTTTTTCTTTTGTTCTTCCGTACCGTGATGGAGGAGGGAAAAGCACCCCAGAGAGGTGTGCACCGCCAGGATTACGCCGGTGGAGGCGCAGGCACGGGAGATTTCTTCAATGGCCATGATATAGGATAGAAAATCGCACCCGGCACCGCCGTATTCTTCGGGGATGGGTATGCCCATCAAGCCCAGCTCGGCCAGCTTTTTCAGGTTTTCCCGGGGGAAGCGGTGTTCTTTGTCAATTTCTGCCGCCCGGGGGGCAAATTCGTTCTGGGCCAGTTTACGCACGGTATCGCGGATCATCAGTTGTTCTTCGGTAAGGTCAAAGTCCAGGGTCATTTAACTCAGCTCCTTACGTGACTTTTTAGTCATCTACCCGAACCAGAAGGGCATCGCCCTGGGCGGCGCCGCTGCATATGGCCGCAATGCCCAAACCGCCGCCCCGCCGGCGAAGCTCGTAGATTAACGTCATCAGGATGCGGGCGCCGCTGGCGCCAATGGGATGGCCGAAAGCCACCGCGCCGCCGTTAACGTTAATTTTATCTTTCGGTAAATTGGCAATCTTTGCGCTGACCAGGACCACGGCCGCAAAGGCTTCGTTCACTTCAAAAAGGTCAATGGCGTCCACCGTGAGCCCCTTTTTAGCCAGCAGTTTGTTGATGGACAGCCCCGGTACGGTGGCAATGTATTTGGCATCCTGGGAAACGGAGGCATGCCCCAGTATGGTGGCCAGGGGTTTTATGCCCAGCTCGTGTGCTTTTTCCCGGGACATCAGCACTAGAGCTCCCGCCCCGTCGTTGACCCCCGGGGCATTGCCCGCCGTAACCGTGTTGTTGGGGTCGAAAACCGGCGGCAGGCGGCGCAGGGCCTCCAGGCTGGTGTCCCGCCGGGGCGCTTCGTCCGTGTCCACCACTTTCGGGTCGCCCTTTTTCTGGGGTACGGCCACGGGCACAATTTCTTCCTTCAGCCGCCCGCCGTCTATGGCCGCGATGGCCAGCTGGTGGCTGCGCAGGGCCCATTCATCCTGTTCTTCCCGGGAGACGCCGTATTCTCTGGCCACTTCGCCGCCATGGATGGCCATGTGCCGGTTGTAAAAGGCGCACCACAGGCCGTCGTGGACCATCAGGTCGACAAACCTGGTGTCACCCATGCGCAGGCCCCAGCGGGCGTGCACAAAGTAGGGCGTGTTGCTCATGCTTTCCATGCCGCCGGCAACAATGATGTCGGCGTCGCCGGCCCGGATGATCTGGTCGCCCAGGGTTACCGCCCGCAGGCCGGAGGCACAGACCTTGTTTATGGTTTCCGAGGGCACCTCCCAGGGCAACCCCGCCAGCCGGGTGGCCTGGCGGGAGGGAATCTGGCCGCAGCCGCCCTGCAGCACCTGCCCCATGATCACGTTTTCCACCTGGTCCCCGTTGATGCCCGCCCGCTGGATGGCTTCTTTAATCACCATACCCCCCAGCTGAACGGCAGTGAGGGGCGCCAGAACCCCGCCTAGCTTTCCAAAGGGCGTTCTGGCTGCACTGACGATTACCGTTTCCCGCAAAATTTATCCCCCCTCCATTTGTGCCTGTGCAAACTTGACGTACCGCTTGTATATGTTTTGTCAATTTACCACACAAGTCGCAAGACATCAGGCAAAGCAAAATTTATACCAAAATTAAGAAGGGAATTGGGGAAGAGAGCCGCGGGAATAGTTGTCACAAAGTTGTGCCAAAACTGACTATTTCCCCGATTTGCCGTATATGCGGCGCGACAGCAGGCTTTTGCGAAAAAAAGTACCGTCAAGGGATAGTGAATTACCTCTAAAAGATGTAAATAGTCTACGTTAGTATACAAAAGGGTGGACGGCACTTTACAAGTAAAAAAGTGCCGCACGGCCCGGGAATCACCATAAAAGGTTATACCCGGGCCCCTGGCAGCCTAATTCTTGATAACGGCGGGAGATCAGCTTTTCCGGTCGTTGTTTTCGGAGGGCAGGTGGCGGCCCCACATCAGGTATAGCGCCAGCCCGATGCCAAAGAAAGCGGTGGAAAACAGCCCCCAGGCAATGACTTCTCCCAGCGGTTTGCCCCGTCGGCGGGCATCCCAGGCCACCCATAGACCATTGCCCACCATTAATCCCAGCAATAACCAGGTTGCGACTAGAGCTACTTCTGGCGACAAGTGGCTTTCTCCTCTCTAGATTACATCCCAGCGGGGGCAGCGGGCACCCCAGCGACCGATAACCCTATCCTCTTCATAAATCTCGGCAATCTCGCAGGCATTGGGACAACCGTCACACTCGAAACTCCTCGTATGATAGGGGAGTTCCGTAATACCAAAACCTTTAAACCCGGTCTGGCCGGTTCCGGCCACCTTCTCGGCAGCCAGCTGGGCGGCGCCAATGGCACCCATGATCTTATGATGTTCCGGTACCAGCACGGGCATGCCCAGGGCCCGTTCAAAGGCGGCCTTAATACCGATGTTGGCGGCCACTCCTCCCTGGAACACCACAGGGGGCAGAATTTCCTTACCCTTGCCCACGTTGTTCAGGTAGTTGCGCACCAGGGCTTCACACAAACCGTTAATGATATCCGGCAGGGCGTGGCCCATTTGTTGTTTATGGATCATATCCGACTCGGCAAATACCGTACAGCGACCGGCAATGCGTACCGGGTTGGTTGATTGCAGGGCCAGTTCGCCAAATTGCTCGATGGGGATATTCAGCCGGGCAGCCTGTTGATCCAAAAAGGAACCTGTACCGGCAGCGCAGACGGTGTTCATGGCAAAGTCCACCACCACGCCGTTGCGCAGGATGATAATTTTGGAATCCTGTCCGCCTATTTCCAGAACCGTCTGTACATCGGGTACCAGCATTGAGGCGGCCACGGCATGGGCGGTGATTTCGTTCTTGATCACGTCTGCTCCCACCATGACGCCGGCCAGGTAGCGTCCGCTTCCGGTGGTACCGACACCTGCTATTTCCACGCCCGGTTTGAGGCTCTCCCTGGCTGCCTTTAAACCGCTCTGGATGGCTTCAATGGGGCGGCCCCGGGTACGCAAGTAAAGGCCGGTGAGGACTTCTCCGGCCTCGCTTAAAATCACAATGTTGGTGCTTACCGAACCCACATCTATACCCAGGTAAGCTTTCATATCCTTCCCTTCCTGCTGCATAATAGACTGTAGATGATGCTTTTCAAAACCGCTTAAATGAGCTTGAAAGCTAATGCATTTTACTAACTGTAAACGTCACTTTTCCCGGCGGCCCTTTTATGCCGGGCGGCGGGCGGCTTTTTTGCGCCGCATTAAATCCACAAAAGCCTCCAGCCGGGTGGTCATGCCTGCCTTGCCCGTTTGTTCATCCAGGAAGAAAGTCAGCACCGGGATATTGTGTTCTTCGCTTACCCGGGGCAAAATGGTGCGGGCTACAATCTCCGGGATACAGGTGAAGGGGGCGAGCTGAATGACCCCGTCAAAACCCCGTTTGGCATAAAGCACCGTGTTGCCAATGGAGTCCCGGCCGTGCCCCCCCAGCAGTTCGGGCAGGTAAGGCATGGCGGCCTCTTTCACCGTTAGGCCCTCGGTGGTTTCTGCCCAGGTGTTGTCCCTGGTCCAGCCAGTTAAAAATAAAGATCTTTCCACCTCTACCCCCAGGTTCCCCAGGGTTTCTTCAATTTCCAGGTTGCTGGCCGGTTCCAGGAGGACATATACTTCACCTACAATACCCACCCTTAAGACATCCCGGTTTGGATCCTGGGGTACCTTTTGCAGTTCTTCAAGGGCACTTCGTTCGGCTTCCTCAATTTCCACAAGGCTGTAGGCCCTGTCTATCCATTCCAGCACCCGGCGGTAAGTACGGGTGGTGGCACCCCGGATGGTTTCCCTGGGGCGTACTTTGTGGGTTAGTTTTTCTACATTGTCCAGCGCCTGGAGTTTACGCCAGGCTCGCCGGATACACTCGTAAATGGCGCGGTAAGACATGCGCCGGGGATTCAGTCGCTGGATGTTATGCAAAAAGTCCAGGGGATAAAGCCGTGGCGGTTCAAAAACAACAATATCAACGGGGTAGCCCAGGGAATGCAGGATTTTTTTGTGTAGCTGCGCGTAATGACCGGCACGGCAGGGTCCCACCCCGCCACTGGTGACGATAAGCTCCACCCCTTTCGGGCAGGTTTCCAGATAAGTGCCCAGGAGTATTTTCACCGGGAAACAGGCAAATTCCGGGGCGTAGCGTACCCCGAGGTCCAGGGTGTGCTTGCTGGGGCGGGGAGGGAGGATGACCTCATTACCCAGATCTTCCATGAGCATTTTAAAGCTGCGATAGGATTCCGCCACATGGGGGAAAGTAACTCTGGGCACTAAAGACACACCTCTTTTTTGCGGCATACCATGTCTACAAAGGCTTCCAGCCGGGTGGCAATACCGGCTTCACCGCTGTGTTCATCGATAGACAGGCTCATAAAAGGGACGGTTTGGTGCTCGTGGGCAGCCATTTCCAGGAACTTGCCTACCAGTGAATCGGGTCCGCAGCCAAAGGCCGTCAGGTGTATAATCCCGTCGATCCTTGTGTGCCGGAAAAAATAATGGGCCGCCCGCAGGACCAGGTCCCCCAGGGTCCAGAACAGGCGTTTGTCCAGGTGGTCATTTTGCCTGTACAGCGCTCGGGGCGGCAGGTTTTCTACAGTGATCACTTCTACCCCCATTTTTTTTAACCGGCCCAGCAAGCCCACACTGATGTACTGATCGTAAACGAGATAAGGGTAGCCCAGTACGGCAAAAACCAGCCGGCCTTTTTGTTTTTGAGGCCGGATGCCCGTATTTAAAATTTGCATGGCCTCCAGAGGTTGCCAGCCTTCCTGCAGCAGGGAGAAAAACCGGCGTTCTACGGCCATGGCCTTGCGGCAGGCAAGAGCGATGGCTCCCCGGGTGGCACCCAGGACCAGCCCCGCTTGCTGGTAAGCTTTTGCCAGGGCGTTGCATCCTTCCCGTACGTCTATGCGTACGTCAATAAGCGGGGGGATTTTTTTAAAAGAATGCCGGATCATATCGGGTAGTCCCAGAAATTTAGGGCAGTAGGTTGTTTCCTTGTTTAAACAGACCACCCGCGGGATAAATAAATAATCAACCCGGCCGATCAGAGCCTGCACATGACCGAAGTATAGTTTAATGGGCACACAGGCATCGGCCAGGGCTTCCTTCACTCCCAGATCAAGCATTTCCCTGGTAGTGTTTCCGGAAGGGATTACTTGAGCCCCAAGTTCGTTGAAGAAGGTTTTCCAGGTCGGATAATAAAGAAAGTACAGCAATGAACAGGGAATGCCAACCCGGGCGGTCAAATCGTACTCTCTCCTTCATGCGGGAAAAAATGACATTTTTCATTTATGGTATGTTTAATATTTCTCTTTGAGGACGGGAAATCCTTTCTTGAATTGGTAAGAAAAAATGGCTCGTGGGTCCGGCCGTCGTAATTACTTTTCGATGGTAAATTTGTCGCTAAGAACTCTCCAGCTGTCGGGGTCTTCCATTCCCAGGCGCCAGATGGCCGCTCAAATATATACCAATAGCAAGCCGGAGCCCTCTGTTCAGGCTCCGGCTACTGTCTGCCGGGTTTTGCTTAGTTGCCGCAGTACCGTGGGAAGATTTGTTTGCTATTGAACGTCTACCCGGTAAATATTCCTCTTGCCGGGTTCTTTTTTCGGAATGCGTACCTCCAGAATACCGTTTTTATAGCTGGCCCTCGCCTGTTCCGGTTTTACTTCCACCGGCAGGGGCAGGGTGCGGCTGAAAGTGCCGTAATAGCGTTCGCTGTGGTAGTAACCTTCCTGTCTTTGCTCGGTTCCTCTTTTAAACTCCCCTTTAATGCTCAGGGTATTTTCGGTAAGGGTTACCTGCAGGTCGTCTTTGGAAGCTATCCCGGGCAGTTCGGCTGTGGCCACAACCTCCTGATCCGTTTGGTAAATATCCACCCGGGGGCTGATGCCTTCAGGACCAAAAAAACCCGGCACCCCCCGGAACCAGGGGCTGTTAAAAAGCCGGTTCATTTGGTGGCGAAGCTCGTGAAAGGGTTCCCAGTGTACAAGGTCCATGGCCGGACACCTCCGAAAGAATAGTTTCTCACTTAGATCTTGTACAGAATAGTTTCAGATATACATTAAGGCGGCAGTACCCTGCCGGCTTTCAGCGATTCGATCATTTTGGGGGAGGAAAAGCTTCCGTTTGCGACGAAGCCTGTTTAAAGCGGTGATACTTTCTCGGGAGGGGATTATCTTGGCCTGGATGAACCTTGAACCTGCCCATCGGCAGGCAAAGGAGGAATTTGCCCTGCGGGAGCCGGAAAGCATGGCTTTTAACGCAGCCGTAACTTACCGGCCGGAAGCGGCGGAATTCATTGTGCCCTTTCTTGGCTCGTACTACCTGGTGAAATATCCCGGCGGTGAGGTTATGGATGCAGCTGGCGGGGCAGAAGTACCCAAGGAAGTACAGATTACCCTGTTGCATTATCTCGCCAAGGCCAGTCCGGCCCAGGTGGAAGGGCGATTAATTTCCTTCCAGGAGCTGCCCGGCGGATTTATTTATGTCGGCCCCTTTAACAACCGTGCAGTGCGCCCTCTGGTGGGCATCTTCGGAGGTAAGCCGGAACTTTTGGTGCGTGCTGCGGAAATGTTAGGAGGGAGGCGGGTGGAAATGGGGGACGTGGCTGTAAGTGTGCCGGTTTTGCCAAAAATACCCATAACCTTTGTCCTGTGGCTGGGAGATGAGGAATTTCCTCCCTCGGGGAATGTTCTCTTTGATGCTTCAGCCTCCCGCCACCTGCCTACCGAGGACTACGCCCTTTTGCCCGGTCTTGTTTTGGGGAAAATGAGAAGGCTCGTGTAGCCATATGAAAAAAGCCGTCAGGAAGGGGATAAAAATGTCCGCATTAACCGAAAAGAAGCTGGATTCCCGGATGGTTTACCGGGGAAAAATCTTAAATCTGCGGGTGGATACGGTGCTCTTGCCCGACGGTCGCACCGGCACCCGGGAAGTGGTGGAATATGCCGGGGCCGTGGCCATCGTGGCCCTGAATGAAAAAAAGGAAGTTTTCCTGGTCCGGCAGTACCGTTATCCCGTGGGTAAGGAACTTTTAGAAATACCTGCCGGTAAAATAGAAAATGGGGAGGAACCTTTGCAGTGTGCCCAAAGGGAACTGGCGGAGGAAACCGGGCTAAGGGCGGAACGCTGGCAGCCGCTGTGCAGCTTTTACTCCACCCCGGGATTTACCAGCGAAAAAATGTATTTATTCCTGGCGCGGGATTTAAACCAGGAAGGCCAGCACCCGGACGAAGATGAATTCGTCCAGGTGGTGAAGGTACCCCTGGACGAAGCCCTGGCCATGCTCTGGCGGGGCGAGATTTGTGACGCCAAGTCCACCGCTGGCTTGCTGGCCACACATTACCTTTTGGCTCGGGAAAAGGTTTAAAAAATCAGGCATGTAGTTTTGCTACGGTAGGAGTCAAAAATGATCCTGCCCTTTTCCAGTCTAGCAGTTAAAGGGAAAGGGCTGCTTTGCGGGATAGTGGCGGGGTCTGCGGTTACCCCGGCAATAGATAAACGGATCGGCTGGAACTTTAGGGCCGTGATGGTGGCCGTATTGTTGCCCCCCGCTCCGGCAAGGATTATTCCCCGGCAGCTGCCCATGATGATGACACTGCCATCGGCGATCACCTGGGCTCCGGGGTGGACGTTGCCCACGATCACCACGCTGCCCCGGTGGCGTATCTCCTGGCCCGAGCGTAAAGCACCCTGCACCAGCCGGGCCGGTTCCCCCGGGAAAGCGGCTTTCTTTTTTTCAAAGGGCCAGGATATGTCCGGCGAGGGAATTAACCCGTACTGGCGGCAAATATTTTCCAGTTCGGTGCGCTGGCAACCAGTGATCGTTTGCCCGTAAACGGTGAAGCGCGCACCCCGGAAAAAGCCCCGGGAAGACTCCATTTTTCGTTTCAAGTGTAATTTGATATCTTCAAATTCCCGGTTGGGATCGAGCAGGATGACCAGGCCCTCCCGGGTACCCTTGATGCTTACCAGTTCCCTGGGCACTTTACCCAACCCCTTTTTGCTTGCTCTAAAGCATATTTCGATTTTTGCCGTCACTTTCCTGCTCCTTACGAAAATATTGCCGTCTAATTGTATAAAAAGAAACCCTTTGCGGTAACTTTACATTAGAATTTATCGCGGAAGGGAGTGAAGAAAAACATGGCTATAGTGGAAGTAAGTGTCATGCCCATGGGCACCGATGATCCCAGTGTCAGCAGTTATATCAGCCATTGCTACGAGGTGCTAAAGGGGGAGCCGGGTCTCAAGCATCAGGTAACACCCATGTCCACCATTATTGAAGGGGAACTGGACCGGGTGCTGGATGCGGTGAAAAAAATGCACCGTGCTCCCTTTAACGACGGCGTCATGCGGGTAGTGACATCCATCACCATCGATGAGCGCCGGGATAAAGAGGAATCCATGGAAGACATGGTTCGAGCCGTGTTGCAATAACTGACATACTTCGCGAGGGGAGGAAAGGAAGTGCCCGAATGGAGAAAGGATCCGTTGGTGAAGCGCTGGGTAGTCATTGCCACCGAAAGGGGCAAACGTCCCTGCGACTTCAAGGTGCCGCAAAACGAAAAAAAGGGCGGACGATGTCCCTTGTGTCCGGGACATGAAGGGGATACACCACCGGAGGTCCTGGCCTTCCGGGAAAGGGGCACCTCACCGGATATGCCGGGCTGGTGGGTAAGGGTGGTTCCGAACAAGTTTCCGGCGGTACGTATCGAGGCTCAAACCGGCGTGCGCCGCCATGGGGTCTACGATGTAATGGATGGCCTGGGTGCCCATGAGGTGGTGGTGGAGGCTCCGGATCATGAAGCTTACCTGGATGCCCTGGATGAGCGCCAGCTGGAGGAGGTTATCTGGGCCTGGCAGCAGCGCTCCCTGGATCTCCGCCGGGATACCCGGCTGAAATATATCCAAATCTTTAAAAACTTTGGTCAGACTGCCGGAGCTTCCCTGGAGCATACCCACTCCCAGATTTTAGCCACGCCCATGGTTCCGGTGGATATACAGGAGGAAATGCAGGGCTTTAAACATTACGCCTGGTCTACCGGCCGGTGTGTCCTTTGCGATGTGCTGGCCCAGGAAGTTTCCGAGCGGCAGCGGGTGGTTCTTGAAACAGATAAATTCATCAGTTTTGCCCCTTTTGCTTCCCGGTTTCCTTTTGAAACCTGGATTGTACCCCGGGAACACCAGCATGACTTTGCCAGCATCCGGGAGGAGCAGGTGCGCGACCTGGCCCGGGTACTGCGCAGCACCCTGTTGCGCTTGCGGCAAAGTGTGGGTGGCCCGCCCTTCAATATGGTCCTGCACACCGCACCGGTAAATGAGCCGGATACGATTCATTACCACTGGCATCTGGAAATCCTGCCCCGTCTAACCATAATGGCCGGCTTTGAATTGGGTACGGGCTTTTATATTAACCCCACGCCACCGGAAATGGCGGCGGAGGTCCTGCGGGAACAGGAAGTCTTCTGTCCGCCTCCAGTTTATGCCGGGGGAGAAAGGGAGGCAGTACAGTATGTTTGATCGGCCGCTGAAGATTTTGCTGGTTTCGTCCGAAGTCGTTCCCTTTGCCAAGACGGGGGGGCTGGCCGATGTGGCCGGCTCCCTGCCCAAGGCTCTGGCTACCGTGGGTAATGATAACCTCGGGAACGATGTGCGGGTAGCCATGCCCCATTACAAGGGAATTGAAAAGGCCACCTACCGCATGGATTTTCCGGTATTTTTCAACAACCGGGCCGAGACGGCCATCATCCGGGAGAGTACCATCGAGGCCTATTACCAGGGGGAGCATCGCATCATCCCGGTGTACCTGGTGGATAATCACCATTACTTTTACCGGGACGGCATGTACATGTTTCCCGACGAGGCCGAACGTTTTACCTTCTTCTGCCGGGCCGTGCTGGAAATGTTGCCGCGCCTCAACTGGCAACCGGATATTATTCACTGCAACGACTGGCAGACCGGTCCCATTCCCTTTTTCCTGAAAGTTCGCTACGCCCAGGACCCGTTTTGCAACCGTATAGCTACGGTGTTTACCATCCACAACCTGCAATATCAGGGCAACTTCCCCAAAGAGACGCTAAAGCTTTTGGGGGTGGGGGAGGAGTATTTTACTCCCGAGTTGCTTGAGTTTTACGGCACGGTCAGTTACATGAAAATGGGCATATTGTATGCCGATGTCATTAACACGGTCAGTAAAACTTACGCGGCCGAGATCCAGCGACCGGAGCTGGGGGAGCGGTTGGACGGCCTGTTGCGTAAACGTACCCACGATCTATACGGGATAGTTAATGGCATTAATTACCATGAATTTAACCCCAAAACCGATCCCCGTATTCACCGGAACTACGACCAGAACAGCATTGAAAATAAAAAGGAAAACAAATACGCCCTGCAAAAAGAAATGAATCTGCCCGTAAGGGATGTCCCGGTGCTGGGGATGATCTCGCGCCTGGTGGATCAAAAAGGGCTCGACCTAATTGCCCAGATTGCCGACCGGTTGCTTTCCCATGATGTGCAATTTGTGGTTCTGGGTAGCGGTGACAGGCGCTATGAAGATATGTTCAGGGACATCCACAATCGTTACCCTGAAAGAGCTGGTGTCTACATCGGTTTTAACGCAATTCTGGCCCAGCGCATTTATGCCGGTGCCGACATGTTCTTGATGCCCTCTCGCTTTGAGCCCTGCGGCCTGGGGCAATTGATTGCCATGCGTTACGGGACTATTCCCATTGTCCGGGCTACCGGTGGGCTGGCCGATACGGTCCACGATTACAATCCGGCCACCGGTTCCGGAAATGGTTTCGTCTTTTCCGAATATGAAGGAGAAGCCCTGTACCACGCCATTCAGCGGGCCCTCTCCCTGTACACGGAGCGGCCGGACGAGTGGAAACAACTGATAAAAAGGGCTATGGAGCTGGACTTTTCCTGGGCCCGTTCCGCAGTGGAATATTTACAGCTCTACCAGGAAGCTTTGAGCCGGCATCTGGCCAGGGCGAAAATCGCCTGAAAGCACGCAAAGGCCATCCCCCGTTGGATGGCCTTTGCTTTTTAAGTTTACACCAGGGGGGTGTTACAATATTAAGAGTAGTTAATCAATTCAAATTCCCTTTCCCGAAAGCCAACCAGTTGCTCTGGCGCCTCTTAATTTTTCTATTCAGGAAGGACCGGTGGTAATCAGTGAGACATCACCCCCCAAAACTTTCCTCCAGGGTTCAAAAGGAGCATTTTGCGGCGGATCATATTGTCGGCCTGAGCCCTCAAATGCTTGACCTGGCCGGGAAATGTGCGTGAGCTGGAGAACTGTTTGGAGCGGGCCTTTAACCTGGTGGATAAAGAAAAGGTTATTCAACCGCACCATTTGCCCGCCCACCTGCATGCTCTGGCAGGGGAGAACCAGCTGCCCGATGTAAAAGGGTTTCTTGCCCAGGTGACGGTGGCCTTCAGGCAGGGGAAAACCCTGGCCTGTGATCCGTCTGTGATATTGTCAGGGTAAAATCCGTCAGTGAAAATGTCAGTATGAAGGAGGTGGTTACCCTGTTGCAGACGGAACTAGATCATGCGCCGGCTGCTCAAGGAAATTGTCGTCGGCGGGGAAATAAAGGGAGATATTACCGGTCTTGAAGATGTTGGCACTGTGGAGCAGGTAAAGGTCATAGTGGCGGCCAAAAAGGCACAGGGGTAAATCTTTTTTCTTGGATACGCTCAAAAACATGTCTATTAAAATTTACACACCGACAACTCATTTTGGGGGTTTAACCCACCAACTCTTTTGGATATACGTGCAAATTTTTTCACGCGTGTGTCCCTGGGTACCAGTTCCCTTCCGCTAATTAACCAACTACCAGGTAAAAAGTCAGAATTGTGGTGTTATTATTGCATGGTAGAATTTTCGGCAATCGGCGGGAGGGGGTGACAAAGGGTACTAAAACGACTTCGCGGGCTGGTATGGTTTTGAGCAGCTGTAGTAGCACAATCCCTCAAAAGAGCACGGTCGCGGGATTGCCCCTGTTAGGACGGCCATAATGGAGCGGTCTCGCGCCCGGCTCAATTGAAAATGGGGATACCCCGGTACGAGGCCGGTAATCCATTAAAGGAGGAAGCAAAGTTGAGCCAGCACAACATGGTGGATTATGATAAAACCTATGCAGAATTTAAATGGGAAAAGCCCGAGTATTTTAACTTTGCCCGGGATGTCATTGATAAGTGGGCCCAGGATCCCAGCAAGCTGGCCATGCTGTGGGTTGACGATGAGGGCAACGAGGTGCGCAAGACTTTTCTTGACTTTTCCAGGGCTTCCAAACGGGCAGCCAACGTCTTCCGGGAACAGGGGGTAAAACAGGGCGATGTGGTGGTGGTCATCCTGCCCCGTTTGATCGAGTGGTGGGAGATCAACCTGGCCTGCCTGCGCCTGGGTGTGGTAATTAGCCCCGGCACCACCCAGCTGACCGCCAAGGACATCAAGTACCGTCTGGAGACGGCGGAAGCGGTTTGTGTCATCACCGATAACGATAATGCTCCCAAGGTAGACGAGGTTGTTGGGGAATGCCCCACGGTAAAGTCCCGCATTATCGTTGGCGAGCCCCGGCAGGGCTGGCTGGATTATAAGGAAGCCGTGGCCAGGGCCAGCGACGACTTTACCACGGTAAATACCAGGAGTGATGACAACGCCATTTTGTACTTCACCTCGGGAACTACGGGCTATCCAAAGATGACAGTGCATACCCATGCCAGTTACCCCATTGGGCATATCGTTACCGGAAAATACTGGCTGGACCTGCGCCCGGATGATCTGCACTGGAATTTAAGCGATACGGGTTGGGCCAAGGCGGCCTGGAGCAGCTTCTATGGTCCCTGGAATATGGGAGCGGCCATATTTGTCCACCATACTTCCCGTTTTAGCCCCAAGAAAACCCTGGAGCTGCTGCAGAAATATCCCATCACCACCCTTTGCGGAGCGCCGACCAATTACCGGATGATTGTGCTGGAAGATTTGAGCCAGTACAAGTTCCCCACCCTGCGCCACTGTGTGGGTGCCGGTGAGCCCCTGAACCCGGAGGTTATTGAAATCTGGAAAGAAGCTACCGGTTTAATCATCCGTGATGGTTACGGCCAGACCGAATCGGTGCTGCTGTGTGGCAGCTTCCCCTGTATTGAGCCCCGTTTCGGCTCCATGGGTAAACCTTCCCCCGGCTTTGACGTCCAGGTTATTGACGAGGAAGGCAATATCCTGCCGCCCAACACCGAAGGGGATGTGGCCGTAAGGGTAAAACCCGGACGTCCGGTGGGGCTCTTCAAGGAGTACTGGAAGAATCCCGAAAAAACGGCCAGCGTATACCGTGGTGACTGGTACATCACCGGTGACCGGGCATACAGAGATGAGGATGGCTACTTCTGGTTTGTGGGGCGCGCCGATGACGTAATCCTGGCCGCGGGTTATCGTATTGGTCCCTTTGAAGTGGAAAGCGCCCTTTTGGAACACCCGGCGGTGGCCGAATCGGCCGTGGTATCCAGCCCCGACGAGATTCGCGGCGAGGTAGTGAAGGCTTTTGTGGTGCTGGCACCGGGTTATCAGCCCTCCGACAAACTGGTAAAAGAACTGCAGGAGCATGTTAAGAAGATTACCGCACCTTATAAGTACCCGCGGAAGGTTGAATTTGTGGAATCACTGCCTAAAACTATCAGCGGTAAGATTCGGCGGGTGGAGTTGCGGGAACGGGAGTGGGCCGGTAAGCACAGGTAATTACGAGAAAGCAAAGGCCGGGAAAAATTGCCCGGCCTTTATCCATGTGTTCTTGATTCTTGCTGAAAAAAAGAATATGCTACTAAGAGAACAATGGTACAAACCTGACCGGACCCAAAAGCCGGATGTCTAGCTGTGGGCTGGTCATGTTTACTTATGTAAACACCAGTTTGGCGGCCCGGTTACGTAAACCTTTTCCATCCATCCCGGTATTTCAGGCGGCACCCAATGTCTATGGCGAAGGCACGTTTTATCCCTCATTTCTGTTGAGGAAAGGTTTACAGGTTGTTGGAATTGCTGCCCTTGCAGGTCAAGTTAGAGTTTTCTAAAAAGTCAGGCACGGCGCTTGCAAAGGAGACTGGTTACATTCTTTAACCGGGCCAGCGGTTATCAAAAAGTTTTTTATGGGGGAAAGGTGTTCAAATTAAAAGTTGAGAATAGAAAAAGGGGAGAGATTTATGAACTTTGTGCTTACGGAAGAACAACAATTGCTGCGCCAGACCGTACGCGACTTTGCCGAGAACGAGGTGGCTCCCAAGGCGGCCGAAATGGATGAAACGGAAGAGTACGACTGGTCCCTTTGGGATAAGATGGCCGAGATGGGTTTAACCGGCATTCCCTTTCCCGAAGAGTATGGTGGAGCGGGTATGGACAACCTCAGTTATGCCATTGCGGTGGAGGAATTGAGCCGGGTTTGTGCTTCCACCGGGGTGCTGATCTCGGCCCATACCTCCCTGTGTAGCTGGCCCATCTACGCTTTTGGCACCGAGGAGCAGAAGAGTAAATACCTGGTTCCCCTGGCGGAAGGGAAAAAAATTGGGGCTCTGGGTCTGACCGAGCCCTCTGCGGGTTCCGATGCCGGGGCGGTAAAATTAAGCGCCGTGCGGGACGGGGATGAGTACGTGCTCAATGGAACCAAGATTTTTATTACCAATGGTGGGCGGGCGGACGTTTACGTTGTTATTGCCCGCACGGATCCGGATATGAGCAAGAAACACCGGGGTACAACCGCTTTTATTGTGGAAAAGGGTACGCCGGGATTTGCCTTTGGCAAGAAGGAGCACAAGATGGGTATCCGGGCCTCCTATACCTACGAACTGGTTTTTGATAATTGCCGTATCCCCAAAGAAAATATGCTGGGCAAAGAGGGTGAAGGCTTTAAAATTGCCATGGCCACTTTGGACGGCGGGCGGATTGGTATTGCCGCCCAGGCCCTGGGGATTGCCCAGGGGGCCTTCGAGCAGGCCCTGGCTTACAGTAAGGTGCGGGAGCAATTTGGCCGGCCCATTTGTGCCAATCAGGGCATTGCCTGGATGCTGGCCGATATGGCCACCCGTATTGAAGCCGCCCGCCTGCTGGTTTATCAGGCTGCCTTTTTGAAAGACAACAAGCTGTCCTACGGTAAGGAGTCGGCCATGGCCAAGCTTTATGCCTCGGAAGTGGCCATGTGGGTGACCACTAAGGCGGTACAGATTCACGGCGGTTACGGTTATACCCGGGAGTACCCCGTGGAGCGCATGATGCGCGATGCCAAGATTACGGAAATTTATGAAGGTACCAGTGAGGTACAGCGCATTGTCATTGCTAACTATCTGCTCAAATAGCTGATGCAAGGAGGGGGAAGATGAAGGTAGTAGTATTCACCAAACAAACCTTTGACACGGAAGCCAAAATCACCCTCGACGCGCAGGGCAAAATATGGGCTCATCCAAGGTGATTGTGGCTATAAACAAGGACCCGGAAGCCAATATCTTCAAGGTGGCCGATTACGGGATTGTGGGTGACCTCTTTGAGGTGGTACCCCTGCTCACACGGGAGTTCAGAAAGCTCCTCGGGAAAGAAAAAGAATGTTAGGAGATGAGCACCGGTGAAAGAAGTGGTTATAGTTAGCGGGGTGCGTACGGCCATCGGCGCCTTTGGCGGTTCCTTAAAGGATGTGCCGGTGGTCAAGCTGGGCAGTCTGGTAATTAAAGAAGCCTTAAAACGGGCCGGTTTAAGGCCCGTCTCCAGCCAGGAGCTTTTAAATTATGGCCCCGACGCCCTGAAAGGTGAACCGGTAACGGATTTGGAGCAAAACTGCTATGACTGGGATGACTCCCTGCAGGAAGTACAGGTTGACGAAGTCATTATGGGGCATGTGCTCCAGGGTGGCAGCGGCCAAAACACCGCCCGCCAGGCCGCCATTTATGCCGGCATTCCCAAAGAATCCAACGCCTTTACGGTAAACAAGGTTTGCGGTTCGGGCTTAAAAGCCATTGCCCTGGGCGCCCAGGCCATCATGGCCGGCGAGGCGGAGGTGGTGGTGGCCGGTGGTATGGAGAATATGAGCCAGGCGCCTTATATCCTGCCCCGGGCCCGCTGGGGATACCGGATGGATGTCAACGCCAAAGGCGAATGCATTGACCTGATGGTTTACGATGGGCTGTGGGAAATTTTCTACGGCTACCACATGGGTAATACTGCGGAAAACATCGCCGCTAAATACGGAATCACCCGCCAGGAACAGGATGAGTTGGGCCTGCTCAGCCACCAGCGGGCCAGGGCAGCCATTAAAGAAGGGCTTTTTAAAGAAGAAATTGTGCCCGTACCCCTGCCCCAGAAGAAAGGCGAGCCGGCAGTCTTTGACACCGACGAGCGGCCCATGGATACCAGTATGGAAAAGATGGCTAAATTGCGCCCGGTCTTCCGGCCCGATGGAACAGTGACCGCGGGCAACGCCTCGGGCATAAATGACGCCGCAGCGGCAGTGGTGCTGATGTCCCGGGAGAAGGCGAAGGAGCTGGGGCTAAAGCCCTGGGTGGCGATTAAAGCCTGCGCTTCCGGCGGGGTGGACCCGGCCTACATGGGCATCGGGCCGGTTCCGGCCGTCAGAAAAGCCCTGAAAAAGGCGGGACTTACCATCCAGGATATAGACGTGGTGGAACTGAATGAAGCCTTTGCCGCACAGGCCCTGGCCTGTATGAGGGAACTTGGCCTCACCCTGGAAAAAACCAACCCGTTGGGCAGCGGCATTTCTCTGGGTCATCCCATAGGCTGCACGGGGGCCAGGCTGGTGGTCACCATTATGCACGAAATGAAGAGAAGAAATCTTAGCACCGGCCTGGTGACCATGTGCATTGGCGGGGGCCAGGGGATGGCCATGATTGTAGAAAATATTTAGGGGAGGTTTAGGAGATTTATGGATGTACAAAAGGTAATGGTTGTCGGTGCCGGCCAGATGGGTTCGGGCATTGCCCAGGTGGCGGCAGTGGCCGGCTGCCAGGTCATTTTAAATGACATTAAAGACGAATTTGTTCAACGGGGCCTGAGCAATATCGAAAAGAACCTGAGCCGGGATGTGAGCAAAGGGAGGTTGCAGGAAGATCAAAAGGCAGAAATCCTCGCGCGCATTACACCTTCCACAAGTCTGGCCGATGCTAAAGATGTGGACCTGGTCATTGAAGCGGCTATAGAAAATATGGAAGTGAAATCCAGCATTTTTAAACAACTGGATGAAATTTGCCCCGCCCACACCATCCTGGCCACCAACACCTCGTCCCTGCCCATAACCCAGATTGCCGCGGCAACGAAAAGGCCGGAAAAGGTCATCGGCATGCACTTTATGAACCCGGTACCGGTAATGAAGCTGGTAGAAGTTATCCGTGGACTGGCTACCTCCGATGAAACCTTTGCGGTGGTCAAGGCCATGAGTGAACGCATGGGCAAGGTGCCCGTGGAGGTCAACGATGCTCCGGGTTTTGTATCCAACCGGGTGCTCCTGCCGATGATTAATGAAGCTATTTTCTGCGTTTACGAAGGAATAGCCACTCCCGAAGCAGTAGACCAGGTGATGAAACTGGGTATGAACCATCCCATGGGACCCCTGGCCCTGGCGGATCTCATTGGGCTGGATACCTGTCTTTACATTTTGGAAGTGCTGCACAGGGAGCTGGGTGACAGCAAGTACCGTCCCTGTCCCCTCCTGAGAAAATACGTAGCCGCCGGCTGGCTGGGCCGTAAGACCGGTCGGGGATTCTACGTTTACAACCAGTGACTTCTGACCTGAAGGTTTGCGGAACAGAGGAGGTAGGATAATGTCCTGGAATAATATCCTGGTGGAAAAGGATGGCCCGGTGGCCATACTCACCATCAACCGGCCGCAGGTGTTGAACGCTCTAAATGCCGAGACGCTTACCGAAATTGACGGAGCCATTGAGGGGCTGGGGGCAGACCCGGCGGTGCGGGTGATCATCATTACCGGTGCGGGGGAGAAGGCCTTTGTGGCCGGGGCAGACATTGCCTTTATGAGCAAGCTGACCCCCCTGGAGGCTAAGGATTTTGCCCGGTTGGGACAGAAAGTTTTGAGCAAGATTGAAAACCTGCCTAAACCGGTAATTGCTGCCGTCAATGGCTTTGCCCTGGGCGGTGGGTGCGAACTGGCCATGGCCTGTGATATTCGCATCGCCTCGGAAAAGGCTAAATTCGGTCAACCAGAGGTGAATCTTGGTTTAATTGCCGGTTTCGGCGGAACCCAGCGTTTAACCAGACTGGTCAACCCCGGCCTGGCCAAGGAGATTTTGTTTACGGCGGACATGTTTGATGCCGAAACCGCCAGGCGCATCGGCCTGGTGAATCATGTGGTTCCGGCTGAGGAGCTGCTTAACTTTTGCCGGGGGATGGCCGAACGCATTGCCGCCCGGGGACCGGTGGCTGTAAGGTTGACCAAGGAAGCCGTGAATGAAGGACTGGAAATGGACCTGGAAAAGGCCCTGGCCCACGAGGCGGATCTTTTCGGGCTGGTATTTGCCACGGCCGACCGGGAAGAAGGTATTGCGGCCTTTTTAAACAAGCGCAAGCCGCAATTCCAGGGACGTTAACCATACGGTGGCGCAATTTTTCGCTTGTGGGCAAGAGCAGGAAAGCAGGCTGGGTAACCACCGAAAACAGCCTGCTTTTTTACATGCGTCCCCCTGTTTTGAAAATGATATAGTATAATTAGGGTTAGGTATATTGAACCCATGCCTGGCGAACAGGGGCAGTGAACGAACGCGCCCGGGTAGTCTGGTAACGCAAGAATAGGGGGTGGGGCTTGTGGATATCACCTGGCTCTTCCTGTTCCTGTGCCCGTATATGCTTTTGTATTTTTACCTGTGGGACTTTACAACCTGGAACCACCGGAAAATAGTGATCTTCTGGGTGGCGGGCCTGTTTCTTTTAATCGGCATCTATTCTTTAATTAATTATTTAAATCCCGTCCATCCAGCTTTCCCCGGACTTTTTTAGATGATTAGTTATCATATTTCCGTAACGGCATACTTGCAAAACCGCTTGCACTCGGGAATAAAATATTCGGAAATACAATACTCGGGAAAGCCGGGCAGGCTCTGGAAGCATGCCGGTGTATTTTTAACCCTGGCCAGCGGACAAACGGCACAACTGGGAGAGCAGCCATAGCGTACGCATATCTCTCCCCGGGAGCCTACCGGTACCGGGTGGTAGCAGGGCGGGCAATTGGGGCGATTTTCCTGAACTGGCGCTTTGGGGTCACTCAATGAGGTTCACCTCGCTTCCACATCTCTACCTGCTATTTTATCATATCTAAATGAGCTAAAGACACAAAAGTATCGAAAATTGAATGCAAGCAACATATTTTCGTCTGCAGCGTGATCGGGAAAAGTTATTACCCAAAACAATCGATGCCGGTGCCATACTTGCTTCGGTGGCTCGGGATCTTTCGGGCTATCATTAAGAATATTACTGCTTGGTGTCTTTAATTGCCCGATGTGTCCGGTCAGTTCCGCCTGGCGTCCTCAAGGGAAACCTTATTAAACCAAAAAAGCCCGGCCGGTTTTATGTCGGTCGGGCTTTTTACTCCTTTTCTTTGTTGTTAACGGCTTCTTCCTGTTCACTTTCCATTAACCTGCCAAACGATTCAAGTAGCCGTTTGGCCTTTTCCGGGCTGATACCGTATTTGGCCGCCACTTCCCTGACTTGCAGCCAGTCGTCGGTTTGGCCGGCATAAACTCTCTCTGCCAATGCTGGTGGCTTTTTCTGGATTAACACTACGATGCCATGAATCCTTTTTTCGCTGGGGCTAAAAGGAACATCTTCATATTGGGGGTTGGCCGCACGTAGCTTCCAAAGACCATCCTCGGAAATGATATACCTTACGGCTACCTCATCTCCGTTTATGAATGCGACAGCTAGCTGGCCCGGCTCTGCCGCGTCAACTTTTTTACAAATGGCTATATCTCCGGGCATGATTCCGGCCCCGCTCATACTGTCATCCCTTACCTTAAAGGCAAAATCGGCGTCAAGCTCTTTGTCGATGCTTACGTAACCAAGAATATCCGCTTCACTGTAGGGGGAAGCCCCGGCGCGTATGGTCCCTAAAAGGGGGACTTGTTTGATGGGCAGGAAGTCGGCCAGGGGTTTCTGGATAAGCGTACTGATGGTTTCCATTGGGACAATACTTTCCCCCAAAAAAAAGGACAGGGGCTTGCCCAGAATAGTTGATATTCGTTTTAAATCATCTATGGAAATCCGCCTTTTCCCTTTTTCGTAAAGGTTGATGGCTGTTTTAGTGAACCCCAGCTTTTCACCTAGCTGCTCCTGGGTGAGTCCCCGGTCTTCCCGGGCAATCTTTATTCTTTTGCCAATTTCTTCATAATAATTTTTCATAATGTCACCTTAATTTTTACCAGGGAAGTGTAACTATATTATTCCTTAATTATTCCTTAAAATTTCGGAAAAACCTCTTGACAGCAAGTTATCAGTATGATAACTTTAGAATAAATGGCAGGAACTTTTATTTTTGTCATTAAGTTATCATTGAGAAAACGTTGTGCACGAGGTGATAACGTGGCCGGTCGCAAAAGTAAAATGGCCGAAATTGAGGCGAGGTTTGGCGAGCCCGTAGCAACACTTATCAGGCACTATTACTACGAAAAAGGGTATACCCTGGACCAGCTGGCCCAACTGTTTGGTGTGGGCAGGGCAACGGTTTCGGTATGGATGCTGAAACTCGGCCTCCCTACCAGGAGTTGGAAACTGCCTGACCCCGACTCCGACAGCGGCAAGCGCAATGCGGCTGCTGAAAAGATTACCCTTCAAAAGTAAGGGCGTGTATTTGGTAGCAAGGGGGAAAACCATGAAAAGTTAAAGTCCGGGAAGTGTACCGGTTAATAGATATTATACCATGATATGGAATAGCTGTCAGGTCGGGAGAGGATCTTCCTTCTAAGAAAATTGTACACGGCAGTCGTATAAGTACGTAAGCTAAAGTAAAACGAGAAGGTTTGTCAACGTTTCCAAGGATAAGTACGTGCTAAGTACGTGGGTTTTTTATCTCGTTTCAATGACTGAGGAGGGAGCGAAAGCCTTGGATCGGAAACTCAGGGTGCAAATTGAGCACCTGCGCCGGAGATTAAACGGCATGGGCAGGGAGGATCAGGATAAGCTCCTGGCTTTAAGCCGGCGCCTGGACAGGTTGATTGTACAGTACCAGCGGCATGTTCTTGTGGCATTGAAGGAGAGACAGGGTACCTCGTGCTAAAAAAGTAAAGGGGTACAAGCCAACTTTTGTTATTTTTGACGTTGCGTTCCCCGGGGGCAATGTTATAATAAAGGAAAGGCTTTGAGCGGGAGGTTTAAGCATGTTTGTACGGGATTACATGAGCACTTCCCCCATCAGCATCCACTCGGGGACTCCCATTTTGGAAGCTCTAAACATTATGAAGAAAAATAAGATCAGGCATTTGCCGGTGGTGGACAAGGGCCGGCTGGTTGGATTGATTACCGAGCGGGACCTGCTTACTGTTACTCCCTCCCCGGCAACCACCCTCAGTGTTTTTGAAATGAATTACCTGCTTTCCAAAATGGTAATAAAGGATGTCATGAAAACCAATCCCATTACCGTGGGGCCGGACTGCACCATTGAAGAAGCGGCCTTGATTATGCGGGAGCATAAGATTGGCAGCCTGCCGGTAGTTGAGGATGACGGGCTGGTAGGCATTATTACCCAGACCGATATCCTGGACGCTCTGATCCGCATCTTTGGCCTGCGCAAAGCGGGGACTCGCTTAGTACTTGAAGTTAGCGATCGTATTGGTGCCCTGGCCGATATCCTGGCCGTGGTCAGGGAGCACCAGATCAATGTCATTGGTGTGGCCTGCCGGGAAAAAGAAAATCAGCGGGTGCAAATTATGCTGCGCCTTAGCACGGTGGAGCCTGAATCCCTGGTGCAGGATTTACAAAAACAGGGCTTCGAAGTGAAGTCTGTTAGTTAACCAGTTTGGGGAATGATTATAGATCCTGTAAATCCGGCTCCCTGATGGGGCCGGATTGATTTTGATTTAATTTTTTGCCGGTGGTTACACTATATTTGGATTAGGTAAAGGAGAAGATCTCCATGGAATCCCTGGGCTCTCATGTTTTATCCCGTTACGCCACCATTGCTATCGACATAGCCACCCGCATCGCGCGGGGGGAATACCGTGAAGGGCAGAAGATTTTTGGCCGTTCTACCCTGGCCGGCAAGTATAACGTTTCGCCGGAAACCATCCGCCGTGCTTTAACCCTTCTGCAGGATACGGGGATTGTGCAGGTCTCTCCGGGAGTAGGGGTTGTGGTTAAATCCCAGAAGGCGGCGGAGGCCTTTCTGGCTGAATGCGGCCATCGCCAGGTATTAAGAGATATGCAGGAACGGTTGCACCGCTTGTTGCGGGAAAGGGATCGGATTAACAGCGAAATTGAGAAGCTCATGAATGAGCTGCTGGATTATACCTTTAAAATGGCCGGCAACCTGCAGCGGATAGAAGAAATCCGGGTGCTGCCCACCTCGCCCCTGGTGGGTAAATCCCTGGCCGAAGCGGAATTCCGGGCCAAAACAGGTTCAACCATCCTGGCCATTTACCGCGGAGGAGAGGAAATTCTCTCACCCCAGGCCGACACGGTAATCCAGGCCGGCGATGTCCTGATTGTCCTGGCGCCGCCGGAATTAAAGGAACAGGTCTATAACCTGGTGAACGGTACGGAGGCCAAACAGTAAGAAAGCCCCTCCCGTGGTGGGAGAGGCTTTCTTTTTAACTCTTTAACTCTGTTGCATTTTCTTGATGGCCTCGCGGATTTCGTCGACGGAGGCTTCTTCTTCAATGGTCGAGAGGTCGCCCAGTTCCTTGCCGACCCACAGGGATTTCATCACCCGGCGCATGATTTTACCGCTGCGGGTCTTGGGCAGGGAGCTCACAAATTGAATGTCCCGGATGATGACAATTGGCCCCATGGTGTTGCGTACGTGGGCAATTAAATCCTTTTTCATTTCTTCGCCGGGCTGGTAACCCTGCTTTAACACTACAAAGGCGCAGGCCACTTCACCTTTCAGTTCGTCGGGTACGCCTGAAACACCCGCTTCCACCACTGCCGGGTGGGAGATGAGGGCGTTTTCAATTTCAATGGTGCCAATTCTGTGGGCGGCAATCTTAATTACCTCGTCGGAGCGGCCGGCAAACCAGATGTACCCGTCCTCATCAAAGGAAGCGGCGTCTCCACAGTAATACCTGCCCTGGGTAAAGGGTAGCCGCTCCCAGTATTCCTTCTGGTAACCTTCCTCGTTGTTCCACAGGGTGGAGGTCAGCCCCGGGAACGGTCTCAGGATGGTGACAATTCCTTTCTCGCCGGGAGCTGTGGGCTTGCCTTCCCTGTCATCCACAATTTCAGCGATGATGCCGGGTACCGGAATGCCCGCGGAGCCGGGTTTAATGGGAATCATGCCCAGACCGTACGGGTTGGCAAAGATGGGGCCGGATGTTTCGGTCTGCCACATGTGGTCCATGACGGGAATTTTGTTCTCAAATACCTGTTCCTGCAGCCAGCTCCAGGCGGCAGGGTTTAATACTTCTCCGGCACAGAAGGCTCTTTTGACCGTGGTCAAATCGTGTTTTTTGGCGTGCTCAATGCCCAGTCTCATCAAGCCCCGCACACCGGTGGGGGATGTCCATATGGCGGTAACCTTGTTCCGCTCCACGATATCCCACCACATGTCCGGCCGCGGATAGTCGGGAGTGCCTTCGTAAAGGACGCTGGTGGCCCCGACCAGGAGGGGTCCGTAAACGTTGTAACTGTGCCCCACAATCCAGCCAATGTCCGAAGTGCAGAACCACACGTCGTCTTCCTGTAAGGCGTAAATCCACTTGGCCATGGAGTAGATGTAAATCTGGTAGCCGCCGTGTTTTTGCACGGTGACCTTGGGCTTGGCCGTAGTGCCGGAAGTGGGCAGGAGGAAGAGGGGCTCGTTTGCTTCCATGAGTTCCACTTCTGAACTCTGCCCTTCGCCCAGGGCCAGGAACTCGTCCCAGAAAATGTCCCGTCCGGCTTTCATTGGCGGTGCTTGCTCTTTATTTTTCTGTAAAACCACCACTTTGGCAATTAAATCCTCGGGGCACAGGGCCAGGGCGTCGTCAATCATTTTCTTTAAGGGTACTGGTTTGCCCCGCCGCAGGCCCTCGTCCTGGGTAAGGAGGTACCTGGCACCGGTGATTTGCAGGCGATCCGCCACCGCCCCGGCGGAAAAACCGGCAAAAATAACCACGTGGATGGCTCCAATACGGGCGCAGGCCAGCATGGCGGTAACGGATTCAATGCCCGTGGGCATGTAGATGGCCACCCGGTCACCCTTTTTTACACCTAAACCCCTTAATGCAGCTGCATATTGTTTTACCAGGGAAAGGAGCTGGCCGTAGGTTACCACCCTTACCTCACCGGTTTCTCCCGATTCGGCAACAAATGCCGCCCGGCCCGCCTTCCCTCTTTTAACTTTGTAGTCAATGCAGTTATAGCAAATGTTGGTCAGGCCTCCAGAAAACCACTGGAAAGTGGGATAGTTCCAGGTAAATACTTTATCCCACTTTTTAAACCAGTGAATATCGTGGGCCGCTTTATTGGCAGCTTCCGCCCAAAAACCTTCCGGGTCCTCGGCCGCCCAGTCAATGAAAGCTTTTACCTGCGGGGGAACCATCCCGGTACCCATTTTTTCAGTCATTCGACATTACCTCCCCTTCAAAAGTCAAAACCTCTACACTTAAATATAAATTGAAAATATGACAAAGATTAAGAAAATTTCGGCGTAATGTATTTTTTTGAGTCCGAGTGGATTTATAGCAGGAGCGAATGGACTGGCCAGTGAAATGGAAGCTATTGTACGTTTTGTGGAGAACAGTTGCCGGTGCAAGAATAAAGCAATCCTCACAGCCAAAAAATATAGAAGAGGCCACCTTCCGGTGGCTTTTTTTAATGGTGGGCCAAAAGGAGGTATGTGTGAAATTGGCTAGACTGTTTTTTCGCCTGTGCTTCCTTTCCGGCCGTAGCTTTCGCCGCTGCTTGCGGATGTTGCGCAAGCTATTGCTGGTGCTGGCCATTTTTTTCAGTCCCTTTATCGTTTTTTTAACTCTGGTGATTAACCGGGAAATAATCCATTACCTGGCCCGGGCCTACTGGCTGACGGCTTTATTTCCCGCGGCAGCGTCCACCATTTGGAAAGATGTAAGCAGCAACTGGTTTACCATGGGTTTTAACCAGGCAGTTCTCGGAGGGTTGCTCACCCTATACGGAGTAATTGTCACTGTATGGTACTATCATACAACCAGGCAGCAGGAAGTAGCAGAAAAAAGGTTATTTATTATCGAGGAATTGCTGGAAGAATTAAAAAGAAACAGGCGTGTTCTGGACGAGCTCAGCAAACATTCCAGTTGTTCTTTACACGGAGGGAAAATAACCTTTTCCGTGGGGGCCTGGGAACGGTTGGGGGCTGATGTGGCTCTTTTGCCACGACGTCTGCACATGCGCTTGAGTGTGCTCTATGCCTGTTTGGGGGAATGCAGCTCGTGGTCAGATTTCCAGAACCGCCGTGCCACACTGGAACGCATTCCCGACGTAATGGCGGAACTAAACCGCCTGCGCAGCCGGTTAAGTAAACAGGAGCTGGACTTTTAGCTGGCGGCGCCAATATTGACACCGGTCGTGAACGGGCCTATAATAACCTTAGTGGTTCTAAAAATTAAAGAGCCTTCGGGGACGGGTGGAATTCCCTACCGGCGGTATGGAAGTTGTGACCTTCCGAGCCCGCGAGCCCTGTACTCATGTGGGTGATTGCAGGGTTGATCTGGTGAGAAGCCAGAGCCGACAGTAAAAGTCTGGATGGGAGAAGGCGTGAAGGCACTGTTTTTACAAAAAAAGCAGGATCATGCCCCATTATGCCCATTAGCCCTGAAGGTTGCTCGTCAAATCGGGGCTTTTCTATTTTGTTTTGCAGGTGAGGGCGTTGGACGAATACTACATGCAAATGGCCTTGGACCTGGCCCGGCGGGCCCTGGGCAGAACCAGTCCCAACCCCATGGTGGGGGCGGTGCTGGTAAAAGACGGCCAGGTGATTGGCCGGGGCTATCATGCCCGGGCCGGTACCCCCCATGCAGAGATTCACGCGTTAAATGAAGCCGGTGAACAGGCCGTGGGAGCTACCCTTTATGTTACTCTGGAACCGTGTTGCCACCGGGGACGCACAGGTCCCTGCACCGAGGCGATTCTGGACGCCGGCGTCAAGCGGGTGGTGGCTGCCATGACCGATCCCAACCCCCTCGTTGCCGGACGGGGGTTGGAGCGGTTGCGCCAGGCCGGGGTTGAGGTAACCGTAGGAGTGATGGAGGAAGAGGCGCGGAAATTAAATGAAGTTTTTGTAAAGTATATCACTACCCGTAGCCCCTTCGTGGTTTTAAAGGCGGCCATGAGTCTGGACGGTAAAATAGCCACCCGTACCGGGGAATCCCGCTGGATTACCGGCCCCCGGGCCCGGCTGGCCGTACACCGCCTCCGGGATCGTTATGACGCCATCCTGGTTGGTGTAAATACAGTGCTGAAGGACAACCCTTCCCTGACTACCCGTATTCCGGGTGAGAATGGTAAGGACCCGGTGCGGGTCATTGTAGACAGCCTGGCCCGTACTCCTCCAGACGCCCGGGTGATTACCCAGCAATCTCCGGCACCAACCATTGTCGCGGTGACGGAAAGGGCACCCAAAGAAAACCTTTGCCGGTTGGAGGAAGCCGGGGCGCAAATACTGGTGGTACCCGGTCCTGGACCCCGGGTGGATCTCGAGGTTTTGATGAAGGAATTGGCTCGCCGGGAGATAACCAGCGTGCTGGTGGAGGGGGGCGGCGAAATTCACGCCTCTTTCCTGGGATCCCGCCTGGTAGACAAGGTGATCTGGTTCATTGCTCCCCTGATTATTGGCGGACGGCAGGTGCCCGGGCCTGTAGGCGGGGATGGGCCGGCCCGTCTGCTGGAAGCAGTGCGATTGAAGGATATTTCCTTTACCCGTTACGGGGAGGACTTCTGTGTGGAGGGGTACGTGGATGGCGGGGGTGAAGATTGATGTTTACCGGACTGGTAGAGGAAATAGGTATTTTGCGCCGTATAACCCGGGGAAAGGATTCCGCCCGGTTGACCATAGAGGCCTCCAAAATTGCCGGTGATTTGCAGTTAGGAGACAGTGTAGCCGTAAACGGCGTATGCCTGACGGTGGTGACCTTTGACCGTTCTTCTTTTACGGCAGACGTGATGGCCGAAACCCTGGCCAGAACCAATCTTGACCATTTAGAGCCAGGAGACCGGGTCAACCTGGAACGTGCTTTGCGCGTGGGGGATCGCCTGGGTGGTCACCTGGTCACAGGTCATATTGACGGCGTAGGCCGGATTTTACGCCGCCAGGAACATGATATAGCCATTTTGCTCACCATCGGCGCTGCACCTGAAGTGCTGCGTTATATAGTGAAAAAGGGTTCGGTGGCTGTTGACGGTACCAGTTTGACGGTGGTGGAGGTGGGTGAGGGGGATTTTTTAGTGTCCCTGATTCCCCATACCGCCTGTCTCACCATCCTGGGCAATAAAAAAACGGGGGAACTGGTGAACCTGGAAACGGATATTATTGGGAAGTATGTGGAAAGGTTCCTGGCCCTCCCCGGCCAGGAACGGGATCAACGTAAAAAATCAGGCATTTCGCTGGATTTTCTTGCTGAGTACGGCTATATATCAAAGTAGACGGGGAGTGACGGGACATGGAATTTCGTTTCAACACCATAGAAGAAGCCATCGAGGATATTCGCCAGGGCAAAATGGTGGTGGTTGTGGATGATGAGGACCGGGAAAATGAAGGGGATGTGATCATGGCAGCAGAAAAGGTCACTCCCGAGGCGGTTAACTTTATGGCTACCCATGCCCGGGGGTTGATCTGCATGCCCATAACCAATGAGCGGGCCGACGAACTGGATCTGCCCCTTATGGTCACCCATAACACCGACAAACACGGTACCGCCTTTACCGTGTCCGTGGATCATAAAGACACGAGCACAGGTATTTCGGCCTACGAGCGGGCGCAGACCATCAAAGCCATTTTAGATCCGGCTACCCGCCCCGAAGATTTGCGCCGCCCGGGACATGTTTTCCCCTTGCGTGCCCGGGAAGGAGGGGTGTTGCGCCGGGCCGGACATACCGAGGCAGCGGTAGATCTGGCCCGCCTGGCCGGCCTGTACCCGGCTGGGGTTATTTGTGAAGTTATGAAAGAAGATGGTACCATGGCCCGGGTACCAGAGTTAATGGCCTTTTGCCGGCAACACGGTCTAAAAATCATTACCATTGCCGATTTAATCAAGTACCGGCGGCGGACGGAAAAACTGGTGCGCCGGGTGGATTCCGCCCACCTGCCCACCAAATATGGTGATTTTACCGCCGTGGCTTATGAGAGCCTGCTGGATGGCAAGGGCCATCTTGCCCTGGTCAAAGGGGATTTAAGCCAGGTGGAGGCCCCCCTGGTGCGGGTTCACTCCGAGTGCCTGACCGGTGATGTTTTGGGTTCGACCCGCTGTGATTGCGGGGACCAGCTTGCCCGGGCCATGCAGATGATTGCCAAGGAAGGGGTCGGGGTGCTCCTCTACATGCGGCAGGAAGGCCGGGGTATTGGCCTGTTAAACAAGATCCGGGCTTACAAGCTGCAGGATCAGGGCAAGGATACGGTGGAAGCCAACGAGGCTTTAGGCTTTCCACCCGATTTGCGGGATTACGGTATTGGGGCCCAAATCCTGGCTGATCTGGGGCTCAAGAAAATTCGTTTGCTGACCAACAACCCCCGGAAAATTGCCGGTTTGGAGGGTTATGGTCTGGAAGTTGTGGCCCGGATACCCATTGAGGTATGTCCCAGCAAATACAACCGGTTTTACCTGGCGACGAAAAGAAAGAAACTAGGCCACCTGCTCAATATCGCCGATGAGGTAAGCTAAAATGAGAGTGTCCCAAAAGGTGGCTATTGGTCGGGCGACCGCCGCCCTGTCAGGTCACGCAACAGTATATAGAAAGGAGTAAATGTTCAGTAAAACCGCTCTCTTAACTACAAGGGCGCGGCGTTGTCTAGAGCGAGCGATTTTGCGGAGCGCCGGTAACAGCACCCGGCAACCCAGCACTCACCGGCAGAAATGCTCATTCCTAAGGTGCAAAAGGTAGTAGAAAAATTTCGCCTTCGCAGTATAGCTTATTCAGTGAGTGCTGGGCGGCCCGAAGCAAGCCGCGGTGCGCATCTTACACGGAGCATATGAGTGAGCGGGACAACACCGTGCCTTAAAGTGGGTTGGCTGAACGCTTATAGAAAGGAGAAACACAATGCCGAAGGTATACGAAGGACATCTGGTTGGTCAAGGGTTGCGCTTTGGTCTGGTGGTGGGTCGTTTTAACGAGTTTATTACCAACAAGCTGTTGACGGGGGCACTGGATGCCCTGCACCGGCATGGTGTTGCCGATCAGGATATTGAGATTGCCTGGGTGCCCGGGGCCTTTGAAATTCCCGTGGTGGCCCGGCGCATGGTGGCCATGCAGCGCTTTGACGCGGTAATTTGCCTGGGAGCGGTGATCCGCGGGGCCACGCCCCATTTCGATTATGTTGCTGCCGAGGTGGCCAAGGGTGTGGCCAAAGTGGGGTTGGATACCGGTGTGCCGACAATTTTTGGTATCATCACTGCCGACACCCTGGAGCAGGCCATTGAACGGGCGGGAACCAAAGCCGGCAACAAGGGTTGGGATGCGGCGGTAGGAGCCATTGAAATGGCCAATCTCATGCGTAGCCTTGGTTAGGAAAAGGGGGCCACACCGTGCGGGCGCCACATACAGTCCAGAACTTAAGGGAAGTGGTTGATTTTCGTGTACTTCCCGAACAGCGTCTTTTTTCTGCCGATGGCTATGAAATCCTTGCCGGCTGGACCACGGACATTTACTTTATCAAAACCAGGGAAATCCTGCGGGCCATGGGGCTTGCCGGTACGGAAGTAGTAGCCGAAGTTTTTGCCAGCAAAAGGGGTGTGCTGGCCGGAGTACCGGAGGTAAAAAATCTGCTGGCCGGAACGGGGGTTGAAGTCTGGGCCTTACCCGAGGGGGAATGGTTTGGGGAAAAGGAAGTTGTTCTGCGTATCCACGGCCCCTACGACCGGTTTGGTATTTATGAAACGGCCCTATTGGGTATTCTGGCCAGTTCCAGCGGCTGGGCTACGGCAGCCAGGCAGTGTAAGGAAGCCGCGGGCAACAAGCAGGTGATTTGCTTTGGTGCCCGTCACGTTCACCCGGCAGTGGCGCCGGTTATGGAAAGGGCGGCGGTGGTGGGGGGAGCCGACGGTGCCAGCTGTATTTTAGGGGCCAAACTTGCCGGTCAGGAGCCCGTGGGCACCTTGCCCCACGCCGTCATGCTCATTGTGGGAGACACCCTGGAGGTAGCCCTGGCCTACCAGCGGACCATGCCTGCAGGTACGCCGGTGATTGTGCTGGTGGATACCTTTAAGGATGAGGCCGAAGAAGCGATGCGGGTTGCCCAGGCCCTGGGGAAAGATCTGGCGGCCATCAGGCTGGATACCCCCAGCGAGCGGGGAGGGGTTACTCCCGCTCTGGTCCGGGAAGTGCGTGCCCGGTTGGATCAGGCGGGATACAAACACGTAGAGATTGTGGTCAGCGGCGGTTTAACCCCCGAGCGGATCCAGCTGCTGAACCAGGCGGGGGCGGATGCCTTCGGGGTGGGCAGCTACATATCCGGTGCTTCACCAATAGACATGACCATGGATTTGAAAGAAGTGAACGGGAAACCCATTGCCAAGCGGGGGCGCATACCCGGCATTACCCCAAACCCCCGTTTGCAAAGGATCCTTTAAAATTCTCCAACTGCTCGTCCGATAAGGTACGACGTGGTCATAAGCGAGCGACGCAGCTTAAGCGCCGGTAACATCACCGGTGAAGCGAGGCCGCCGGAAGCCAGGGAGCGAGCGGAGGACGACGTCGTGCCTTCTCCAAAAAATAAAAAACGGCTTGACAGCCGCTTTCTCTAGATAGCCCTTTGTACCTTGCCACTGCGCAGGCAGCGGGTGCACACCAGGATTCTTCTGGGAGTACCGTTGACCAGAGCCCTTACCCGCTGTAAGTTGGGTTGCCAGGTCCTTTTGGTCCGGATGTGGGAGTGGCTTACCTGCATCCCAACCACCACACCTTTACCGCAAACAGCACATTTCCTGGCCAATAGAGCCACCTCCTTTTGCAAGCCCACTCCTTACATTCTAGCAAAAATACCACTGCCGTGCAAGGTGGACAGGTGAAGGTGTCCCCATATTTTTCTCATAAATAATTCCCGGGCTTGCCGTGCCGGGGGGGGAGGTAGGAGCCTGTTCCGGCGGCGGCAGTTGAAAGTAGGATACCGTAGGTTGAAAAGGGGGTAAAATCTTTCCAGGCAAACCCAATGGCTGAAGTTGATTTTGAGCAGTATCCCGTACAATATTTGAAAATGGTAGGCCCACGCCGTTTTGCCCTGCTAAAGAGATTGGGGATCAGGACGATAAAGGATTTGCTTTACCACTTTCCCCGGGAATACCAGGAGCGCACGGTGAGGCTGTCTTACGCCTGTGCCCATGGAGAACAGGTTACCCTGCAGGGAATGGTTGTAGGAGTCACCGAGCTTAACCCCAGATCCGGATTATGGATCACCAGGGTAAAAGTGCAGGAACAGGTGGGGCACTTTTTTGCCGTCTGGTTTAACCAGCGCTACATAAAAAAACTGTTTACGGCCGGTAGCCGCGTGCAGGTTACGGGGAAAATTGAACGCCGCTTTGGCGAGATCCAGCTGCTGGTTGCCGATTATGAATTGTTAGAGGACGAGGATCCCGTACCGCAGGGGGGTATAGTACCTATTTACCCCCTTACGGAGCAATTGACCCAGCGTCTCATGCGGTCCTTAATGCGCCTCGCCCTGGACGAGTGGACGCCCCGCATCAACGACTTCCTCCCCCCGGGGGTGCGGCAAAAGTTTTTCCTGCCCGAGCTTTCCAGCGCCCTGCGCCAGATCCACTTTCCGGCCACCGAGAAGGAGGCCATCAGGGCGAGAAAACGCTTTATTTTTGAGGAGCTGTTTTTGCTCCAGCTGGTCCTGGCCTTAAGGCGCAGGCAAATTACCCGGAAGTTAAAACCGCACCGTTACCACGATCACATGAACCTGGTCAAGAGATTTCTTCTCGGTTTGCCCTTTACCCTAACCCCCGGTCAGCAGCGGGCCTGGGAAGAAATCAAAGCCGACATGGATGCCCCCTGGCCCATGAACCGGTTGTTGCAGGGAGACGTGGGGGCGGGCAAAACGGTGGTTAGCACCCTGGCCCTGCTCTGGGCAGTGGGTAGTGGACTGCAGGGAGCGCTGATGGTACCCACAGAAATCCTGGCGGAGCAGCATCACCTTACCCTCTCCCGGAGCCTGGCTCCCCTGGGAATAAAAGTTGGTCTGCTATCAGGGAGCTTGAGAAAGAAAAAGAGGGAACAGTTGTTATCCGGTCTTGCCTCCGGGGAGATACCTCTGGTGGTTGGTACTCATGCCTTAATTCAAGAAGAAGTGCAGTTTAAGTCACTGGCCCTGGTGGTTATTGACGAGCAGCACCGCTTCGGGGTGCGCCAGAGGGCTATTTTACAATATAAAGGACACTGTCCTGACGTGCTGGTCATGACGGCCACACCCATTCCCCGCACTCTGGCTCTTACCCTCTACGGGGATCTGGAGGTAAGCACCATTTCCGAACTGCCTCCCGGGCGGCGGCCGGTACAAACTTATGCCCTTCCTTTTTCACGCCTGTCGGATGTTTATGGCCTGGTGCGGCGGGAAGTGGAAAAAGGCCACCAGGCTTATGTGGTTTGCCCCCTGGTGGAGGAATCGGAAAAAATTGATGTGCGGGCTGCTGTGGAGTTAATGGAGGAACTTTCCCGGGGTCCCCTGGCAGGGTACCGGCTGGGTTTGCTCCACGGTCGCTTGAAACCGGCGGAAAAAGAGGATGTGATGGAGGCCTTTCGCACGGGTCAAATCCAGGTGCTGGTAACCACCACCGTGGTGGAGGTTGGTGTGGATGTACCCAACGCCACGGTAATGGTGATCCTGGACGCCGATCGTTTCGGACTGGCCCAGTTACACCAGTTGCGGGGGCGGGTGGGGCGGGGGAAAGCCCAATCGTACTGCGTTCTGGTTTCCAACAGCTCCACCGAAGAAGCCCGCTTCAGGCTGCAGGCGATGACTTCCACCACCGACGGCTTTGCCCTGGCGGAAAAAGATTTGCAGTTAAGGGGGCCGGGTGAATTTACGGGCACCAGACAATCGGGGCTGCCTGAACTTAAAATAGCCGACCTAGTCCGCGACTGGCGCGCTCTACAGCTTGCCCGGCAGGAGGCGGTGGCTTTAATAAAAAAGGATCCTGAGTTAAAAGCTCCCGAACACCGCCCCCTGGCCCGGGAGTTGCGCTTGAGGTTTGGCGGGAAGGCGGGATACCTGGATATTGGTTAAAAGTCCAAAGTAAAAGCCCACAGGGGCTTTTTTCTTCCAAAAATATATTAAAATCAGGCCAGGAAAGCCAAACCAAGACAGAACAAGGCAAAGCCCTTTTCTTAAAACCTTATGTTAAGGGGGCTGTGGTGGCATGCCGGGGTAAAATGTTCTAGACATAATCAATTGCAACAGGGCCATAATAAGAATAGCCTAAAGGCAAGGAGGTGACGACAGATGGCGTTAGGGCAAAAGCGGAATAAGCTGATTCTTCCCCAGGCCGCCGCGGCCATGGAACAGTTCAAGTGGGAAACCGCTGCCGAGCTAGGCATCCAGGTTCCCCAGAGCGGTTACATGGGTGACCTGCCTTCCCGGGTGAACGGAGCCATTGGCGGTAACATGGTCCGGAAGATGATTGCCGCCTATGAACAAAGCCTGGCCAACGGTACCCAGCCTCCGACTCCTCAAGTAACCAACGCTCGCACCACTCCTTAACGGAGGTTAAGGTATGAGCTTTTTGGGTACACAAGGTCTGGTGCGGTGTACCGGTTATTTGTACAGTTCCCTTTCGGGGGGTCCCAACTAGCAGGAAGACCGGCCGAATCTGGTTCCCTGTTGGTTGGGCCCCCGGCAGGGACGCCCAACCACAAATACTTTGTTCAGTTTTATTTTTTAATGCAGATAATAGCTGTAGTCATCCTCAGTTAAACCTGGGTGCAGGGCCAGGGAAATACCCCCGGCGATAACTTTGGCCGTAGTGGCAATTAACGCGTCTATTTCCTTGGGAGTTACCGTTAGGTTGCCGCCAAAAGGTTCTAAAACCTGTTCAATGGCCCGCCGGGCCAGGGCGGGGTTAAACCCCGTATTCACAGGCGTATTTTGTAGTTGTTCCAAATAGGCGTTAATGGTATCCTGGCTGATGACGGCGGCATGTACCACAGTGGGTACCCCGATAGCGATTACCGGCACTCCCATGCTTTCCCGGTTGATTCCGGCCCGGCGGTTGCCAATGCCTGAACCGGGACTGATTCCCGTGTCGGCTATTTGAATGGTGGTGCAGATACGGGTTACACTGCGGGCCGCCAGGGAATCTATGGCAATGATCAACTCCGGACGGATCTTTTCTACTACTCCCTTTATTATTTCTGCCGTTTCTATACCGGTTAACCCCAGCACTCCCGGGGCCAGGGCGCTGACGGAACGCATGCCGCCTTTTAACTCCTGTGGGGCGTAATTATACAGGTGCCTGGTTACAAGACTCATCTCAATAACCTTTGGTCCCAGAGCGTCCGGGGTTGCGCGCCAGTTTCCCAGACCGACCAGTAAGATATTCCCATACTCCGGAATATGGGCCACAAATCTTTCCAGTTGCCGGGCGAGAATCTGGCTTACTTCATGGTGGGCGGCCGGGTGATTTTCCCTTAACACGGGAGCTTCGATGGTAATATATGTACCCACGGGTTTACCCATGATGGTTTCGGCGGCTTTTTCGACAATATGTACAATGGTTACTTCCCCATGTTCAAACCTTTCCCGATCCACCCGTACACCGGGGATTTCCTGTCCCGTTTCCCCCCGCACAATTTCCCGGGCTTCCAGCGCTAAATCAAGGTTGACTCCAAAGGAACGAAAAAGATCAAAGAGCACACCGTCGGCCCCCCTTTTCATTAAAATCCCTCCAAGTTTCATATATATATTGTCCGCCTCGAGGAGGATTATACACTACATATTTTGCCTGATCGATTTTTCTGGTATAATGTGCTATAATATTTGCGTTGAGACACAGGGAGGAAAGGAATCGCGATCTTGCGAGTTATTGCCGGCATTGCCAAAAAAAGCCGCTTGAAAATTCCCCGGGGATGGAGCGGGCGACCCACTGCCGATCGGGTTAAAGAATCCCTGTTCAATATCCTGGGCCCGCGGATTCCCGGTTCTCACTTCCTCGATCTTTATGCCGGTACAGGCAACGTGGGGATCGAAGCCTTGAGTCGCGGTGCTGCTCAGGTAGTGTTTATCGAAAGGGATAAAAGGGCAGTCAAAACCATCCGGGATAACCTTATTCATGTGGGGTTGGCGGAAGGGGCTGAGGTGCTGGCGCAAGACGTTTTCCTGGCTTTGAGGCAATTGAGCGGACAGCAGTTTGATGTGGTTTTCCTGGACCCACCCTATGGACAAGACCTGGAGTTGCCCACTCTGGAGGCCATTGATCGTCATGGACTGGTTGCTCGCGGTGGCATTGTAGTGGCCGAAAGCAGCAAGCGGCAGGTACTGCCCGGTCAGGTGGGGCGGCTGGTACAATACCGGCAACATCAAGTGGGAGATACCACGCTTTCATTTTATCAGCCCGGAATTGCCGGAGAGGAGGATTAAATCTTTGCGCATCGCGGTTTATCCGGGAAGTTTTGACCCGATAACCAATGGACATCTTGATGTAATTGAGCGGGCGGCCTGTTTGTTTGATCAGCTGGTTGTGGCGGTGTCCCGCAACACCAGCAAAAAGCCGCTTTTTACCGTTAGTGAAAGGTTAGAAATGCTGCGGGAGGTATTGCAGCCCTATTATAACGTGGTGGTAGATTCCTTTGATGGGCTGACGGTGAATTACGCGAAAAGCCTGGGTGCCCAGGCAATTATCCGGGGTCTGCGGGCCATTTCCGATTTTGAAAACGAGTTTATGATGGCCCTGACCAACAAAAAACTGGTTCCTTCAATAGATACTTTGTTCCTCATGACCAGGGCGGAATATTCCTTCATCAGTTCCAGTGCCGTAAAGGAAGTAGCTTACTTCGGGGGCTGTGTGCGTGACCTGGTACCCCCCGTGGTAGAACAAAAGTTGCGGGAAAAATTTATAACCCTTCAACAACCGGTTAGGGAGGGGTAGGAGTGGAGCTATTCCATATTTTAAATGAGATGGAGGAGATGATTGAAAATAGTCCCCGTATACCCATGACCAGGCGGGTGATGGTGGACGAGGATCGCCTGCTGGATTACCTGGACCGCATTCGCACCACCCTGCCCGAAGAATTGCGCCAGGCACGCTGGCTCCTCCAGGAACGGGAAAAGGTGCTGGCTGACACCCGCAAGGAGGCCGGTCGTCTTTTGGAGGATGCCCAGAAACAGCTGGAAAAACGGGCGGAAGAAAGTGAAGTGGTGAAAAAGGCCCAGGCCATGGCAGACGAAATTGTCCATAAGGCGGAACAGGTGGCCAGGGAAATCAAACAGGGGGCCCGGGAATATGCCGATGAGATTCTGGGTGAGCTGGAAGAGGAACTGGACAAGATTATGACCCAGATTCGCAACGGACGGGCTGAATTAAGAGGAGTTAAGGTTAGTGACGGTGTTAATTCCCGGGCGGCCCAGGGCTAATCCGCCAGGGCGTGAAGTATGGCGGGAAAATCGCAGTATTTTTCCACGTTTTCCCGGGCCAGGGCAATGCGTTTGCGGTCCCGGGGGCGGATTCGCCGGCTAATCTCCGCCAGCTTTTCAATAGTGGTAAAGGTGTCGTAATGCACCAGAATAAGCGGCACGTTTTTTTCTGCTGCCCGGGCAATAACCTTTACGTCCGGATATAAACCACCGGTGAGGATTAACACTGACGTGCTGGTTTCCAGGGCCGCCAGGGCCAGGTCAGCCCGGTCACCCCCGGTAATCACCGCCTTATTGGGAGCCCGACGCAAATAACCCAGGGCACTTTCAATAGTCATCGCACCGACAATCACGTCCTCTACCAGCCGGTCCATATTTTCTTCGCCGGCCAGGATTTCCCCGCCCAGTGTTTCGTAAAATTCCGCCACTGTGGGCGAAGATATTTCCGGACGCTGGGGAATGATACCCAGGGTACGGTATCCCCGTTCGGTGAGGATGGACTTATAAATCCCTTCTGTTTTGGCCAGTAACGGGCGGGGGACGTTGTTAAAAACATTCCCCAGCATCTTGATGCCCTGATTTGCCAGGTAGCTGTTGACGAAAATGGCTTCATCCAGACTGAAATCATTTTCAATGCGGATCGTGAACAAGACCAGGGCTTCAAACTTTTTGGCCAGGGTGACGGCATCCAGGCCCCAGCACCCCATGATATGGGGGAAGGCGGCTCCCCCGATAAGCACCACGTCTGCCCCGGCACTGACCTGCCGGTAGCAGGATAGGATCCGTTCTAATGCCTCGCATTGCCGGTAGCCCGACAGATAGGACGGACCGGCGATAAAGGGTGCGATTACATCCAGAGGTTGTTTTAAATTTAACACCTCCTGCATGAGCCGCGCGTCCTCGTCATTCTGTTCCCTTACACCGGTGGGATGGCCCACCGGCTTAAAATAGGCTACCTTATATCCATGCTGGACTAGTTTTAGGGCCAGGCCCACCGCCATGGCTGTTTTTCCGCTGCCCGCCGTACCAATGATATAAAGGTTTTTCACCGCTTACACCTCACGATATGGTGATTTTTATATCCAGGGCAAAGGCCCCGTCCGGATAGGCAAAAACCGGGTTAATATCCATTTCTCCAATTTCAGGAAAATCAAGCGCCAACCTGGCAGTCCGGGCAATCATTTCTACGATTGCCCCGATATCCTTTGGCTTTTCGCCACGGTAACCCCGTAACAACGTGTAGGCCTTGGTTTCGGTAAGCATGTGCTGGATTTCCTGCCTGGTCAGGCCATGGGCCAGGCGGAAGGAGATGTCTTTTAAAAGGTTGACGTAAATTCCTCCCAGTCCAAAGGCTATTAAAGGGCCGAACTGTACGTCCCGGGTCATGCCAATGATTAATTCCGTTCCCTTGGGCATCATTTTTTGAATCTCAATGCCGTGGATAACCACCTTGGGCAGGAAACGCTGGACGTTTTCGGTAATCTCAATAAAGGCTTTTTTCACTTCCTGGGGAGTTTCCACCCCTATTTTTACTCCACCGATGTCGGTTTTGTGTAAAATTTGTGGGGAGGCTACCTTCATGACCACTGGGAAACCAATTTCCTGTGCCCTGGCCGCTGCTTCATCGGGACTGGTGGCCAGGACAATGGGGGCCACGGCAATCCCGTAGCAGCCGGCCACCTGGCTGGCTTCACTGCCGACAAGAGTTAACCGGCCTTCCTGGCGTACTTTTTGCAAAATTTCCTTAACCGGCTCGGGCTGGATACCACCCAGCTCGAGCTCCTTTTCTTTTTCCGGCAATTCCCTGGCCCGGGCGTAGCGCACCATCCCGCTCAAGGCCCTGACCGCCGGCTCCGGAAAGGTGAAACAGGGTATGCCTTCTTCTGCCAGGAGTTTAGCTCCTGCCGCCAGGGTTTTTCCGCCCATATAGGCAGCAAATACCGGCTTATCCGGGTGAATGCGGTGAGTTTCAATGATGGCCCGGGCGGTTTGTTCCGGTTCCGTGACTGCCGTGGGGCAGACCAGCACCACCGCGCTATCCACACTTTGATCACCGAGCACCTTTTCCAGGGCAAAGCGGTAGCGGTTTTCGCCGGCGTCACCAAGGACGTCCACCGGGTTATAAATGGCCGCTTCCCGCGGTAGGTTGGCCCTTAACTCCTGGCTGGTTTCCTTGCTGAAGCGGGCCATGGTCAGTTCGCTCATTTCGATGCTGTCCGTGGTTACAATGCCGGGTCCGCCGGCATTGGTTACCACCGCCACCCGGTTTCCTTTGGGCACGGGTTGGTGGGCAAAGGCAACGGCCAAATCAAAAAGCTCGGCCATGCTCCGGGCACGGATGACCCCGCTTTGCCGGAAAGCCGTCTCATAGGCCAGGTCGCTGCCGGCCAGGGCCCCTGTGTGGGAGGATGCGGCCTGGGCCCCGGCCTGGCTGGCACCACTTTTGAGGATGATCACCGGCTTTTTGCGGCTGGCCGCCCTGGCCACCCGTAAAAACTGCTGGCCCCGGGCCACGTCCTCGATGTAACAGAGGATAACCCTGGTGTTGGGGTCGTTGGCCGCGTCGGCTATAAAATCCGCTTCATTAAGATCGGCCTTGTTTCCCAGGCTGATAATCCGGGAAAAGCCCAGTCCGGTGGCCAGGCTCCAGTCCAAAATGGCCACCAGCATGGCCCCGCTCTGGGAAATGAAAGCGATGTTCCCCTGCTTCGGAAAAACGGCAGAAAAGGAGGCGTTTATGGGTACGTGGGTATCCATCATGCCAACGCAGTTGGGCCCTAAAAGGCCCATGCCGTAACTGCGGCAAATGCGGGTGAGTTCCTTTTCCAGAATGAGTCCTTCCTTGCCCACTTCCTTAAATCCTGCCGAGATTACCACCAGATTTTTGGCCCCCGCAAGGCCGCATTCCTGTGCTACGGCGATTACCCGGCTGGCCGGAACGGCGACCACCACCAGGTCCACGCTTTCTCCGATGGCGCTTAAATTGGGATAACAGCGAAGCCCTTCTATTTCTTCCTCTTTGGGATTGACGGGATAAATCCTGCCCGGGTAACCGCAGGCGATCATATTTTTCACTAACACGTTGCCAATTTTACCCGGTTTTTTGGAAGCACCGACAATGGCTACCGTTTGGGGGCGAAAAAAAGCATGCAGGTCCGCCAAGTATCTCACCTACTTTGAACCTGGTGTCGGTTGTGTTTATCATGTCCGGCAAGGGGAAAAAGCATACCATTGGCGGCCTGCATTTGTATTACCGGCTATTGTATTACGCGGGGGCAACTTATTGTTGGCCTCAAGTTGTCTTCAAAAGGCTAAAAATAACCCTCCTTAGCAAGCAGGAGAAGCAATGTGTACACCTCCCGGGGTGAGGACAAACGAATGGTTGCGGCGCTGGCGCGGGATTGGGGGCTCACCAGGATACCATAGCCTCTTTTGAGGGCCATAAAGGCATCCTCATCGGTCCGGTCGTCTCCAATATAAACAGGTAGTGCCCCGCCATATTTCCCGCAGAGGTACTGCACCGCTCTTCCTTTGCTTACTCCCCGGGGGCGTATTTCCAGCACTTTTTTTCCCGGCAGGATTTCCAACCGGTTTTTGCCCATGATGGGGACAACTCTTTCGATAAAACTATCCAGCACCTCCCGGGCCAGGTCGGGATCTGCCAGGCGATAATGTAAGGCCAGTGAGATGCCTTTATTTTCCACTAAAAAGCCCCTGCTGTTGGCCACACATTCCCTCGCTACCCTTTCCAGGCTTGAAATGTTTTCTTCCAGCTTGCGATTCTCGAACAGGCGGTATGTTTTGCCCCCGGTTTCCTGTATTTCCGCCCCGTGGGAACCAGCCAGGTACAGGCCGGTCAGGGGTAGTAGTTTTTGTAGTTCGGCCAGTTTACGACCGCTGATCACCGCTACCACTCGACCGGGGGAAAGGGTTAACTTTTGCAGAGTAGCCAGAAGTTCCGGGTTCGGCCGGGCCAGATCCGGGGTGGGGGCAATAGGTACCAGAGTGCCGTCGTAATCCAGCATGAGCAGCAACCGGGATGCCGCAGCCATCCATGCAGCCAGTTTTTCCGGGGTTGTCATGGGCGGTTCCTTGCGCACCAGGGAACCGGCCTCCCGGTTTACAGGTTGGCCGCGTTGATGGCTGCCGGGGTGAGGCCGGAACCCAGGCTTTTAACCAGTTTCAAGTTGTTCTGCCACCACCAGCGCACATCCCGGCTTTTCACGATGCGGCGCAAAGATTCCAGGCGGCTTTTTTGTTCCTGGAAAGGCATCTCCAGGGCTATTTTGATTTTGGCTGCCAGGTGGGCCGGTTCAAAGGGATTGGCCAGCAGTGCTCCGTGAAGTTCCTGGGCCGCTCCGGCAAAGGGGCTCAGGATAAGCACTCCCTTGCCATCAATGCGTGAAGCCACAAATTCCTTGGCCACCAGATTAAGGCCGTCCCTTAAGGCCGTCACCAGCAGCACGTCGGCAGCCAGGTAATGGGCTACCAGCTCTGCCTGATCCAGGGATTGATGGCGGTAGCGCACCGGTACGGCTCCATACATTTGGTCGTACCGTCCGTTGATTTCGCCTACTATTCGTTCCACTTCCTGCTTTAAGGCTCCGTATTCGCCAATACCATTGCGGCTGGGTACGGCAATTTGTAACAGGGTGACCCTTCCGCGGTATTCAGGACACTTTTCCAAAAAGTAGGCCATGGCCCGTATCCGCTCGGGAATTCCTTTGGTGTAGTCCATGCGATCTATGCCCAGAAGCACCTTTTCCGCACCAAGGGATTTGCGTATTTCCTCCGCCCTGGCCCGCACGGCGGGATCGGCGGCCAGCTGTTCAAAGCGGTGGCAGTTAATACCTACCGGCAAAGCCTGCACCAAAATGCGGCGGTTGCGCAGGCGTATCAGGCCCTGTTCTGGGTAAATTCTGGCCGGGTAATAGCAGGCAACGGTATCGAGAAAATTCTGTACGTACCGGCTGGTATGGAAGGCGATCAGGTCGCTGCCCAAAAGACCGTAGATGATCTGCCGTCCCCAGGGGAGGATCTGGAAAAGGTCTGCCGGGGGAAAGGGAATGTGCCAGAAGAAGGCAATGGTAGCCCCGGGTGACTGGTGCCGCAAGAGCTGTGGTACCAGGGCAAGGTGAAAATCGTGTATCCAGTAAATTTCCTTTTTTGCTTCCAGGGTGATGTGGGCAAACTTCTGGTTAACCCGGCGGTAAGCATCCCAGTAAGCCTTTTTAAAGGAACAACGTTCGGGCAGCTGGTGGCACAGGGGCCAGAGACAAGCGTTGCAGAAACCGTGGTAGTAGTTATCATGTTCTTCTGCGGAGAGAAAAACCTCCTGGATATGGTAGCGTGGTTCTCCCGGTGGGATGCCCAGCTTAACGCCCCGGTCCTTGCCCGTATTATCAATGCGCCCGCACCAGGAGATCCAGGTTCCCCCGTGGGCGGTCAGAACCGGTTCCACCGCCGAAGCCAGTCCTCCTACCGTGCGCCTGGTAATTAATTGATCGTGACCCTCCTGGAAGGTATAGGCTCCCCGGTTGGAAACTACAACCACCTGTGCGGGGTTTCGTCCATGGCCGTACACAACTTCCACCTCCTTTTTAATTTTCAATGATCACGCGGGTGTTGCCCGTGGCCCGCAGCACTCCGCAATAGGCTTTGCCCTGTTTACGGGTAAATTCCAGATCCACCGTTCCGCAGCCTGCGGCCAGGTTGCAGATCTGGATTTCCTGGACCCAGGGAGGCAGCTGGGGAGCACTCACCCGCACCTCGTTACCCCAGCAGGAGATGCCCAGCATGGTACGTATGAGCAGGGGCATGGTCCCTACGGCCCAGGCCTGGGGATCACAGGCGGTGGGGTAATGTACGGGGCCGCCGTCTCTGCGCCTGGTGAAACCACAGAAGACCTCCGGCAGCCGGTGATAGGGAAAGGACATGGCCGCCTCGAAAAGGCCGGTGACCACTTTTTCCAGAAGGTCAAACTGGCGGTAGCAACGTAACCCGTAAGCAATGATGGCGTTGTCATGGGGCCAGACCGAACCGTTATGATAACTCATGGGATTATACGGCCCCATGGATTTGCTCATGGTGCGAATACCCCATCCGGAATACATGTCGCTGGTTAACAGCCGCCGGGCTACGGCCACGGCCAGTTCATCGGGTAGAATGCCGGTAAACAGGCAGTGGCCCGGGTTAGAGACAATGGTTTTAATCTGTTTTTTGTCACCATCAAGGGCAAAGGCCAGGTACTGTTCCTCTTCCATCCAGAAAGCCTCTAAAAACTTGCGTTGCAGGACCAGGGCCTCCTGTTCCAGCTCCCAGGCCCAGTCATCCTTTCCCAGTACCCGGCCCATTTCAGCGGCCCGCTTTAAAGCAAGGTAATAATAGGCTTGTACTTCCACCAGGGCGATGGGACCGGTGGGCAGACTGCCCCGGGGATCAATAACCCCGTCCCAGGAGTCTTTCCAGCCCTGGTTTGTCAGCCCCCCGGGGGAACGGACGGCATATTCAATAAACCCGTCGCCGTCCATATCCCCGTATTTCCGGCACCATTCCACGGCGGCAAAAAGATTTGGAGCCAGATCGGTTAGTAGCTGTTTGTTTCCAGTCCAGTGGTAGGTTTCGGAAAGCAGGATGATGAACCAGGGAGTGGCGTCCACGCTGCCGTAATAGGGAGTATGGGGAATTTCCCCGCAGGCGGCCAGCTCTCCCCGGCGGAGCTCATGGAGTATCTTCCCGGGTTCTTCATCCCGCCAGGGGTTATACTCTTTCCCCTGCAGGCGGGCCAGGAAGTACAAGCTTTCCCGCGCAATGTCGGAGTTGACAATTAAGGCCTGCCAGGAAGTAATCAGGGCGTCCCGTCCAAAGGGGGCCGCATACCAGGGTATGCCGGCCTGCACAATGGTGCCCAGATCGGGATAGCAGGTGCACAGGGCGTACAGGTCGGTCACGTTGCGCCGGAGCATGTTGCTCAAAAAGACATTATCGCTTTTAAACTGGGTACACTGCTGTTTCCACTTTTCATAGAGAGAATAGGTTTTGCGCACTGCCCGGCTGAATCCCGCGGCAATGGTTCCTCTCCCGCGGGTGCAGGCAGGATTGGGCTTGTTGCCAATAAAAGGCTTTACCTGCATGTAGAGGTAAACTTTGCGTCCGGGAGGCAAGGTGAGGGAGAACCGGGCGGTGGCCAGGTTTTTTTCTTCGTTTGTCTCCACACCGTCGGGATAAGGGGAAAAGGAAACTCTGGTATAACGGCACAGGCTATCTCTTCCCCGGTACCCAAAGAGGACTCCCTCCTGGGTAGACACCGGGATAAAAATTTCCCCCTCCTGGTCGCGGATAAAGCCCCGCACCTCAAAAATATCCCGAAAATCGGCTCCCAGGGTGATCTGCAGGGTGATCATTACGGGCATGGGGTTGAAATTGATTAGCCGCAAGCGTTGAAACAGGGCGTTATCCAGGACCCGCAGGGCACGGATGTGAATGGTGCTTGCCGGGATAACATGATTGTCCCGGTCCAGGGCCGGGTTGGTAAGTTCGAATTGGGCAAAGTGGCTGTCCTTAATGGAGGAGGAGAGGAATAGAAGGTTCCCTTCCGTTAGCCCCATTTCCAGACAGCTCAAAAAGCGGGTGTCCCGGTAATAGAGTCCAAAGCCCCCGTTATGCTCATGGGATACCTCTCCCTCGGGTCCACAAATGAAAAAAAGTTCTCCTTCTTTAAGCACTTCCTGGGAAAGGCACGTCCGGGTGGCTAACCCCGGTATGTGGGTGATATCAAGCACCGCATTACCTCCTAGGCAATTTGTTTTTGCTTGCGCAGGTAAGAGGCCAGTGTTTTACCGTAAACCTGGAGTGTACGGGCTGTCATGACTTCGCGGGTAAAGTTTTTTTCTACCATTTGCCGCCCTGTTTCACCCATTTGCCGGGCCTTCTGGGGATTGGCCAGCAAATGGCAGCACCTTTCGGCTAAAGCCTCGTGATCGTGCATCGGCACCACGTAGCCGTTGATATCGTCCTGGATTACCTCGGGCATACCGCCGGCCCGGCTGACTACCATGGGACGACCCGTGGCCAGGGATTCCAGCAAGGCCAGGCCAAAGGGTTCCTCAAAACAGGAGGGGTAGATGCTAACTTCTGCGGCCTGGTACATCAACGGTATTTCATCCCAGGAGAAGAAACGGATAAAAATATCCCGTTCCAGCTCCAGTTCCGTAATCAGGCGTTTGATCCTGGATACGTGTTCGGGCTGCCGGCTGCCCCAGTCCACGGTTTTTTCCGTACCGGCCAGCACCAGCAGGGCATCCGGAAATTGTTCCTTGATGAGTTTGAAGGCCTTGATGCTGATATGGCAGCCCTTATCGTAACTCATGCGTGCCGGGTGGAAGATGACCCTTTTCCCTTTTAGTTCTGGATAGGTTTCCCACGCCTTTTGCAGATCCTCTTCGGTAGGGGGTCTAAATCTTTCCAGATCGATGCCGTGGTGCACCACGGTAATCCTGTCTTCAGGAAAACCGGCTTTAACCAGTTCTTTCTTGATGTAATGGCTCACCGCAATTACCGCATCCCATTCGGCGGCATGACGGCACATTTTTTCCCAGACTGAGTCAGACCAGACGTTGTGGGCCGTTAGTACCAGGGGGATTCCCCAGCGCTTCTTTGCTTCCAGCAGAGCCTCAAGATGGACCGGACTGAAGTAATGCATGTTATGGGCGTGGATAATGTCAGGGTGAACTTGTTGGATAAAATCGCCAATCAACCGGCGAATATCATTTCTTCTGTCCATGATTTGTTTTGCATCCAGGCTGTTCAGATCCATTAGCCTGTGGCGTAAGATCCTTAATCCCCGCCAGGTGTAATCCACTTCCTCTTCCAGGGTGGACCCGGTGAGCAGGCTTACCTGGCAACCGTAGCGGGCAAGCTCTGGACACAACATGGCCAGATGGCTTTCCACCCCGCCGATAATCGGTGGAAAAGCCCAGTGTAACATAGCAACTCTCACACTGACACCTCCCAAAAAATAGTAGTCCCGGCTGGTTTTCTGCTGCCGGGTATGTTCAATGCAAAACTTCATCCGGCCAGGAGAAAACCCCCAAAACCATAATTTTCTATCTTATTTTAAGACTATTATAAGCAATTGCCAGAAAAACTGTCAAGATTATCTAGGACGGAGTACAATGACGCGTATATGGGTTAGTATGACCAGCACCACAGCCAGCATAATCATGATACCCAGGGATAGAAGGAGCAGGAACAGGGAAATAAGACTCGCGCTCCAAAGGGAAACGGGTTGAACCGTGGTGAGAAGTGGTGTAAAAACAGGCTGGATCAGAGACTGGTTTAAAGTTGCGGCCGGGCCAAACATCAGGCAGGTATAAAAGGCGGCCAGGATGGCATGTGCTACCCGTACCAGTATAAAAGGGCCCATGCGAATATCGGTTCCGGCGATCATGTTGGCCGCCTGGGCCTGGATGGACAGGCCGCTCCAGGCCAGGATCATGGCTACGGCAATCAACTGGTGAAGCAAAGGGGCAGCCGCTTCCGAAGCCAGCTTGGTACCCGTGGTCATTTCAAACAGCCCGCTGGCCAGGGCCGGGAGCACTGCCGGCGAGAGGCCGAGAGGCACCAACACCAGCCCTAATGCCCGGGCCACTAAGTCAATGAAACCCGCTTGAGTAAGCAGGCGAATAATAACGGCGAAGAGAATGATAAAACCGCCGATGTTTAAAAGATTATTGATGGCATTTTTTACGGCATCGCCAATAATCTGGCCCGAAGTACGTTTATCCTGGCGCTGTCGGGTGACCATTTCGGCCAGGGCCCGTTTTAAAATCCAGGTATTCCTGTCGGCCATAGGCCGGGGGATCACCTCCGGGTCGCGACGGCCGTAAAAACGCAAAGCCAGGCCAAGGGTAAGGTTGGCCAGGTAATGGGCTCCGGCAATGAGGGGACCGAGGGAGGCGTTGTGAAACATACCTACGGCTACCGCCACCAGCATGAATAGGGGGCTGGAGTTGTTTGTAAAAGACATTAACCGTTCCGCTTCGATTCTGGTGCATAGCTTTTGGGCCCGCAGGCGGGCGGTAACCATGGCTCCAATGGGGTAGCCGCTGGTATAACCAATAGCCAGGACAAAGGATCCCGCACCGGGGACGTTAAAAAGGGGGCGCATAACCGGTTCCAGAAGAACACCCATAAAATGCACGACCCCAAAATTCATGAGCAGTTCGGAAACGATGAAAAAAGGTAAAAGGGAAGGGAATACTATATTCCACCAGGCACCAAGGCCGTAGACGGCCCCCTCATAGACGGTTTGGGGCTGCGTAATCATGCCCAAAACAAACAGGATGGCACAGGCCGTCCAGAACAGACGCATGGTTTCCCGGTGTTTTTGCATTTTTGGTCACCCGCTTCGCACCGCATTGATTACTGCCGTCCGTGCACGTGGGATTTGGCGACCCTTTTGATATATATGGGACTCTGCTAACCGATAGACCACTTTTTCAGCAATGTGAGAATAGTCACAGCCGGTGGGGGAAGAAGCGCACAGCGTTTGCGGGCAGGATCGGTTATTTTAATGGCAGGAAGTAATGTAATCTAGCAAGAGGGGGTTTTTTCATGCCTAAGCGTCAGATCGTGCGCATAGACGAGGAAAAATGTACCGGTTGCGGTCTGTGTGTGACCCCTTGTGCCGAAGGGGCTATCCAGATTGTGGATGGTAAGGCCCGGGTAGTTCGGGAGGAACTATGCGATGGTGCTGGTTTTTGTATCGGCGTTTGTCCGGTGGGCGCCCTTTCCATTGAAGAACGGGAAGCGCCGGCCTTTTCCGAAGAGGCAGTCCACGAGCACTTAAAGGGTAAGGAAAAAACCTACATTACCCAAACCTGTTTCCGCTGTGGTAACACCGAGGACCGTATTCCGCTGCTCCCTTGCCGGCACCGCGGCGAAAGCCTCTGGGTGTGCACCCGCTGCCTGCCGCCGCTTATTCACGGTTAACCTCTTCGACGGTTCCCGAAAAAAAGATGCGACTTCTGCCGCAAGTCGCGTCTTTTTTTCCCCGTACCAGGAGCAGGAGTCCGGACAGATGTGTCGAAGAGGAATGCTGGGGCCGGGTTAACGGGAGTATTGACAGTAGCATTTAATGCATTTACCCCTGGAACCCTTGAACAGGTCACGAAATAGCTGGTCCAGTTCTGCATGCTTCAGGCGAATCAAGCCTTCGGGATTGGCAAGGACATTGTTGACAAACAGGCGAATGTAAACGTGTTCCTGGGTTTCGACCACCACCACGAGTTTGTACTCATTCATCGGGTTACACCCCTTTGTTCTTTAAGTTCCCCCCTTTTCCGCGCCCGGCCCCAGGCCAGGGCACGCTGGGTGGGAGAGTGAGACTAAGATGAAAATATATGCTATCAGCGACTTACATTTATCCTTTTCCAGGACACCGGATCCGGCAAACTGGGGGGACAGTCCGGAGTATAAGCCCATGGCCGAGGTAGATGAGTCGTGGGCCGCTCATGCATCTCGCATCTACGAAAACTGGACGCGGATCGTTACTGACGACGATGTGGTGCTGGTGGGCGGGGACATTTCCTGGGCCATGCGTTTGGAGGAAGCCCGGCCGGACTTACATTTTCTCGGTTTGCTGCCGGGGCTTATTATAGCCGTACAGGGCAACCATGATTACTGGTGGCAGAGTATCTCCCGGGTGCGGGCGCTGGCTCCTCCCAATATGCGCCTGATCCAGAACGACCACATACGGCTGGGTGATCTGGTCATCTGCGGTACCCGGGGATGGCTGTGCCCCAACGGCGCCTTTTTCAAGGATGAAGATATGAAAATTTACAAGCGCGAACTCATCCGGTTGAGGAACTCCCTGGAAAGCGTGCAAAGGCCAGCGGAGGAAATCATTGTCATTATGCATTATATGCCGACTAATGAAAAACACGAATACAGCGGATTTATCGAAATTTTTCAAGAGTACGGCGTAAAACATGTGGTTTACGGCCACCTGCATGCCCGGGCCTGCCGTTACCGTTTGCCCGATCAGGCCTGGGGCATCAACTTTTATCTCACCAGCGCCGACTATTTATCTTTCACGCCGCGCCTGATTATGAATTGGCCTCCTTCTTAAAAGAAAAATTATTTTTTGCCTTTAAGGGAAAAATTCCATTTTAAAAGGGGAGCAGGAGTTTAATCTTTTATATCTAAATATAAACTGAAAAGAAAAGTTTTTAAAGACCTGAGTGAGGGGAAATAGGGAAGTGTTTTTATGGGGGTAGAATAAGGGAGGGGTTATATTTGGCTAAATTTATTTGTGACACCTGCGGTAAGGAAGTGCAGGTCATTGATGGTGTGGTCTCCTGGACCAGGGAAGAACAGGAGCTACGCAATTTCAAGCTTACCCACAAAGAAAGCCTCGGTACTGGTTGCCAGCCGGATAATAACCGTTACCGGGAATTGTATACGCTAACCCTGGCCAGCGGGTTTATGGAGTTTGTGCAGTACCTCCTGGAACGGTGGGCAGATGGACTGGTCTTAAGGGATCCTGAAACCCTGCGCAGTGTCATGCGTCAGTTGAACCTGCATATGCATGAAAAATTGTTGATGCTGGTTGAGGAGTAAAACGGGTTGGAAAATTTGCCTCGAGGAGCTCTGCTTGTGCAGCAGGGCTTTTGATTTTTTGCCTGGGCGGTCGGCCGTTCCGGACGGCCGCCGCCCTAAATATTTAATGCAGGTCTTGTACGCCCCCTGGTTTACTTGAGGCCGAGTTCCTGGGCCAGTTTTGTCCAGGCGGGCAAAGAATTGAGGATGATTTGTTTGCTTATACAATAGGAGATGCGGAAGTATCCCGGCAAACCAAAACCGCTTCCAGGTACCACCAGGATATTATATTTTTGAGCCAACCGGGCAAATTCCAGGTCGTCAGGCAGGGGGGAGCGGGGGAACAGGTAAAAGGCCCCCTGGGGTTTGACCACCTCAAAGCCCAGGGAAACCAGGTGATTATACAACAGGTCACGCTTTTCCTGGTAAGCGGCAATATCCACCTTTTCCCGCTGCAATTTGGCCACCAGCCGTTGCATCAGCGCGGGGGCATTGACAAATCCCAGGGTGCGGTTGCAGAAAACCAGCCCTTCCAGCAGCAGGTCGCTTTCGTCAATCTCCGGGTGAACGGCAATATAACCAATGCGCTCGCCTGGCAGGGCCAGGTCCTTGCTGTGGGAGGTGATCACGATGCTGTTCCGGGTGAACTGAAAGACGCTGGGTACTTCTATGCCATCGTAAACTATTTTGGCGTAGGGTTCATCGGAAATTAAATAAATGGTAGTGCCCAGTTCTTCCCCTTTTTTATCCAGAAGCTTTCCCAGTTCCGCCAGGCACCCGGCCCCGTATATTACCCCCGTTGGGTTATTGGGTGAATTGATGATCACTGCCTTTGTCGCGGGGGTAATGGCTTTTTCCAGGGCCGTCAAATCCGGCTGAAAGTCGGGGCCCGTGGGCACCTCTTTAATTACTCCGCCGTGGTTATCCGCATAAAAGCGGTACTCGACGAAATAAGGGGTGAGTACAATAACCTCGTCCCCCTGATCCAGCAGGGTTTTTAATACTACGTTTAATCCCCCTCCGGCACCCACCGTCATCACCACATGCCGGGCGCTGAAGGGCAGTCCCGTGTCTTCGGCCAGCACTTCGGCAACAGCCCGGCGGGTTTCCTCGTAGCCGGCGTTGCTCATGTACCGGTGCATACCCGGGATGGGGTTTGCGGCCAGTTTACGTAATTCCTCTTTAAAGGCCGCCGGAGGTTCCACGTCGGGATTGCCCAGGGTAAAATCATACACCTTGTCGGCACCGTAAATGGCGCGCAACCGCTCTCCTTCTTCAAACATTTTGCGGATCCAAGAGGCTTGGGAAAGAAATCCGGCAATTTTTTTGCTGATAGTCACAATTAAACCCTCCTTTGGGTTTTGAAATTCGCCGTAGAGTAAAAAACACCTGCTTATCAACCGGCGGTTATGCTATAATGTTGAAGGAAAGGCAGGAATGAAACATGTGCTTACAGGTGGCTTTATTTGATCTGGACGGCACCCTGGCCGACTCCTTACCCCTGATTAAACATACCTACCGGCGGGTGTTTACCGAAATGGGCATTCCCTGGGGCAGTGAAGATGTCATGCGCTGGATTGGTCGTCCCATCGTGGATATTGCGCGGCATTTTGCTGGGGAAAGGGCGGAAGAGTTTATCCAGCGTTATCAGTACCACTACCACCGTGATCACGACCTTTATACGCGGCTTTTTCCAGGTACGCTGGAAATGCTCCAGAGCTTGCGTACTAAGGGCATCCAGTTAGGTATCGTCACGTCCAAAGGAAAAACAGGTGCGTGGCGGACTGTTAACTTTACCGGCCTGGACCGCTATATTGATGTAATGATTACGGCCCATGACGTGGAGAAGCATAAGCCTCTGCCCGATCCAATCCTCAAAGCCATGGAAATACTTCATGCCCAACCGCACCGGACCGTCTATGTGGGAGACAGTCATTTTGATATCCAGGCCGGCCGGGCGGCCGGAACGGTAACCCTGGGCGTCACCTGGGGTATAACCCCCCGGGAGGAATTGGAACGTTATCAACCCGACGGGCTACTGGAATCCTGGGCGGATTTAAAGTCATTTCTACACAAAGCTAATGGAAGGCTCTAGCGCAAAAAAAGAATGGGGCCTGGAAATAAAACCCCATCCCTTTCATAGAGCGCTTTCCTAAGTCATCCGCAAACTGCCTTGCCTTCCGGCAATCGTTACAGTGGGGCGATACGTAAAGGGTCACATGATAATCCCCCAACACCGATACCTCCATCTTTGATTTTTACCCTATTTTGCCCCGGTTACGGGGGAATTTTGCCGGCAAGCTGGGCAAAATTATAGCGCTTAAATTCCCGGATGAGGGTTTCTTGAATGGATGACAGGGCCCGGTGCACGGGACAGTGGGGTGGCCCCTGCTTGCTGCAAAATTCTGCGTCCACCAGGCAACGGTTTATTTGTACCGGTCCCTCCACGGCCACCAACACGTCCAACAGGGTGATTTCCGCGGGCGGCCGGGCCAGGGCGTAGCCTCCACCCACGCCGCGGTAGGAATCTACGATGCCCGCCTTGGTAAGCAGGCGTAAAATCTTCAGCAAGAAACGCATGGGTATGCATTCCTGCGTGGCGATAGCCTGTGCCTCTACCACCTCTCCGGGAGGTAATTGGGCCAGGTAAAGCACTGCCCGTAAAGCGTAATCTGTAGCCTGATTAAGCCTCATCCATTGCCCCTCATTCTTAAAGTATACTTAACTGGTTAACTTTTAGGTATATTTTAGCTGGCCCTCTTTGTGTCTGTCAAGGGGGAAATTAATTTTTGTGTCGTCGGACTGTGATATTGTCACCCTGTAAGCGGTCTGAGAAAATGTCACCATGGAGAGAGGAGACATTTTCTTGAGTGCAAAGGAAGTAAAACGGGTGTTCGTTATGGAGCAGGTTCTTAGCGGTAAATTAACAGTCCGACAGGCAGCACAGCTTCTCGGTCTCAGTGAACGTCAGGTAAAACGCCTTAAAGGAGGCATGCAAAAAGAGGGTGTGGCGTTCCTGGCTCACAAAAACCGCGGCCGTAAGCCTGGCCATGCTGTGCCCAAGTCAGTATGCGACAAAGCGGATTATTTGCTTGAAAGAAGAGTGTGAGGCTTCCAACAGTTCCACCATCTCATACGGCAGACGTAGCTATCAAAGATGCAAATACAGAGCAGGAACAAGGGCAATCCAAATCTCAGCCCAAACCTCTGCATGGTACGAAGAAACCTGCTCCAGACCACCCGTGGCGGCGGACCCCACGGTTGCCCGCATTAGAAAGGGTGGGCATTCCTTCCCTCCTACCCACCCGGCAGTTACATGTAAAGAGAGGAGAAAAAACCCACCCGATGAAATTATACCAGCAATTAAAGGTCGTGAAATTCCCCCAGCGGCTGTCTAAACCGTAATGTTCCTTCTGCAAAGATCCATAAGATGATCAAGTAAGCCGGTAGGATTGTCCTGGTTGTGAAAGATCGTAATATTGCCTGGAGTAGCTGGTATCAACAAAGTCCTTCAGGACACCCTGGCCCTGAACCTCATCCAATGCTTGACGGAACAAATTGGCATGAGCTTCTTCCCGGCTAATTAGGAACTTGAGAAAATCCTGAACTGCCGGGTCTTTAGTCTGGCGATACAGTCGTTCGTATACAGCCTTGGCCCGGAATTCAGCCGCAATATTGGATTGCAGGTCAGCAGCTATATCACCAACAGCGTCAACATAAGTGCTGGAGAAGGGTGAACCCATGGAATTGATCCACAAAGGTCCACCTCCACCGAGGAGTTGGAAGGCAAACTCCTCAGGCGAAGCAGTGCTGGTTTGTTCCCCTACAAGGAGCCCTATCATATGAGCTACCATTTCCATGTGGTTCAATTCCTCAGTACCAATGTCTAAAAGGAGATCCTTTATCTTTGCATTTTTACATTTAAGACCCTGAATGATATACTGCATCCCGGCAGCCAACTCGCCGTTTTGACCCGCCAACTGTTCCATCAACATGCTGGCAAACTTTGGGTCTGGACCTGCTACCCTCAATGGATATAAAAATTCGTTTTTTCGATGATAAAACATTGATAACAGCCTCCTTGGTACTGTTTTTATTATTCTTTTTCGCAAAGGAGGCTGTTATGCAACAAAGCGATCTCTCGAGGTCCTTACCACCCCTTGCCGCACACCTTTTAGCAGCCGGTACCCCGAGAAGTTTAATGTGCATGCGTTTCGACGCCACCGGTCGCTCCTTTTCCGAGTATGCAGTCAATCCAGCTAAAAACCATCCCAATTGCTACTCCGGCGAAAAGCGCAATTATCACCGCGAGTCCCCCGTAAACCGGGTCATTTGTACCGGAAAGAAGACGCAGCCAATAAACCAGACCTTCGCTCCGAACGGTAAACGAACCCTCCTGGCTGCCGACAACTTTACCGCTTTTACGGCGAGTACCGTTACTTGAATTTTCCCCTGCAGGATATACAAACGTGAGTTTCAATGAAGACTTTTTTGTTTTGTTCAAGCCAGCTAAGAATTTATGGTTATAAACATTTTTAATTCTCCCGGGATTCAGGTTATAAATATTTTATCGACCCCATAGAAGGGATTTATACATAAAAAGCGAACTCGTTTTTTCATCTTGCCCATGATCAACAGGAAAGGAGGGACTTTTTTTATGCCCAAAGAACCATCCAGGAAGCAATGGCCCTGGGCTATCTCTGTTTTCGCTGGCGTCATAGTATTTGGCCTTGCGCTTAAATCGCAATCCTCGCTCTTAGCTGTTTCCTGGTTGGTGGGTCTGATCCTGGGGTTTGTGCTGCAGCGCTCAAGACTTTGTCTGGCGTCGGCCTTCCGGGACCTGTGGCTACTGCGTGATGCTGCACAATTTCGGGGCCTGTGGTATATCTTACTGGTTGCCAGCATTGGTTTTTTTGCCCTCCAGTACAGTGCTTTCCTGGCCGGTAAAGAAGTCCCATTGAAGGTTTCTCCCGCCGGTGGTTACGTAGCCATTGGCGCCTTCCTCTTTGGCGTGGGGATGGTTCTGGCCAGCGGCTGCGCCTCAGGCATGCTGGTACGGCTGGGTGAAGGGTCGTTATCTCACCTAGTAGTATTCATTTGCTTTATAATCGGGGCTTTAGGTGGGGCGCGTACCATCGATTGGTGGGAAGCTGCTTTCCCGGGAGCAGTGAAAGTATTCTTCCCCAAGGCCCTGGGATGGGGACTAGCGCTTTTGCTCCAGCTGGGCCTGCTCGTGTTTATTTACTTACTGGTTCACTGGCGTAAGGTGCGGGAGGTGTTGAGCCGCAATGTCCACCAAGCGTAGTAGTTTATGGAGAGCTCTAGAGAAGCCCTGGCCTATCTGGCTAGGCGGGAGTATCCTAGGTTTGCTAGCGTGCTTGTATTTTGCCTTTGGTAAAACGGTTGGAGTACAAACTTCTCTGCTTTATTGGGGAGCATGGGTAGGGGAATATCTTGGTCTTGAACCTGCTTCCTGGAGTTTCTTTCGGGGAAGTCAGGCCAAAGCCCTGGCGGGAGGGTTCTGGCGGGACGCTGGTAGCCTTCTTACTTTAGGCGTGGTGGCCGGTTCTCTGCTGGCCGCCCTTTCGGCTTCGGAGTTCCGGCTACGCAAGATAGCTTCTCGCAAGCAGCTTCTGGCTGCTATCCTGGGTGGTTTTTTAATGGGTTACGGGGGGCGTATAGCTGGTACTTGTAATTTGGGGGCCTACTTTGGTCTCCTTCCCTCGCAAAGCCTTTCCGGGTGGGTGTTCCTTGCCTTTGTAGGGCTGGGGGCTGGCCTGGGTAGCTGGCTGCTTTGGAAGTACTTTTCCTAGGATATTAAGGAAAGGAGAGGTAAAACAATGGCGGTGATCGATTTAGATGCTCTGGGGCTTGCTTGTCCATTTCCCCTCATTAAGGCACAGAAAAAAATGCAAGAACTGAAGGTGGGCGATGTACTGCGGGTGGTGACCGACTGCGTCTCGGCCACGGAAAACATCCCGCTTTGGGCAAAAAATGTTGGGTACCCCTGTGAGATCAAAAAGACAGGTTCGGGCACCTGGGAAATTACCGTTACCAAGACTGGCTAGGTGTTATTCCACGAATCCAAAAACTGGTTCAGGACAGGGATTTCCCCCCTGTCCTGGCGAACTAACAATACCTTAAAAACATTTAAGCGAAAATCTTAGCTGCTATCAGCAACAGAATACCGAGAACAATAACAGCATAATCCTGCTTTCTAGTCTTGGCGTCTCCATTATGCCCGTGGACACCTGGCTCCACACATCTTTTGTGAGCACGGGTGGTGTCAAGGTAATTCTTTCTTTGAATATACGATACTTTGATTTAACATTTTAAATAATTCTACAATCCCGGGCAAAACCACAATGGGTAAAAATTTTTCTACCTACACTGGTTACCTGTTTAACGTATAAAACTGTATCCTCTTCCAGAGCCTGTTCCAGATAGCCCAGCAGGGGGAAATTAACTTTTTAGTCCCCATTGTCGACGGGTACGGCCACGTGCCGTTCCCGGCCGCAAGCCGGGCAGGAAAAGAGATGCACGCAGGCGGACGCCTCAAAGGACAGGTTAAAGTAAGGGCTGTAGGGCCCATAATAATCGTTCACCGGTCCGGTATCCTCCATGGCAGTTCCGCAGGTGCAAATATGCCGGCCGGTATAAATACCGTTGCAGAGCGGGCAGGTCATCTGGGAGCATCCCCTCTCTTTTGAAGTTTTATTTTAGCCCGCCTGGGCGGGCATATTCCCTCTTTTACTGGAAATAATGAGAGGGGAGGTGTCCGCAAGTGGGTGAGCAGGGAAATTTTCCTGAAATTGACGCCCTGGTGGAAAGGGCCAACCAGGCGGCCCGGGAATTTGCCCGCCTGGATCAGGAGGCGGTGGACCGCATTGTGCTCAATATGGCCCTGGCCGGGCTGGACAAACATATGGAACTGGCCCGCATGGCCGTGGAAGAAACGGGCCGTGGTGTTTATGAAGACAAGGCGATCAAAAACATTTTTGCCACGGAGGCGGTTTATCACAGCATTAAATACGCCAAAACCGTGGGTATCATAAAAGATAACGAGGAAGAGGGGTACCTGGAAGTGGCCGAGCCCGTGGGAGTGGTGGCTGCCGTGGTGCCCGTAACCAATCCCACTTCCACCACCATGTTTAAATGCCTGATTTGCGCTAAAACCCGGAACCCGGTGATCTTTAGCTTCCATCCAGGAGCCCAGCAGTGCAGCGCTGCGGCGGCGAAGATCTTGCTGGAAGCAGCGGTAGCTGTCGGGGCCCCCGAAAACTGCATATCCTGGCTGGAAAACCCCAACTACGACACCACGGGCTATTTAATGCGGCACCCCGGCGTGGCCTTAATTGTTGCTACCGGCGGGGCCGGGCTGGTACGGGCGGCCTACAGTACCGGGAAGCCGGCCCTGGGCGTGGGGCCGGGAAACGTGCCCTGCTACATTGAAAAAAGCGCTAATTTGAGGCGGGCGGTAACCGATCTGATCATGAGCAAGACCTTTGACAACGGTTTAATTTGTGCTTCCGAACAAAGTGTCATCATTGACCGGGAAGTGGCCGACCAGGTTATTACCCTGATGAAGGAAAATGGCTGCTATTTCCTGAATGAAGAGGAAACCCGCCTGCTGGAAGCCGTAGCCGTGGAACAGGGGAGTTGCACTTTGAATCCCCGGGTGGCCGGGCAATCGGCCCGGAGGATTGCGGAGATGGCCGGTTTTTCCGTGCCGCCGAACACAAGGGTCCTGGTAGTCCGCCTGGCCGGGGTGGGGCCGGAATACCCCCTGTCCATGGAAAAGTTAAGCCCCATTCTATCCTGTTACATCGTGGAAGGTTTTGCCCAAGGAGTAGAATTATGTGAAAAAGTGGTGGAATTTGGCGGACTGGGTCATACGGCGGTCATTCATTCCGAAGATCAAAAAGCCATTGAAGAGTTCTCCCGCCGCATTCGTACCGGGCGGATTATTGTCAATTCGCCGGCTACCCACGGTGCCATCGGGGATATATACAACGTGAACGTGCCTTCCTTTACCCTGGGGTGCGGTTCCATGGGCAGCAATTCCACCACCTCCAATGTCAGTGTGGAAAACCTGATCAACATTAAGCGGGTGGCCAAGCGCCGGGCGAAATTACAATGGTTTCGGGTTCCCGAACGGGTCTATTTTGAACCCGGTTCCATACAATATTTGCGCAAACTCCCCGGAGTTAAGAGGGGCTTTATCGTAACCGATCCGGAGATTAAGCGCCTGGGTTTTGTGGACAAGGTGCTTTATCACCTTAACCACCGTAATAACAGGGTGGTTACCGAGATCTTCTACGAGGTAGAACCCGATCCCTCGGTGGAAACGGTACGCCGGGGCTGTGCGGTGATGAATCAGTTCCGTCCCGATACCATTATTGCCGTAGGAGGGGGTTCAGTCATTGACGCCGCCAAGGCCATGTGGCTTTTTTACGAACACCCGGAAGTAGAATTTGAGTTTCTCAAACTCAAATTTATGGATATTCGCAAGCGCACTTACAAGTACCCCAAACTGGGGCGTAAGGCGCAACTGGTGGCCATACCCACTACCAGTGGCACAGGTTCGGAAGTAACTGCCTTTGCCGTCATTACCAACAAGGGCGAGCAGGTGAAATATCCCCTGGCCGACTACGAACTCACACCCGACGTGGCCATTATTGACCCGGATTTTGCCCGCACCATGCCCAGCAAGGTGGCGGCCGACACGGGTATGGATGTGCTTACCCACGCCCTCGAAGCCTATGTTTCGGTAATGGCCTCGGATTACACCGATGCCATGGCGGCCAAGGCCGTGGAACTGGTTTTCCAATACCTCCCCCGGTCTTACCGGAGCGCCCAGGACCACAAGGCCCGGGAAAAAATGCACAACGCCTCCTGTATTGCCGGTATGGCCTTTACCAATGCCTTTTTAGGCATTAATCACGCCATGGCCCACCAGCTGGGGGCTGCTTTTCACATTCCCCACGGCCGCGCCAATGCCGTCCTTTTACCCTACGTGGTGGCTTACAATGCCAGCCGGCCGACCAAATTTGTTTCTTTTCCCCAGTACGAGTACTTCCACGCTCCGGAAAAATACTGGCAGCTGGCCCGCCTGCTGGATTTGCCCGCAGGTACGGTGGAAGAGGGAGTGAGGAGCCTCATTGGAGCTATCTTCCAACTGTTAAGGGAACTGGATATGCCCCTCACCGTGGCTGATCTGGGTATTGAACGTTCAGTATATGAGCGCAAAATCACCGAAATGGCCGACCGGGCCTTTGCCGATCAGACCACCACCACCAACCCCCGTTTTCCCCTGGTGGCCGAACTGGCCGATCTTTACCGTTTGGCCTACGGTCCCCCGTTGTCCCGAGAAGTGGGTGAGGGGTTGCTGAATTTTTCCCTGCTCCAGGGGAGCGGGAAGGATGAACGCTTGCAGCTCTTCTGGCAAGAGGGTCCTCCGGAAATAAGGCCGGAAAACCCGTTGCAATGATTATTCCACCCGGCCCCGCCGGGTCTTTTTATCCCCTTTGGGGCTGCTACAAACCACTTAGTTTTAGCCGGCAAGGTTTCTACATTGGCAGGCCAAGCTAATCCCGGACGTTCATCTGGGATTTGGAGGTTACACTAACGGTAAGCGGGGGCAGTGCTGTTGATCTGGAACTTGAAGGTTATTTTGTCCATCAGTGTGTTCCTGCTCAGTTACGGTTTAATTATTTCCTAAAAAATACACCGTACCGACTGGGGGCCTGCCTGAGAGGAAACGGCATCCTCATTGGCGCTTCGGCCAGTGTGGTGGTGGCCGGTATGGCTGAGAAAAGGGGTACCCTTATGACCTTTGTGGATTTTATTAAGGTCTGCTTTTCCATTGATGATTATGTCCATCATCATCTCCACCCTTTACCTGTGGCTGTTGTACCTGCGCTAAAAGAAAAATAAGCCGGGAGATACCGGCTATGGTAAGTGTTGGAAGGTTTGATAAACTTCTTGCTGGGGGCAGGGAGTTATAAGAAGAGTAACTACCGGTCGTTGCCCTGATTCTCCCGGGTATAGGGCAAGGGGATATATTGTACAGATGGGCGGCGCTGGGCCGGCTGGGGATAAAGGTCCATCAGGGCATAGATTTCCGGCGGTAGCTCGGCGCAAACCGGGAAGCCCAGTTCCCGCAGCTGCTCACAGCTAAGGGGGTAATCGTGTGTCCATTGGCCGCTGGTAAGCAGGTGGCTGATCTGGCGGGCTTTTTCTGGGGACATTTTTTCCACCAGCAAACGGTAAACAAATGCCTCTACCTGATTCAGGGCCTTGGAAGCAATGTCGGCCAGCATCAGGGTGCGGTCATCCACCCGTTCCCGGCCTTTGATCTGTACCGCTTCCAGAATGGATGCCGCCGGCATATCGCCCAGTTGCGGGTCCACCGGACCGAGAACGGCGTTTTCGTCCATCATAATCTCATCGGCAGCTAGGGCAATCATGGTCCCTCCGCTCATGGCATAGTGGGGGACAAATACCGTCACTTTGGCTTTATGCTTTTGCAGCGCCCGGGCAATTTGTTCTGCCGCCAGCACCAATCCGCCCGGCGTATGCAGGACTAAGTCGATGGGCATGTCGTCCGGGGTCAGGCGAATGGCGCGCAGAACTGCCTCCGAATCTTCCACATTTATGTAGCGGGATATGGGAAAACCTAATAAACTAAGCGACTCCTGGCGGTGTATCAAGGTGATTACCCGACTACCCCTCTTTTTTTCCAGGCTCCGGATCAGGCGCAGCCGCATGGTTTCCAGGCGGTATTGCCGGGAGGCGGGTAAAAAGGCCAATAGAATAAAAAAAATCCACAACAGGTCTCCAAAGGAAAAGTTCATGCTCTTTTTCACCCCATTTTTATTTTGAACTAAAAAGTTTTTTTCTATTGCTCGAGTCAATAGCCTGGAGATAGTAATTAATTAACTTTTGCCGCTGCAATTTGCCGCTGGGAGTGCGGGGGATGGCAGGCACCAGAAGATAGCGCCTGGGCTGCTCGTTCCAGGGGATTTCCGGGTTGCGGCAGATAAAATTCTTGAGCGCGGTCGGTGACAGTTCAGGGGTAGACGGTACCACATAAGCCACCAGTAGCTGCCGGCCTTTTTTGTCCCATACCAAATCCACGGCTGCATCTTTTACGGCCGGGTGCTGGAACAGTGCTGCTTCAATTGAGCGGAAAAGGAACTGCTCCCGGGTTATTTCCCGGGGAGTGGGACTGTTTTTAACCACCTTAAGCATGCAACCACTCCCTCTTGACGTATATCCCTATATACTGAAAATTCGCGAAAAATCGCTTTGATCCTCCTTTGAATTAGTTAAGTTTTGCCAGGCCGTTCCGTCCGGAAACCCCCTTTCCCGTTTTGGAGGGTTGTAACGGGAGTAAATGTCAGGGTGCCGTTGCGGCTACACTTTGGCGGTTGCCCCTTGCTGCCCTGGGTGCCTGGTGTTTGCATTAATGGAAATAAGGCTGGGTTTTGCCCCCCAACCCGTTTTCATGGTATTATATGCTGGGGCACAGGGGGGGAAGTGCCTGGCCGAGCGGGTTAAGGCCCTGTGATTAAATGTTTAAAAGGCCCGACATGGGCTATAGATATAGATTGTAAAGGGGGAGAAACGTTGCTTTTCTGGTTAACCGCCCTGGTTACTCTTGTGTTGGATCAGGCTTCCAAGGAACTGGTTCAGCGCCTGATGTGGGAGGGTCAATCCATTCCGGTAATACCGCACATTTTTCATTTAACGTACATACGCAATCCGGGGGCGGCCTTTGGTCTATTTGCCTACCGCACCGGCTTTTTTATCGCGGTCACCCTGCTTGTCGTGTTCGGGGCGCTGGTTGCCGCGCTGCGTCTTTCCCCCGGGCGGCACATGCTTCGTTTATCCCTGGGATTGGTCATGGGGGGTGCCCTGGGCAACCTCATAGATCGGGTCCGTTTCGGGCTGGTGGTGGATTTTCTGGACTTTCGGATATGGCCGGTTTTTAATCTGGCGGATACGGCCATAGTTATCGGCGCCTTTTTGCTGGTCTTTGCGTTCTGGCGGGAGGACCGGGAAAGGGGACCTGAAAGGGTGGGGCCCGGTGCAAAAAATTAGTTGTCATCGGGTGAAGGAGGAAAATGCTGGGGAACGCCTGGATGTTTTTTTGGTTAAAGAAAATCCGGATATTTCCCGTTCTCATATCCAGAGATTAATAACCGAGCAGCAGGTAACAGTAAACGGTGAGCACGTGCGCTCCAGTTACCGGGTGAAGCCGGGGGATGAGGTGGTGCTAAAAATACCGTTGCCCCGGGAACTGGAAGTGGTTCCGGAAAACATTCCCCTGGACATCTATTATGAAGATGGTGATGTGGTGGTGGTAAATAAACCCCGCGGTATGGTGGTGCACCCGGCGGAAGGGAACTACAGTGGAACCCTGGTAAACGCCCTTTTATATCATTGCCGGGACCTGTCCGGGGTGAACGGAGTAATGCGACCCGGTATCGTACACCGGCTGGATAAAGATACGTCTGGTCTGATTATGGTGGCTAAAAACGATTTTGCCCACCTGGAACTGGCCCGGCAACTGAAAGACCGCCGGGTCACCAGGCGTTACATTGCCATGGCCCATGGCAACTTCAAAGAGGACAGGGGTACGGTGGATGCTCCCATTGGCCGCCACCCCCGGGACCGGCAGCGCATGGCCGTAGTAAGCCGGGGTGGACGCCACGCCGTAACCCATTATGCGGTCCTGGAGCGTTTCGGCCAGTACACTTTGCTAGAGCTAAAGCTGGAAACCGGCCGGACTCACCAGATTCGGGTCCATATGGCCCACCTGGGACATCCCCTGGTGGGTGATTTAAAATACGGGCCAGCCCGGCCTCACTTCGGCCTGCAGGGCCAGTTTTTGCACGCGGCAACGCTGGGCTTTTACCACCCCAGGCGGGGAGAATATCTGGAGTTTACCGCCCCATTGCCCGGGGAACTAACGGATATCCTTGCCCGGTTGCGTCAGGGCTAGTGCTTTAACCAGGCAACCAGCTCTATGAAAAGGGCGGTAATACCGGCAGCCATAAGGGGACCTACAGGCACCCCGCCTAAAAAGACAATGCCAAAGATCGATCCAATCATCAGGCCAAAGATAATTTCCGGCTGCAATTGCAGGAGCTTCAATCCCTCCCCATTGAGATGGGTGGCCAGTGCCCCGCCAAATAGAGCCAGCAACCCGGGCAGGGAGGTAAGGTTGTAAAGCATTTCCCGCTCGCTGATCTTGCCCGTAGCTACGGGTACCAGGATGGAGAGTAAAAGAAACAACAGGCCCAGCTCCAAACCGCGCTTTTCCAGCAGGGAAAAGATAAAATTCAGGTTGGCGAGCTTGATGATGAGCAAGACACAGGCTGCCATGGCAATAAGATTGGAGCGAGCGACAATGCCGATCAACAACAACGCGACCAATAGGGTGACTCCGGGCATGGCCTTCCCCTTCTCTAAGTTTCTTTGGTTTAAAATATGTACGAGCCATGGGCAATATTACCAGTAAGAAGCAAAGCCGCCTTAAAGGCGCTTTGCTTCTTACCCGTCCTGCGCGTTTCCCGGAACAGCCCGGGGATGCCCGTTTGGAGCCCTTGTAAATTAGCTGGTTATCTAAATAATATACGTTATAACGTGGTTTTGAGGGTGTCGGCCCGGAGACCAACCCGCAGGGCTTCCAGGGCCAGGACTTCGTGGGGAGGGATATTGCCCAGGTTGACGTTGGGGCCAAAGCGCAGGATCAATTCTTCCTGCTGGTTCTTGCGCGGCGCTTCCCAGATTAGCACGCGGGGATCGCCGATGCCGCAAAGCAGTTCCTCCAGTTCCTCCTGGATGAACCGCCCCTGGTCATCATAAAGACCCACGTTGACACCTGACTCCCGGCCTTCCAGAATGACCCGGTAAGCCCCGTGTTGGAGATCCCGGTGGATCTGCTCTACTAAATGTTGGACTGAGTGGTGTTCCCCATTTTTTTTGCCAACTTCCGTTAATACCTTGAAACCCAGATCGGCGGCCCGGGCAATGGCTTTTTCCCTGATCTCGGGGAGCAGGGTGATTGTGCCGTCGGATACTTCGATGGCTGTAAAGCCAATGGTCTTGGCCAGGTACAGGTACTCCTCAATTTTTTCCTGCAGTATGGCCACCTCAAAGAATGTTCCCCCGGGGTAGATATCTATGCCGAAGGACTTGACGAGATGAACTTTTTCCTCTAACACCTCCGGAGCATATAAAGCGGGAGTACCGAATCCCAGCTTAAAAAAATCAATGTATTGGCCGCATACATGCAAGATATCCTTTGTTTCCACCAGGCCCAGGCCCTTGTCAATGATCATGGTCAAGCCCTGCTGCCGCGGTTTTTCCAGTCTCTTACCCAGGGGAAAGCTTAGGAATGCCTGCCATGTCCGGGTACCCTCCTGTTCGCTCATGCTCTCAAGCTCCTTTCGCGGAATGGCAATGCACCTGTTTTTGCAGGCGCTTTGTCGGACACCCCCTTCCCGGGCCTTCCGCAAAAGTTAGCCATTCATAGAAATATTACCGCGGGGAGGGAAAGGTTACCCTGGTAAAACTGGGAATAGTAGCCACCAGAGGTCATAGTCCCTGTTCATCCGGGGGATTCCAGGGCTTGCGCGCGGCCAGTCCGAAAGCCGGCTGGGGGGTATAAGGGGCGGGGCGATTTATTTCTTCCGGCGTGGTGGGGGCTTTCATGTCTTTCACCCGGATTAAAAAGGCGGCCAGCAGGGCAGTAACCCCCGCCAGGGCTGCCGTGCTCCAAAACATGAGGGGCAGGCCGTAGCCCATTAACAGGCCGAAAAGGGGAGGGCCCAGGGCTACACCCATAAACCGTACACCGCCATACAGGGAGGTGACCAGACCCCGCCTTTCCGTGGCTGTGGAGCTAGTAATAATGGTGTTCAGGCAGGGAAGGGTCAGGCCGGTACCGATGCCGGCCAGGGAAATGGCGATAAAAAATAGATAGGTTGTGCGATAAAAACCTATCATGGTTAAAGCCCCGCCAATCAAGGCCAGACCTCCCACCACCAGCCATTTCATTAATGCCAGGCGCTTTTTGATTATCCGGCCGGTGAGGTAAGAAGTTGTACTCATAAATAAAACCGGTATGGCCAACGCTCCGCCTTTGCGCACTCCGTTTAGCCGGAAAACCGTTTCCAGGTGTTCGGATAGAAAAAATAACACCCCGAAAAGAATAAGTAATGCTACGGCCCCACCAAGAAAAGAAGTAAGCAGCATGGCGGATTTTTTCTCAAAAATCCGGGCGATGGATTTCAGATACTGGTTTACACTTTGTGCCTGCCGGTTGCCTTCCGGCTCTTTGACCAGGAACCATAGCCCCAGTACCACTGGAATAACCACCAGGGGAAAAAAAAGAAATGTGGCATACCAGGTGATGAGGCCCAACAAGGCCCCTAAAATGGGGCTTACCACCTTGCCCAGACCGTTGGCGGCTTCGATGATGCCCAGAGCAGTGCCCCGCTGCTTACCGGTGAAAAGGTCCCCGGTAAGGGCCATGGCAATGGGTGCAGTCCCGGCCGCGCCAATGCCCTGCAAAATGCGTCCCCCGAGAATGGCCGGATAAGCCAGGCTTTTCAATAAAATAGCCGCCAGGCCGGCCACTATACCGCCCAGACCGTAAAGGATTAGCGCCGGCGCAATTACTTTTTTGCGGCCAAAGCGGTCGGACAAAAAACCGGCCAGCGGAATGATAATTCCGGCAGGGATGGAAAAGAGGGTGATCAACAGGCTGACCTTAAACTGGGTGAGGTGCAGTGCTTCCTTGATGGCGGGCAGTACCGGGATGAGCATGGAATTGCCCAAAACCATAATAAAGGGCACCCCACTTAAGGCAGCCAGCACCAGGGTGCTTTTTTGCGGCTTCATCGGCTATCCCATCCTTTCGCCAAAAGTTTTCCCTGTCTCCAACCTCGCCTATGCATTTATCTATGCCGCGGGGCATATGAAATTTTAGTAAAAACCGGCAGGAGGGATTTTATGTTTCTGTTCCTGGACCGCATCGTTTTAGGTATGGCTCTTTTGCGGCTGCTCTCTTCATCCGTTGAATTTAGCGCGGCCATGTTAATGCTGTACTTTAACCGGGTGGAAACGGCTTTTAAAATAAATAGTCTTTTGGCCCTGGTGGGTCCAACGGTACTGCTTACGACTACCAGCCTGGGACTGGTGGGCCTGGCGGGTAAAGTTTCCCCTTCCAGCATGGCCATTATCCTGCTGGGGGTCGCCCTGATTTTTATCGGCATTAACCGGATGTAGCAGTTTTCACTGACGGATTTTACCCTGACAATATCACAGACGGATCACAAAAGCGTACGTTCATCACTTGACATTTGGCGTGGATTTTTGTATTCTTTTAGGGAATGAAAATAAAAGCCCTTGAAGTCGGTCCCGTGAGGCCGGCAAGGAACATAGGACGTAGGATTAAAGCGTTGACTATGCCTGCTTGCCGGTGGCAAGCAGGCATTTTTATGGGCATGAGGGGGAAGGGTAATGAAACATAAGGCCCAGATCCTGGATAAAGAAGGTATCCGGCGGGCACTGACCCGGATAGCCCACGAAATTATTGAGCGCAATAAGGGAACGGACGGTCTGGCCCTGATCGGCATCCACCGGAGGGGGGTGCCCCTGGCGGAAAGGCTGGCGGCAAAGATCCGGGAAATTGAAGGCAGCACCGTCCCGGTGGGTACCCTGGACATCACCCTGTACCGGGATGACCTGACCACCCTGGCCCAGCAACCGCTGGTGCACCGTACGGAAGTACCATTTCCTGTTTCGGATAAAAAAATTGTGCTGGTGGATGATGTAATATATACCGGGCGCACCATCCGGTCGGCCCTGGATGCCATTATGGACCTGGGCCGGCCCCAGGTGATTCAACTGGCGGTCCTCGTTGACCGGGGCCATCGGGAACTGCCCATCCGGGCCGATTACGTGGGGAAAAATGTTCCCACTTCCCGGCGGGAAGTGGTCGCGGTGCGGTTGCAGGAAACCGACGGTGATGAAAGGGTGCTCATTTTAGAAAAGGATTAAATGCTCCGGTGCCGTCTTTTAAGCAACGGTCCAGAGAGGCCGGCAAGGAGGGCACGCCCAGCGCTTGCCGGCCTCGTTCCGGGACTGATACCGGGCGGGGCTTTATTTTTAGGAGATGCGGAGGCTTGGCATGATGAACTGGAAGCGCAAGGACCTTCTCGGCCTGCAAAACCTGTCGGCGGAAGAAATCAAGCTGATCCTTGACACGGCCGTGCCCATGAAGGAGATCCTGGGGCGCGCCATTAAAAAGGTGCCTGCCTTAAGGGGGCGGACGGTGGTGACGTTGTTTTACGAACCCAGCACCCGCACCCGTACCTCCTTTGAGCTGGCCGCCAAGTATTTAAGTGCCGATAGCGTGAACATTTCCACCGCTACCAGCAGCGTGGTCAAGGGAGAAACCCTGAAGGACACCGCCCGGACGCTGGCGGCCATGGGCGCCGACGTGGTCATCCTGCGCCACCCCATGGCCGGAGCGCCAAACCTGTTGGCCCGCACCATCCGGGCGGCGGTAATTAACGCCGGCGATGGTGCCCACGAGCATCCCACCCAGGCCCTCCTGGACATGTTTACCGTGCGGGAGAAAAAGGGAGAGCTTGCGGGGCTCAACGTGGCCATTATCGGGGACGTTTTACACAGCCGGGTGGCCCGCTCAAACATCTGGGGTTTTACCAAAATGGGCGCCCGGGTGCGTATCTGTGGTCCCGCTACCATGATCCCTCCCGAGATAGAAGCCACCGGTGTACAGGTGTGTACGCGTATAGAGGAGGCCCTGGACGGCGCCGATGTGGTGATGATGCTGCGCATCCAGCTGGAAAGGCAGCAGCAGGGCCTTTTTCCCAGCATCAGAGAATACGCCCGTTTATTCGGCCTCAACCGGGAAAGACTGGCCCTGGCCCGTCCCGGTGCTCTGGTTATGCACCCCGGGCCAATGAACCGGGGGGTGGAAATATCCCCGGAGGTGGCCGACGGAATTAACTCGGTGATCAACGAACAGGTTACCAATGGGGTGGCCGTGCGCATGGCTCTACTGTACCTGCTGGGTGGAGGGGGGATACCGGATGCATAAACTGCTGATCAAAGGTGGCCGGGTGATTGACCCCCAGGCCGGGAAAATGTTTGCCGCTGACATTTTGATTGTGGAAGGGGAAATTGCCGCCGTCGGTCCCGGCCTGGAACCGGGAGAAGGTGCCGTAATGGATGTTGCCGGCAAACTGGTTGCCCCAGGGTTAATCGACATGCATGTTCATTTCCGGGAACCGGGCTTTGAGGCCAAGGAGACCATTGCTTCGGGTAGCCGGGCGGCGGCCCGGGGGGGTTTTACCGCTGTGGCCTGTATGCCCAATACTGATCCGGTAGCTGATAACCGGGCGGTTATTTCTTACATCAAGGCCAGGGCAAAGGAAGCGGGCCTGGTCAAAGTTTACCCCATCGGAGCCCTTACACGGGGTAGCCGGGGTGAAGAGCTAACGGAAATGGCCGATTTGAAAGAGGCCGGCGCGGTGGCCCTCTCCGATGACGGCCGGTCGGTGGCCAGTGCAGCGGTGATGCGTCGGGCCATGCAGTATGCCCGGATGGTGGGACTACCCGTTATTTCCCACTGCGAGGAACCAACTTTGTCTGCCGGCGGTGTGATGCATGAAGGCTACATATCTACCGTTTTGGGACTGCCGGGCATCCCGGCTGCGGCCGAAGAAATTATGGTCGCCCGGGATATAATTCTATCCGAGTACACCGGTTGCCCCCTGCACATCGCCCACGTCAGCACCGCCGGTTCAGTGCGCCTGATCCGCGAGGCCAAGGCCCGGGGAGTGCCGGTGACGGCCGAGGTTACTCCCCATCATTTCACTCTTACCGACCGGGCGGTGGCTGATTATGATACCAGCACCAAGGTCAACCCTCCCCTGCGTACTGAGGAGGATGTGGCGGCGTTGAAAGAAGCCCTGGCCGACGGCACCATTGACGTCATTGCCACCGACCACGCCCCCCATACGTTGGAGGAAAAGGACGTGGAATACCAGCAGGCTCCCTTTGGCCTGGTGGGCCTGGAAACCGCCCTGGGACTGGTGTGGACTGAGCTGGTAATACCGGGTGTTTTAAGCCCGGTGGAGGCCATCCGCAAACTGACGGTGAACCCCGCCCGCATCCTGGGCCTCCAGGAAGGCGTGCTTAAAGTGGGGGGAGATGCCGATATAACCATCATCGATCCCGAGCTGACCGAAGTAGTTGATCCGGCTACCTTTGCCAGCAAGGGACGGAACACTCCTTTTGCCGGTAGACGTTTACAGGGCCTCCCCGTGGCCACCATCGTCAAAGGGCAGGTAGTTTACAACCGCAACCTGGCGATGATATCCTGAACGGGGCACGACCGGCACTGGATACTCTCATATAACCACCAGAATGCGAGGTGTTACGATGATGCAGGCCATACTAGCTCTCGAAGACGGAACCGTGTTTACCGGCCGGGCCTTTGGGGCCAGGGGGGAAAGATGGGGAGAGGTGGTCTTTAACACCGCCATGACCGGCTACCAGGAAATCCTCACCGACCCTTCCTACTGCGGCCAGATTGTGGTGATGACCTATCCCTTGATTGGCAACTACGGCATCAACCGGGAGGATTTCGAAGCGAAAAAGTCCTATGTGCGGGGCTTTGTGGTGCGGGAGGAGTGCGACCGGCCCAGCAACTGGCGGGCGAGCTACCGCCTGTCCGACTTCCTGGCCCGGGAAGGGGTGGTGGGCATTTCCGGTATCGATACCCGCGCCTTAACCTGCCACCTGCGCAACCAGGGGACCATGCGGGGTGTCTTGAGCACCGAATGCAACGATCCCGCCCTCCTGGTGGAAAAGGCCAAACAATGCCCCCACCTGACCGGGCAGGAGCTGGTGCCCGAGGTGGCCACAAAGGAAATCTATACCCTGGAGGGTAAAGGGTACCGGGTAGTCTTGATAGACCTGGGTTCCAAACTGAATATAATCCGGCACCTGCGGGAGCGGGATTGCGAGGTAGTGGTGGTGCCTCCTACTACTACGGCTCGGGAAATTCTAGCCTTGCATCCCGACGGCATCCTGCTATCCAACGGTCCCGGCGACCCGGTGGATGTTCCCTACGCCATCCGGACCACCAGGGAACTGATCGGAAAGCGCCCCATGTTTGGCATTTGCCTGGGCCACCAGGTGATTGCCCTGGCCCTGGGGGCCAAAACTTATAAGATGAAATTTGGTCACCGGGGGGCCAACCACCCGGTAAAGGACCTGGCTACGGGCAAGGTGTACATCACCTCCCAGAACCACGGGTTTGCGGTGGATGCCGATTCCCTGGCCGGTTTACCCGTGGAAGTCTGCCACCGGAACCTGAACGACGGTACGGTGGAGGGCATCCGGCACAAGCACCTGCCGCTTTTCTCGGTACAGTACCACCCCGAGGCCTCCCCGGGCCCGCGGGAATCAGCTTATCTGTTCGACCAGTTTATTGACTTAATGCAGCGGAGGAAGTGATAACATGCCGTTGAAAAAGGGACTGCGCAAGGTAATGGTCATTGGCTCCGGGCCCATTGTCATCGGCCAGGCGGCGGAATTTGACTACGCCGGTACCCAGGCCTGCCGCGCTTTACGGGAAGAAGGGCTGGAAGTGGTGCTGGTAAACAGCAACCCGGCCACGATCATGACCGATGCCAACATGGCCGACCGGGTATATATCGAACCTTTAACGCCTGAGTTTGTTGCCCGGGTCATCCGCAAGGAAAAACCGGACGGCCTTTTGCCCAGCCTGGGCGGCCAAGTGGGACTGAACATGGCCCTGCAACTGGCGAACACCGGGGTGCTGGAGGCCGAGGGGGTACAGCTTTTGGGTACGCCCCTGGAAGCCATCCGCCGGGCCGAAGACCGGGAAGAATTTAAGCTCACCATGGAACGCATTGGCGAGCCCATTCCTGAGAGCACCATTGTCAGCAGCGTTGATGAAGCGGTGGCCTTTGCCCGGGAAATCGGCTTTCCCCTGGTGGTTCGCCCTGCCTACACTCTGGGGGGTACCGGCGGGGGCATGGTCTATGACATGGATGAACTGAAGGCTACCGTCACCCGTGGTTTAAAGGCCAGCATTATTCACCAGGTGCTCGTGGAAAGGGGCCTGGTGGGTTGGAAGGAAATCGAGTTTGAGGTGATGCGGGACAGCGCCGACAACTGCATCATCATCTGCAGCATGGAAAATATCGACCCCATGGGCATTCATACCGGGGACAGCATTGTGGTTGCTCCCGTGCAAACTTTGAGTGACAAGGAATTCCAGATGCTGCGCACCGCCTCCCTGAACATCATTCGGGCTTTGGGGGTTGAGGGGGGCTGCAATGTGCAGTTTGCCCTGGATCCCAACAGCTACAAATATTATGTAATTGAGGTCAACCCCCGGGTGTCCCGTTCTTCGGCTCTGGCCTCCAAGGCCACCGGTTATCCCATCGCCAAGGTGTCCAGCAAGGTTGCCGTGGGGTTGACCCTGGATGAGATTAAAAACGCGGTTACGGGTAAAACCTATGCCTGCTTTGAACCTTCCATAGACTACGTGGTGTTGAAATTCCCCCGCTGGCCCTTTGACAAATTTGCCCTGGCCGACCGCACCCTGGGCACCCAGATGAAGGCCACCGGGGAAGTTATGGCCATAGACCGGACCCTGGAAGGCGCCCTGTTAAAGGCGGTACGCTCCCTGGAAATCGGCCTGGCGGGTCTTTTGGTCCCGGAGATGGAACAGTTGAGCGATGAAGAGATTGAAACCAAGCTGTCCCGGGCCGAAGATATGCGCCTGTTTGTGGTGGCCGAAGCTTTACGCCGGGGGATGCTTGTGGACAGGGTTCGGGCCTTAACGGGCATTGACCGCTTTTTCCTGGACAAGATCCAAAACATTGTGCAGCTGGAGCAGAAGATTCGCCGCCAGGGACCGGCGGCCTTAACGCCGGACCTTTTGCGCCGGGCCAAGGAAATGGGCTTTGCCGACGCCTATCTGGCCCAAATTACCGGCCAGGACGAGGCCAAAATACGGGCCCTGCGGGAAGATTGCGGAATCAAGCCCGTTTATAAAATGGTGGATACCTGTGCGGCAGAATTTGAGGCCGTTACCCCTTACTACTATTCCTGTTACGATCATGAGGACGAAGCGCAAAACACCGCTGTACGCAAAGTGGTGGTCCTGGGCTCGGGGCCCATTCGTATCGGGCAGGGTATCGAGTTCGACTACTGCTCAGTGCACTCGGTGTGGGCCCTGCGGGAAGAAGGTGTTAAGGCAATTATCATAAACAATAACCCGGAGACGGTCAGTACAGACTTTGATACTGCCGACCGGCTCTACTTTGAGCCCCTTGTTTTGGAAGACGTCTTGAACATTCTGAGGAAGGAACGCCCCGAGGGGGTAATTGTCCAGTTTGGTGGTCAGACGGCCATTAACCTGGCCGTTCCCCTGGCCAAAGCCGGCATACCCATTTTAGGTACGGCGGTGGAGGATATCGACCGGGCGGAAGACCGGGAGCGTTTCGATCAACTACTCGTGGGACTGGGTATCCCCAAACCGCCGGGGAGGGCGGCTTTTTCCGTAGACGAGGCAGTAAACATAGCTCGGGAAATTGGGTTTCCCGTGCTGGTCAGGCCCTCCTATGTTCTGGGTGGACGGGCCATGGAGATTGTCTATAATCATGAAGAACTGCTCAACTACATGGCCAATGCGGTTAGGGTCACCCCCGAGCACCCGGTGCTGGTGGATAAGTACCTGCAGGGCGAGGAGCTGGAAGTAGATGCCATAGCCGACGGGGAGACGGTGCTGATTCCGGGGATCATGAAGCATATCGAGCGGGCCGGCGTTCATTCCGGGGATAGCATAGCCGTTTACCCGGCCAACAAGATCGCTCCAGAAGTAAAGAACCAGCTGGTGGACTATACCACCCGTCTGGCGCGGGCTTTAAATGTGCGGGGAATGATCAACATCCAGTACGTGCTCTACAACGGACAGGTTTACGTGCTGGAAGTCAACCCGCGGGCCAGCCGCACGGTGCCCTACATGAGCAAAATCACCGGCATTCCCATGGTCAGTCTGGCTACGAAAGTTATCCTGGGGCGCAAATTAAAGAACCTGGGTTATGACGGCGGCCTCTACCCGGAAGGCCGTTATTTCGGAGTCAAGGCTCCCGTATTCAGTTTTGCCAAACTGCTCCAGGTAGATATCTCCCTGGGGCCGGAAATGAAGTCCACCGGCGAGGTCATGGGGGTGGACAGTAGTTACCCGGCGGCGTTATACAAGGCCCTGGTGGCGGCCGGCTACAACATCCCCCGGAACGGCACCATCCTGGCCACCATTGCCGACAAGGATAAAAAAGAGGCCCTGCCCCTTTTAAGGGGTCTGGCCCGTCTGGGATACAATATTTGCGCCACCGCCGGGACAGCGGCCTTTTTGCAGGAAAATGGCCTGGAGGTGGAGCGGGTAAACAAGGTGCGGGAAGGCTCCCCCCATATCGTGGATCTCATCCGGGCAGGGAAGATCCACCTGGTCATCAACACCCTCACCCGGGGCAGGGCCCCGGAGCGGGACGGTTTCCGCATTCGCCGGGCAGCGGTGGAACACGGCGTCCCCTGCCTGACCTCCCTGGATACCGCCCGGGCCATCCTGGAAGCGCTTGTTTCGATCAGAGAGGGGGATGTCATGGACCTGATCCCCATCCAGGAGGTGGCGGTTTAGCAATTAACCCCGGGCGTACTACCCGGGGTTTTTCTCCGTTTCCTTTAAGGAGCTTACCTGATTTCAAAGCGTGTGGAGGGCTACAAAAGTTGGATTAAACAGAGCCGGGTGAAGGGGCGCAAAGGCCAGACACCACTGTTGGGCCGAAGTGAGCAAAGAATACTTTTCGATATTGCGGATCAGAATTTCAGGAGTGATATCCGGGCTGCCCGCATTGATGCGCCTGATAGAACCATCGGTGATGCGGGGGTCGTTCAAACCCTTGCGGATATAATAGAGGTATTTATAGCCCAGGGAGCGGGCAATCCTGGCGGCGGTGGGACTGTCTGCTCCATAAGGCCAGCAAAACTGGTCTACAGGTCGACCCAGCTCCCTTTCCATTACCTCTTTGGCCTTGAGCAGATCTGCCTTCACCCGGGCTTCATATTCTGCTTCTGTTTCCCGGCGGTTTAACTTGCTGAGCCAGATGGGTCCCGACAGGGCCGGTCGTATATGCCGGGCGGCGGGCAGGCCCGGGGAAAACCTGGCCTGGTAGTGGCTGTCATAGGAATGGGGGTAAAAACTCATGCCGTGGGCCTGCATTTCGCGCATTTGTTCCCAGGTGAGCTTGGGTATTTTTTCCGTCGGGTCACCCACTTTTTTTACAATAACAAAGCAGGTAGCCGGCATTTTTCTTTTTTTTAATTCCGGGTAGGCGTAAGTATAAAAGGACTCATACCCGTCATCAAAGGTAATCACCACTGCCTTTGGCGGGATAGTATCCTTTCCGGACAGGAACCGGGACAGTTTTTCCGCGGAGATAACCTGGTATCCTTTCCTTTGCAAGATGTCCAGGTGTTCCTGGAATAAACGGGGAGTGATTACCGCCGGACCCCGGTCGGTTTCGCTGATGTGGTGGTACATGAGTACGGCCACCCGGTTTTGATAGCCCGTGTGGGAACTGATGGTGGTGGAATGGGTTGGAAAGGAAAAGGAAACTGACCATGGTACAAAGAAAAGGAGTAATAGTCTGGTCATCCCTAAGAGGTTCATGTGTCGCCTCTCCTGTTTTGTCTTCTCCAATGATCGGGGTTAGCTCCCGGGAGAACTTTTTCACCTCGGGACAAAAGCTGAGAGTAAAATATTCGCTATCAGGGAGAAAATTCCTTGTTTGCTGTATCCCATATACGAAAAAATTTTAGTTAAAACACCAACAGGAGGCAACATGGTATGGCTGTTGATATACCTGCCGAAGTGGTGCAGCAGGAGCAGGTGGGGCCGGGGCTTTACCGGCTAAGCCTTTATGCCCCTCAGATAACCCGCTCGGCTGTTCCCGGTCAGTTCGTCTACATACGTTGTACAGACAACCTGGATCCTTTGCTGCGCCGTCCGATAAGTATTCACGGGGTAAACCGGGAAAGGGGAGAGCTATTCCTTCTTTACCAGGTGGTCGGAAGGGGCACCGCTTTGCTGGCCGCCAGGAGAAGGGGAGAGCGGCTTGGAGTAATGGGTCCCCTGGGCCGTGGTTTCACCCTGCAGGCGCCGGGGCAGCGGGTGGTTCTGGTAGGAGGCGGCATCGGTGTAGCTCCCCTTGTTTTTTTAGGGCAAGTATTGGTACAAAGAAACAACCAGGTTTGTTTACTGGTGGGCGCCCGCAGTGCCGATCAATTGCCGGTGGGAAAGGAGGGATATACCGCCCCGTTTGAGCTGGCTGTGGCCACTGATGACGGTTCTTGCGGCCACCATGGTCCGGTGACGGACCTGCTGGAAAAAATACTGGCTGGCGAAGGGGCGGACATGGTTTACGCCTGCGGTCCCCGGGGTATGCTGCACCAAACGGCTTTGCTTTTAGCCCGGTATGATGTGCCCGGGGAATTTTCCCTGGAGGAGCGCATGGGCTGCGGGGTGGGAGCCTGCCTTTCCTGCGTGTGTAAAACTGCCGGCAAAGGCGGCGAACCCTTGCAGTATCGGCGGGTATGCGTGGAAGGACCGGTTTTCCCGGCGGATCAGCTGGTCTGGGACTAGAAAAAGAGGGGATGTTTTATGACCAAACCGAACCTTGCCGTAGACGTTGCCGGTATACGGATGAAAAATCCCGTGACCACCGCCTCGGGCACCTTTGGCTTCGGCTCCGAGTATGCCCCCTTTGTTGATTTAAACCGCCTGGGGGCCATTGTGGTCAAAGGCACCACCCTTTTGCCCCGCCAGGGAAACCCTCTACCGCGCATTGTGGAAACACCGGCAGGTATCCTGAACGCCATTGGTTTGCAAAATCCCGGTGTGAATCACTTCATCGAAGTAGCTCTGCCTTACCTGAGGCAGTTTGACCTGCCGGTAATCGTGAACATTGCCGGGGATACGGTGGAGGATTACGCCACCCTGGCGGCCAGGCTGGACGAGGTGCCGGGCGTGGCGGGACTGGAGGTAAACATTTCTTGCCCAAATGTCAAAAAGGGGGGGCTGGCCTTTGGTGCCGATCCCGATTCGGCTGCGGCCGTGGTGCGGGCAGTAAAGGGGGCTACCCGACTTCCAGTGGTGGTCAAGCTTTCTCCCAATGTGACCAGTATTGTCCGGTTGGCGGAAGCGGTGGTGGAGGCGGGGGCCGATGCCCTGTCCATGATTAACACCCTGCTGGGAATGGCCATAGACATTCGCCGCCGCCGTCCGGCCCTGGCCAACGTCATGGGCGGTCTATCCGGCCCGGCCATCAGGCCGGTGGCTGTAAGAGCGGTGTGGCAGGTTTACCAGGCCTTAAAGGTTCCCATTGTGGGCATGGGGGGCATCGTTACAGCCGAGGATGCCCTGGAATTCATCATGGCCGGGGCCACCGCCGTAGCTGTGGGGACGGCAAATTTCATCAACCCCCGGGCCACCACGGACATTATTGAGGGGATTGAAAGGTTTCTGGTGGAAGAAGGGGTATCGGACATTCAAGAGTTAATCGGGGCGGCCCACATGTAGTCTCTAGTAGATACTGTCGCATAACTACCTGGGGCGGCGGTCGTCCCCCGTTGCTCCGTGCTACAGGCCGGACGAAACCCAGCACTCACTGGTAAAGTACTCCTTCTGAGTAACGTTATTTACATATGCTCAATGGCTATTCTAACGAAAGAGTTGTTCTAGTGAGTGCTGGGTCGCTCCTTAAGGGACGACCGCCGCCCGTACCGTCTTTGGTTTTGCGACAGTACCTGGTACAGGTTATGTCATAGCTTGGAGCTATTGCCGCCCGAAACAAGGTCACAAGGGACGGTCCGGTTCCTGGCGAGCGGCCTGCCAAGCACACCGGGGTTGGCGGGGTTCAGCGCACCGTCCCGGTTAAGGAGGGTTTTTGTGAACATCGACGAAGCCAGGAAAAAGTTAATTGTTGCTCTGGATGTAGACTCTACGGAACAGGCCCTTGATCTTGTGGAACGGCTCAAGCCCTGGGCGGGCATGTTCAAGATCGGCATGCGGCTGTTTTACAGCCAGGGGCCGGCGGCGGTGGAGGGATTGTGCCGGCGGGGAGTGAAAGTGTTTTTAGACTTAAAACTTCACGATATCCCCAATACCGTGTCCCAGGCAGCCCGGGTTCTCGCCAGGCTGGGGGTGGCCATGTTCAACGTCCATGCCGCCGGCGGGCGCGCCATGATGCGGGCGGCGGTAGAGTCCTGCAGGAAGGAATCGGCGGTCCTGGGCATTCCCCGACCGCTGGTCATTGCCGTTACCGTGCTTACCAGCATCGATCAGCCTGCTTTTAACCGGGAACTGGGTCTCTCCGGGCCTATTTTGGACCGGGTGGTGGCCTGGGCCTTGCTGGCTAAAGAGTGCGGCCTGGACGGCGTGGTGGCTTCGGCTCAGGAAGCGGCGGCCATCCGGCAGTCCTGCGGACCGGACTTTTTGATCGTTACCCCCGGTATCCGCCCAACCGGAGCAGCCTGCGGCGACCAGAAACGAATTGTAACCCCTGCCGGTGCCCTGGCTGCCGGCGCCAGTCATCTGGTGGTAGGCCGCCCCATTATTGCCGCCCCGGACCCGGTAGAAGCCGCCAGGGCTGTACTGGATGAAATGGGAGCGAGTGTATAAAAAGAGGGTGCGCTTCTATTTAATAGCGCACCCCCTGCCGCTATTGTCCCTGCGTCATCGCCCGCTCAGCCCTTTCGATGGCCAGTCGGACCAGGTTACCGCAGTTCCGCGAGGAAACGCTGCCCCAGCCCTCCCTGCGCACCAGGTCGGCTACTCCCAGTTCTTGGGCTAATTCGTATTTCAGCCTGTCGGACATCAATCCTCCACGCCGTCTACCCATTAGCCTGCCTCCTTTTTGGCGGGCGGGACAATGCGGCATTATTATTATGTGATTTATGCCCCTGGGGCATTCCTGCAGCAGATGATCTGGTATAATATTCTCTAAATCGACATTTGAGGTGAATTAGCTTTGCTCAGCCGTGAAGAAATTCTTTCCATCTTTGAAAAAACCGGTGCCATGCTTACCGGTCATTTTATACTCACTTCCGGTCGCCATAGCGACCGTTACTTCCAGTGCGCCCGGGTGCTGGAACACCCCCGGTATTGCGAGTTGTTGTGCCGGGAACTGGCCCGGGGATGGATAAATGAAGGGCTTAAAGACGTGGATACTGTTATCGGCCCGGCCCTGGGCGGCATTCTGGTGTCCTATGAAGTAGCCCGGGCACTAGGAGCTAGAAGTCTTTTTACCGAAAGGGAAAACGGGGTAATGACCCTGCGGCGGGGCTTTGTGTTGTCTCCCGGGGAGCGGGTGCTGGTGGTGGAGGATGTGATTACTACGGGCGGGTCGGTCCGAGAAGTGATTGACGTGGTCCGGGAAGCCGGGGCGCAGGTTGTGGGAGCCGCCGCACTGGTCGACCGCAGCAATGGGACGGTTGATCTGGGTGTAATCCTCCGGGCACTGCTAACCGTTCCGGCGGTTAGCTATAGCCCGAAAGAATGTCCCCTGTGCCGGCAGGGTATCCCCGCGGTCAAACCCGGGAGCCGTCACCTCTCCGGTGCTGGCGGAACTCCGAGGGGGTAACCCCTTCCCGTTTTTTAAATACCGCGGTAAAATAGCTGTTGTTGTTAAATCCCACTGCGCTGGCAATCTGGTCGATGGTTTTTCCCCGGCCAGCAGGAGGGCCTTGGCTTCGTTAAGCCAGACCTCGGTAAGGTAATCGATAAAGCTCTGGCCCGTGCACTGTTTGAACAGGCGGCTTAAATAGGCCGGGCTTAAATGAACCTGACGGCTGCTGCGAGTAGGAAAACTCCCCGTAGGCGGTGATAATGATCACCTCCACGGCGGGTTTTTTTTCTTTGATCGTCCTGGTGGCCGCAAGGCCATCTATTCCGGGCATTTTGATGTCCATGAGAATGATTTCGGGCTGGAGGAGCTCAGCTAGTTCCACTGCTTCCCTGCCGTTTGTGGCCTCACCGACCACGACCAGGGGGAGGCCGGCAATTTCCACCAGGTGGTGTAAAAATCTGCGTTCCAGTTCTTCGTCCTCGGCTAACAGGATTTTGTACACATAAATCACTTCCCCTACGGTGAAGAAAGTCGGGTGTTCAAGTCTACGCTTTTTGCGAAAGCCAGAACCGTATTATGAGATCTATGGGCAGCTTCAAACATACCCTTGTCCAACCGGGCGGCTATCCAGGGAAACGCTGTATTGAGGACCGAAATAGAGCTTCAGCCTTTCGTCCACATTCTTAAGACCAATTCCCCGCGGCTTACCCGATCCGGCCTGATTATTACCATTGAAAGCAGCCAGTATTTCCCGGGGAATGCCCACGCCGTCATCGGTAACACTGATTTCGCAGATCCCATCCTTGATTTCCCCGGTAATGATCAGGTGTCCCAAGCCCTCTTTAGGTTCAATTAATTGGGACAGGTTTTCGGGGCTGAGTTTCATGAAAAATCCCCCCGTGCACTATTATATCAAAATTCTTGTCCTATCGCGCGTTAAGGTTTTCTCAAATTATGAATAAGACAAAAATACAACGCCCTTGGACAAAATATTAATATTCTCCCTGGTGCATTGAAGTTTTCTGGTCAAAAATACGATAAGGGTGGTATTCGAACTGTCAAGGGGAGAGGAGTAAATTGTCAAAAATCTGTTTTAAGTCTTGTATTAACCTTCTCCAAAATTGGCATTCCAGCTGCCGCCGGCATCATTAACTTTGTGGTGATGACCGCGGCACTATCTTCGTGCAACAGCGGCTTGTTCAGCACCGGGCGCATGCTCTATAACCTGGCTTTGCAAAAAAATGCCCCGGCGGTGTTTGGGAAGCTTTCCCGCCACGGCATTCCCTATGTGGGTATATTAGTTTCCTCGGCTTTCCTGCTGGTTGGTGTGGTTTTAAATTACCTGGTACCGGCCAGGGTTTTCATTTATATCACCAGCGTGGCCACCATCGGTGCTCTCTACATCTGGGGCATAATCCTGGTGGTACAGATGAAATTCCGCCAGTCGCTGTCGCCGGAGGAGTTAACAAAAGTAACTTACTGCACCCCCCTGTGGCCCTATGCTTCCTGGGCGGCGCTGGCCTTTCTGGCCTTTGTACTGGTGCTCATGGCCTTTGATTCCGGCACCCGGGTGGCCCTGTACGTTGGTCCCGTTTGGTTTGCCCTGGCGGTGGCATCCTACTATTTCTTCGGTCTACACCGGCGCACCCCGGAGCGCAGGGGAGCGTTCCAACCTACCCCGGCGAAAAAAATGCTGGAAAATAGGTATAAGGACAAATTTAGTATAAGGACAAATTTACAATATAATTAGACAAAAAACCGTCAAGGGGAAATGATTGGTCGAAAGAATAGTAATTAAGTAGAGTTGTGTATGTGCGCTGATAACAGCATTAAAGGGAGGTATGGCAAATGATCGTTGGTGTGCCCAAGGAAATAAAGGATAACGAGAACCGGGTAGGTATAACCCCCTCCGGCGTCGAAGCCCTGGTTAAAGCCGGGCACCAGGTGGTCATTGAAGCCGGGGCCGGTCTGGGCAGCGGCATCACCGATGAGGAGTATGTGGCCGCCGGCGCCTGCATGTTGCCCACCAAGGCAGATGTTTACGAGCAGGCCGACATGATCATGAAGGTTAAAGAACCCCTGCCGGAAGAATACGATTTGTTTAAAGAGGGCCAGTTACTCTTCACCTATCTGCACCTGGCTCCTGAGCCGGAACTTACCAGGGCCCTGCTGGCCAAAAAGGTTACGGGCATTGCCTACGAAACCATTCAAACCAACCGGGGTACCCTGCCCCTGCTCATGCCCATGAGCGAAGTGGCCGGGCGGATGTCCGTCCAGGTTGGTGCCCAGTTCCTGGAAAAAACCTATGGTGGTCGCGGGGTGCTCCTGGGCGGGGTTCCCGGCGTGCCTCCTGCCAGGGTGGTTATCATTGGCGGGGGTACCGTGGGTACCAATGCGGCCAAAATTGCCGTGGGCATGGGGGCAGATGTAACCATTATCGACAAGAATGCCGAACGTTTGCGCTATCTGGACGATATATTCGGTCCCCGCATCAAAACCCTCATCTCCACGAGTTATAACATCAAGGAAGCCGTTAAGGAAGCTGACCTGGTCATTGGGGCCGTACTCATCCCTGGGGCCAGGGCTCCCAAGCTGGTCACGGAAGAGATGGTTAAAGCCATGCAACCCGGGTCCGTTATTGTGGATGTGGCTATTGACCAGGGTGGTTGTGTGGAAACTGCCGACCGGGTGACCACCCACTCCAATCCAACCTATGTCAAGCATGGGGTCATTCACTATGCTGTGGCCAACATACCCGGTGCGGTTGCCCGGACTTCCACCTATGCCCTGACCAACGTTACCCTGCCCTACGCCCTGGAGTTGGCCAATAAAGGCCTGGCCCAGGCGGTCAAAGATGACATTGCCCTGGCCCGGGGCGTGAACGTAATGGACGGCAAGGTAACGTACAAGGCCGTGGCCGAAGCCCTGAATCTGGAGTACACACCGCTGCATGAATTGATGGATGTGCCGGTGGATTTAATGCGCATTTCCTAACACGTACTTGCCCGGTGGTTTGCGGAGCAGTAAAATAAGTAAAGGGCCTCTCCCCTGAGAGGCTTCCTGCCTTTATAGCAGATAATTTTGAGAAAGAACCTGCCACGTATGTTCGGATAGGTGTGGAAGGGATGATTACCGCTTCAGGTTTTTATCATATGGTACCAAAAGGGGTTCTGCTATGATCACCGGAAGTTGCAGTAACGGCCGTCCAGTTTGGGTAGAGGTAAATCTGGGGACCGTTGCCCGTAACGTGCGGGAGATCCGCAAATTGCTTCAACCGGATACAAAGCTAATGGCTGTGGTCAAGGCTGATGCTTACGGTCATGGGGCGCTGCCCGTGGCCCGGGTAGCTCTGGCCAATGGCGCCGAGTGCCTGGCCGTGGCTATTTTGGATGAAGCCCTGGCCCTGCGCCGGGGAGGTATAACCGCCCCCATCCTGATCCTGGGTTATACCCCCCCGGAACAGGCGTACCTTTTGGTGGAGCATGATCTGACCCAGACCGTTTTTTCCCTGGAAGTAGTCCAGGCCATTTCTGCTGCTGCCGCAGCCGCGGGGAAAACCGCCCGGGTACATTTAAAGATAGACACAGGTATGGGCCGTATTGGAGTCACCCCTGCCGAGGCACCGGATTTTGCTGTGGCCGTATCCCGGCTGCCGAGTATTTTTATAGAAGGGGTCTTTACCCATATGGCCTGCGCCGACGAACAGGACAAAGCTTACACCCGCTGGCAGTTCGACCGTTTTAAAGAAGCACTGGCCGGCATTGAAGCCCGGGGCGTAGCCATACCGCTTAAACACGTGGCCAACAGTGCCACCACCCTGGATTTACCGGAAATGCATCTGGATATGGTACGGACGGGTATTATTTTGTACGGCCTGTGGCCTTCTCCCGATGTACGGCGGGTAATTGATTTAAAACCGGCTATGCAGCTAAAAACCCGGGTAGCTTATGTTAAACAGGTGCCGGCTGGTACTTCCATCAGCTACGGCCGCACATTTACCACCACCGGCCCTTCGGTTATTGCTACTCTCCCCCTTGGCTATGCCGACGGCTGGTCCCGGCTGTTGTCCAATAAGGCCGAAGTGTTAATTCACGGGCAGCGGGCCCCGCTGGTGGGCCGGGTGTGCATGGACCAGTGCATGGTGGACGTAACCCGGATTCCGGGGGTGCGGCCGGGGGACGAGGTCGTTCTCTTTGGAGTGCAGGGGGAGCAGTTTTTACCCGTTGAGGAAGTGGCCTCCCATATGGGCACAATTAATTATGAGATGGTTTGCTTGATCAGTAAGCGGGTACCGCGTATTTATCTTAATGATTGAACAGGATGACTGAACGGGCCGGGTTAAACCCGGCCCAATTTGCAGTTTTGAGGCGACGGTTGTCTGGGCCAAACAGTGCCTCCAGGAGAACGGCCTCCCAGGAATAAGGCAATTTTGGTTGACTTGAGGAAAGGGTTTTTGTATATTATATGTTAACCAAATATTTATTGATAGTTAACGATAGGAGGGATAGGATTTTGCGGCTGTCGGTAAAAGAAATGGTTCTGGTATCCATGTTTGCCGCTCTGACGGCAGTGGGAGCTTTCATTAAGATTCCCATTCCTTATGTGCCCTTTACCCTGCAGTTTCTCTTTGTCCTCTTTGCCGGGCTTTTGTTGGGCAAGCGGCTGGCTTTTTTGAGCCAGGTAATCTATCTTGCCCTGGGATTGGCCGGACTGCCCATTTTTGCCCAGGGTGGCGGCCCGGCCTACGTGCTGCAGCCCACCTTTGGTTACCTGGTGGGATTTGCCCTGGGCGCTTACGTTATCGGGGCGGTTGTAGAAAGGGTAAGGGAGAAGGGAGTACCCGGTTATTTTTTGGCCAGTATGGCCGGGCTCGTGGTGGTTTACGTCCTGGGAGTGATCCACCTGTACATAATTTTAAATTACGTGGTGCAAAAACCCTTCACCCTGGCCCAGGCGGTATGGTTTGGAGCCATTGTCTGTGCACCGGGGGATCTGTTTTTATCCCTGGTAGCCTCCCTGGTTGGCGGCAGGGTATATAAGACACTACAATCCGTCAATCCAGTCCACCGGGAGGTGTTTTAATGGGCAGGGGATATCTGGTTACCGGTACTGATACCGGTGTGGGCAAGACAGTCATCACCGCCGCCCTGGTGGGGGTCTGGCGTCGCCGTGGAATTGATGCCGTAGCCATAAAACCGGTACAGAGCGGGGCAATTGAGGCCAAGGGGCGGATAGTCCCCGAGGATGTAGTTTTTTACCGTCATGTGGCCGGCCTGCCCCAGTCCATAGATGAGCTGAACCTTTATCGTTTTACCCCTGCTGTTTCCCCTCACCTGGCCGCAAAGCTTTCGGGGGAAAGAGTTGAACCGTCACGGGTGGTGGATTTTTGCCGGGAAGTGTTTCAACGCCACGAGCTGGTCCTGGTAGAGGGGGCCGGGGGGTTGTGTGTGCCCCTTTCCGGTCCCGACTTTACCGTGGCCGACCTGGCCCGGGAGCTTTCCCTGCCCCTGCTGGTGGTGGCCCGCCCGGGGCTGGGCAGCATCAACCATACCGTGCTGACCGTAGCCTATGCTCAAAACAGAGGTCTTCCCGTGGCCGGAATAATTATTAACGGCCTGAAAGCAGGGGAGGCGGGTCCTGCGGAAAAGGACAACCCGGGGATTATTGCAACTATGACCGGCGTGCCCGTGCTGGGGATAGTGCCCTACCTCCCGGGGGTCAGTGTGGAAAAAGGGAGCGCTGACGGGCTGGTGGAGACAGTGGAAAACACTGTGGTCTGGGAGGATTTGGTTTCCCGGATTTGCGGGTGCACTGGTACAGGATAAACGTGCTTGCTCCCAGGATGAAATGAAAACGTTGCGCTTAAAATGGGCGAGTGGACCCAGCACTCACCATGATTACTGGCTCTTTTCGAAACCCGATGTGCCATTTAAACCTGGAACGCCGGTAGTATAGTCATATTTTGGGGTGAGTGCTGGGCGGCAGCCAACCGGGCATTTATCCAGTCTATTTCTTCCGGAGGTGCTCGATTTGATTAAATACGATCCCGCCCTTTTGGAACAGTGGGACAAGGAGTACGTCTGGCATCCCTTTACCCAGATGCAGCAATATGCCCAGGAAAAACCCCTGATTATTGCCCGGGGTGAGGGAAGCTACCTTATTGATGTGGAGGGAAACCGCTACCTGGATGGAGTTTCCTCCCTCTGGGTGACCGTACACGGCCACTGTCATCCCGTATTAAACCGGGCCATCAAAGAACAGCTGGATGAAATAGCCCATTCCACCCTGTTGGGTTTGGCCAACATCCCCTCGATCCTCCTGGCCAAAAAGCTGGTGGAGATTACTCCCCCGGGGCTCAATAAAGTTTTTTATTCCGACGCCGGGGCCACCGCCGTGGAGATTGCTTTAAAAATGGCCTTTCAATACTGGCAGCAAAAGGAAGGGGGGCGCTTCCGCAGCAAGACGAAGTTCATCTCCCTGGTGGAAGCCTACCACGGGGACACCATTGGTTCGGTCAGCGTGGGCGGCATGCCCCTTTTTCACGGCATCTTTAAGCCCCTGCTTTTTGAATGTCTCCACGCCCCCGCTCCCTATTGCTACCGCTGCCCGCTGGAAAGAGAAAGGAAAAGCTGCGGGATGGCCTGTGTGGACCGGCTGGAAGAACTGCTAAAGGCGCACCACCAGGAGGTTGCCGCATTGATCATCGAACCCCTGGTTCAGGGGGCCGCCGGGATGATCACCGCACCGGACGGTTTCCTCCGCCGGGTGCGTGAGCTATGCATCAGGTATAGCGTTCTGCTGATTGCCGATGAGGTGGCGGTGGGTTTTGGCCGCACGGGGCGACTCTTTGCCTGTGAACACGAAGGGGTTTCTCCCGATTTGATGTGCCTGGCCAAGGGTATTACCGGAGGATATCTCCCCCTTGCCGCCACCCTGACTACCGACGAGGTTTATAGCGCCTTTCTGGGTAAACCGGAGGAATGCAAGACCTTTTATCATGGCCATACCTACACGGGCAATCCCCTGGCCTGTGCTGCCGCCCTGGCCAGCATTGAGTTATTTGAAAAGGAAAATTTGCTGGCCGCTCTGCAGCCCAAAATTGAACTTTTGCGCCGGAAGCTGGAAGGTTTCTGGGAGCTGGCCCATGTGGGGGACATCCGCCAGCGGGGCATGATGGTGGGTATTGAGCTGGTGGCGGATAAGAAGACCAAACAACCTTACCCTTTGGAGGAGCAGGTGGGCCACCGGGTGATCCTGGAGGCCCGCCGGCGAGGGCTGGTTATCCGTCCCCTGGGTAATGTGATCGTGCTCATGCCCGTACTGACCATGTCGGAAGAGGAGTTAAACCAGGTCCTGGAGATCACTTATGAATCCATAGCCGTGGTCACGGGTGAGTAAAAAAGCCATCTAATCCCATTTTTCGTAGAAAAAGACTGCCGCCTTTTGAAGGTGATGTGATGCCGCTCGATGAACAAGGGAAAAGTTCTTATCCCAACCCTAAAAAAGCAGGTGAACCCCATGCCTGGATAAATTTAGTTGAAAATCTTTGGGGGTTTTAGCTTATGTGGCAGGAGATGAAAAATAGGGTCCTGGAAGGAGAGGGCTTAACCCGGGAAGAAGCATTTGCCCTGGCCAGCTGGCCGCCGGAGAAGCTGGAGGAGTTGGTAGACTTGTCCCGGCAGGTACGCGAGCGCTTCGGGGGCCGGGAAGTGGAGCTCTGTTCCATCATCAATGCCCGGTCTGGTCTTTGCAGTGAAGACTGCCGTTTTTGCGCCCAATCCTCCCGCTACCGGACCGGGGCGAAAACTTATCCTTTGATTGGGCCGGAAGAGGCCCTGGAAAAGGCCCGGCGCATGGAAGCCGCCGGGGCACGACGTTTTGCCCTGGTGACCAGCGGCCGGGGCATTGGACAGCGGGATTTTGAGCGGGTGCTGGACATTTACCGGGTGCTTCGGACCGAAACCCGCCTGGAACTCTGTGCTTCCCTCGGGATCATTGATTGGGATAAGGCCCGGCGTTTAAGGGAAGCCGGGGTAACCACCTATCATCATAATTTGGAAACCGGCCGGAGTTATTTTCCCCACATCTGCACCACCCATACCTTTGAGGATAGGGTGGCTACCATCCGGGCCGCCCGGTCGGCCGAATTAAAGGTTTGTTCCGGTGGGATCATCGGAATGGGGGAAACCATGGCTGACCGGATGGAAATGATCCTGGAACTGCGGGAACTTGGGGTAACATCAGTTCCGGTAAACATTTTAAATCCCATTCCCGGCACGCCCCTGGCCGGACAAAAGCCCCTGCCGGTAGAGGAGATCTTCAGAACCCTGGCCCTTTTCCGCCTGATCATGCCCCGGGCCGTTTTGCGCCTGTGCGGGGGGCGGGAGCCCGGTTTGGGGGAAAAACAGCAAAAAGCCCTGGAGGTTGCCGTTAACGGTCTGATGATCGGCAGCTATCTCACCACCCGGGGCAATGAAGTACAAAAGGACCTGGACATGATTGCCGCCGCAGGGTTAAGGCTGGCCGCCGGGGGCTGATCCTGAAAGGTGCGATTCCGGCGGTTACGCCTTGAGCCTTTTTACCAATTCCTGATTGGGATTAACGATGAGGGTGCGCTGTCCGGTATAAATAACGTAGCCGGGACGGGCTCCCCGGGGTTTGTGTACGTTTCTGCACAGGGTATAGTCCACCGGCACGTTTTGCGATTCCCTGGCCCGGCTGAAATAAACGGCCAGGGAGGCAGCTTCGGCCAGGGTGGTTTCCGGTACTGTCCGTCCGCCGGTGCGAATGAGCACGTGGGAACCGGGGATGTCCTTGGTGTGCAGCCAGACATCTTCGCCTTTGGCCAGGCGCAGGGTGAGGTAGTCGTTTTGCTTGTTGTTCCTTCCCACTAAAATGGTAAAACCATCGCTGGAAGTAAAAACAAGGGGCCGGGGTTTTTCCGGTTCCCTTTTCTTTTCCCTGCTTGCCGGCTTCAAGTAGCCTTGCTCCTCCAGTTCTTCCCTGATTTCCACCAGTTCTAGTACGGTTGTGGCCTGGGTAATGGCCGTTTCTACGCCCTTTAAATATTCCAGCTCTCTTTGGGTTTGCTCTATCCGGTTTCCGGTTTCCTCCCTGGTTTGTTTGGCCTTGGTATATTTTTTAAAGTAGGCCTGGGCATTTTGCACCGGGCTCAACCGGGGATCGAGCGGAATGGTTACCATCTTTTTTTCCGGGTCGTAGAAATTTTCCAGGGTAACCTCGCTAAGACCTTTTTCCAGGCGATACAGGTTGGCCGTGAGCAGTTCCCCAAAGATTCTATATTCTTCTGCCCGTTCGGCTTTGGCCAGGCTTTCCTCCTGCAGGGAAAGCTTTTGGGATAGGCGACCCATCTCCCGCCGCACCACGGTAAGCAGGGATTGTTTTTTACTTTGATAAGCCTGGTCTTCTTCCCTGGCCGTATAAAAGAGATCGACTAAAGCATTCATGCTGCCCTGCCGGCGGGTTAAAGGGTGAAAATGGGTTAGATCAAAGGCGGCAAATTCCCTGGGCCTGCCCTGTTCGTCCAGCACCAGGGAAGGTTGGAATTCTCCCCGGGCAATGGCGCCGGCCATTTGTTGAATTGCCTGCCACAAAACCACTATTTCATATTCCCCGCAATGGTCCAAAATAAGATCTTGAGCCAGTCCGGCCCGGCAAAGGATCTCCCGGGCCATCACCTGGCTAATCCCATCCAGGATGCGCTGCAAGATAGCGGCTACTGGGGTTTCCAGGGGAGCTTCTAGCAACGCCTGGCGGAATTCCTCTTCTTTCAGTTCAAGGGGATTTAGTTTGTGCTGTTCCGGTGGGGGTATATATTCCCGCCCGGGCAAAACCTCCCGGTGGCGGCTGACGGCGTAGGTATAGCGCTTGATGGCGTCAATAATTTGCTTTGTATCGGGGTTAACCAGAATAATGTTGCTGTGCCGCCCCATGATTTCACATATCAGTTCCTTGAGGCAGGGTTCTCCCAGGTCGTTATAGCTCTGAACCTGGAAAACCAGTACCCGGTCCAGCCCCCGCTGGTGGATTTCCCGGATGCGGCCTCCCTCCAGGTGCTTACGCAGGACCATGCAAAATACCGGTGGGGATGGGGGGTTTTCCCTTACCCGCCCGGTTAAGTGTACCCGGGCGTTTTCCGGATGAGCGGAAAGCAGCAGGCGGGCCCGGGTGCCCGGGCGGTGGATGAGCAAATGTATCTCCAGGGGAGAAGGTTGGTAGATTCTGTCAATGCGTCCATCGAGCAGTTCGTTTTCCAACTCTTTGCGTACCGCTGCCATTACCAGTCCATCAAAAGGCATAGAAGACTTCCTTTCCACTGGCATGTTACCAAACAGTTGAAAATATTTAGTAAAACCGTTATGAGGAGGATGCGGCGCTGTCCGGAGCGAACGACTTGCGAAGCGCCGGTAACAGCACCCGGTGAAGCGAGGCTGCCGGCTCGGCTCTCGAGGACGCATGATGAACTACCCGGAAGAGGACCTTTTAAGACATATTGTTTCAAAAGGTAACAACGAAGAATGATTAGTGGCGGGCAATCCGCAGAGAGCCAGAGCCGGTCCGAAGCGAGCCGCGGTGCTGTCGGCGCGGAGCACTGGAGTGAGCGGGGACAGCGCCGCATCCAACCGGGCTTACTGAATATTTACAAACAGTTTATCACTTCCGGCCGGCGGCCCGCAAGGTACGGGCAAGGATTCTGCTACCGTTTTTCCGTACCGCACCAATATCGACAGGATTACGCAAGATACGCGGTTTGTTTACCACCGCGCCACGTTTCGTAAATGGTTTTTGTGCTGCCCCGCTCCCTTTGCCAGCTTTAGCAAAGGGATAGTTTGGATCATGCCCCTCGGAGGTTATTTTTGCCAGGTGATGCGCATATGTTTAAGTGGGACAAACCGCAATGGTAGGGGTGAGGGCCAATGCCGGAACAATGGTATTCCTTAACTGGCGAAGAAGTGGCAGCGGTGTTTCAGTCCGATCCGCACCGGGGCCTGGATGAGCGGGAGGTCAGGGAGAGGGCCGCCCGCTTTGGCCCCAATGAACTGGCCAGGGCACCGCGGGTGCCTTTATGGCGGATGTTCGTGGAACAGTTTAAAGATTTCATGGTTTTAATTTTGCTGGCGGCTACTGTGATCTCCGGTTTTTTGGGAGAGTTTATGGATGCTGCCACCATTATGGTCATTGTGATCATCAATGCCATCCTGGGTTGTATCCAGGAATACCGGGCCGAGCGCTCCATGGAGGCTTTAAAAGAGCTCACCGCTCCCGAGGCCCGGGTGATCCGGGGGGGGATGGAACAAAAGACCTCCGCCGCAGGACTGGTACCCGGGGATGTGGTTTTACTGGAGGCGGGAGATCGGGTGCCGGCCGACCTGCGGCTATTGGAGGCGGTAAACCTGGAAATAGAGGAGTCTGCCCTTACCGGTGAGTCCGCCCCCGTTAAAAAGAAGGTAGAGCCCATTTCGGGCAGGGTTACCCCTGGAGATGCCCGTAACATGGCCTACCTGGGGACAGTGGTAACCCGCGGCCGGGGGAGGGGGATAGTGGTGGCCACGGGAATGGCCACCGAGATGGGCCGCATTGCCGGGTTAATTCAAGAGGCGGGGAGTGAAGAGACTCCCCTGCAGCGCCGCCTGGCCCAGTTGGGACGGGGACTGGTGGCTTTTTGCCTGCTGGTTTGTGCCCTGGTGGTGGCGGTGGGCATTTACCGCGGTGAGCCGGCCCACCAGATGTTCCTGGCCGGAGTGAGTTTGGCCGTGGCAGCCATTCCCGAGGGGCTGCCCGCCATTGTTACCGTCGCCCTGGCCATTGGGGTGCAGCGCATGATCCGGCGTCGGGCTATCATTCGCAAGTTGCCGGCGGTAGAGACTCTGGGTTGCGCCACGGTGATCTGTTCCGACAAAACCGGTACCCTGACTCAAAATGAAATGACGGTGCGTCGGGCCGTGGTGGGCCAGGTTCCCCTGGAGTTTACTGGAGAAGGGTATGATCCCAAGGGGCAAATCATTACCTCGCTGTCCCCCCGTGCCGAGGAGCTCCAGTTATTTTTCAAGATTGCCGCCCTGTGCAATAATGCGGTGCTTACCCGCAGCGGGATTTCCATAGGAGGATTGTTTCGCAGTTTGGCCTGCCGGGAATCCCCCGTCTGGTCCATCAACGGCGATCCCACCGAAGGGGCGTTGCTGGTCATGGCGGCCAAGGGGGGCTTCTGGCGGGAAGAACTGGAACGCCACGAGCAAAGGGTCATGGAGTTCCCCTTTGATTCCGAACGCAAGCGCATGTCCGTGGTGTACAAGCAAGCTGATGGCACCCTGGTTGCCTATGTCAAAGGGGCGCCCGATGTTGTGCTCGAGCTCTGTACCCATCATTACCGCCAGGGCCGCATAGTTCCTTTAACACCCCGCCAGCGGGAAGAAATTTTACGGCAGAATGCCGCCATGGCTTCCGACGCCCTGCGGGTCCTGGCCCTGGCCTGGTGCAGGCTGGGGCCAGCATCCACAGGGGAGTTGACGGAAGCGGAGGTAGAACAAAATCTCGTTTTTGTGGGCCTGGCGGGGATGATCGACCCGCCCCGGCCGGCGGCAGTGATGGCCGTGCAACGCTGCCGCCGGGCGGGAATCAAGGTGGTGATGATTACCGGCGATCACCGCCTGACTGCTGCGGCCGTGGCCAGGGAGCTGGGTCTTTTGGGAAGGCAGGGGCGCATTTTAACCGGAAGCGAACTGGACCAGCTGGACGATGAGCAATTAGGGCGGATTGTGGGGGAAGTGGCGGTATACGCCCGGGTGTCGCCCCGGCACAAACTTCGCATTGTACGGGCACTGAAGCAGGCCGGCCATGTGGTGGCTATGACCGGAGACGGGATCAATGATGCCCCGGCAATTAAGGAAGCGGATATCGGTATTGCCATGGGCATAACCGGGACGGACGTAACCAAAGAGGCTTCCTCCATGGTTTTGGCCGACGATAATTTTACCACCATTGTGGCCGCCGTGGAGGAGGGGCGAGGTATCTATGATAATATTCGCAAATTTATCCGTTACCTGCTTTCCTGCAATGTGGGGGAAGTGCTGGTCATGTTTTTTGCCGTGCTGGCCGGACTGCCTTTACCCCTTTTGCCCATTCAGATATTATGGATGAACCTGGTTACCGACGGGTTGCCGGCCATGGCCCTGGGGGTAGATCCGCCCGATCCCGACATCATGTACAGGCCGCCCCGGCACCCCCGGGAGAGTATTTTTGCCCACGGCCTGGCCTGGCGTATCCTGGGCAGCGGCCTGGCTATCGGCCTGGGTACATTGATCGTTTTTGCCGGCGTTTATTCCCTGGGTTACGGCCACCTGGATCTGGCCCGGACCATGGCCTTTAACACCCTGGTTTTTTCCCAGCTGTTTTTTGTCTTTACCTGTCGTTCGGAACATCATACCATCTGGGAAGTGGGGTTGTTCTCTAATCCCCACCTGCTGGCGGCAGTACTCTGTTCCATACTTTTACAACTGGCGGTTACTTATGTACCCTATTTGCAGCCGGCATTTCATACCGTACCCCTGGATGCTCCGCACTGGCTGGTTGTTATTCTGGTCTCCCTGACCCCGCCCCTGTTTAATACCGCCTTCAGGCACCTGCAGTTGCGGGTCAGGGAAAAAATAATGTATATTAAAGTCTAGAGCCCGAACTTTGGATCTTTTGCAGGAAAACTGCCGGGCAGGGCGAAGTATTAATTTTGTCCCTTCCGACTAAGGAAATAATACGATTCAGGGGTACTGTCGCCAAACCAAGTGGGGTTAGGCGGCAGGATCTTAAGGAGGGCTTACCTAATTGCAGTTCTTTAAAGTACACGGTTTGGGAAACGATTTTATCCTGGTTGATCTGGTAAAACAGGAGTGGCCGGGTGGGGAGGATTTATTTGAAACAGCCCGGCTGCTCTGTCACCGCCAGTTTGGTATTGGGGCCGACGGCCTGGTGCTCCTCCGTGCAAGCCCCAGGGCCGATGCTTTCATGCAGATCATTAACGCCGATGGCAGCGAGGCAGAAATGTGCGGCAACGCCATTCGCTGTGTGGCCAAATATCTCTACGAACGGGGCGGGATCAAAAAAGAGGTAATGCATATCGAAACCAGGGCCGGCGTGATGGTGCCCCGGCTGGTGCTGGAGAACGGGCGGGTGGCCGCGGTGCGGGTGGATATGGGCATCCCCCGTTTGGAACGGCAGGACATTCCCATGATTGGTCCTCCGGGGCGGGTGATCAATGAACCCCTGGTTCTGGAGGGGCAAACCTTCCATATAACTGCCGTCTCCATGGGCAATCCCCACTGTGTGCTTTTTGTTCCCGATGTGGAGCAGGTAGACCTGCACGGGTTGGGGCCAAAACTGGAAAAGCATCCCCTTTTCCCCCGTAAAACCAACGTGGAGTTTGTGCAGGTTTTAAACAGGAGCGAGGTAAGGGTACGGGTTTGGGAGCGGGGTGCGGGGCCTACCCTGGCCTGCGGTACCGGGGCCTGTGCCACGGTGGTGGCCGGTGTGCTGAACAATTACTCGGACCGTGTGGTCAAGGTTCACTTACCCGGGGGAACCCTGCTCATTGAATGGATGGAAGACGATCATTTATACATGACCGGCCCGGCAGAGGAGGTCTTCTGCGGCCAGATCTCCTGCCGAGAATAGTGTTGTTAAGGAGGTATTGATTTTGCGGTTCGAACAGGCGCAACGCATAAAAAATTTACCCCCCTATCTCTTTGCCCGTATTGAGCGGTTGATAGAGGAAAAAAAGGCTGCCGGGGTGGACATTATCAGCTTGGGGATCGGCGATCCGGACCAGCCCACTCCGGACTACATTATCGAGGAACTGATTAAGGAAGCCCGCAACCCGGCCAACCACCAGTACCCTTCTTCCATAGGTATGCTCAGCTATCGCCAGACAGTGGCCAACTGGTATGCCGGTCGTTTCGGAGTACAGCTGGATCCCAAAACCGAAGTGGTCACCCTTATTGGTTCCAAGGAAGGCATCGCCCATATTTCCTGGTGCTATCTCAACCCCGGGGACACGGTGCTGGTACCAGACCCGGGTTATCCTGTTTATGCAGGGGGAGCCATCCTGGCCGGGGCGGAGCCCTACTATATGCCCTTAAAGGCCGATCGGGGATACCTTCCCGATCTGGCTGCCATCCCTACAGAAGTGGCCAGGCGGGCTAAAATGATGTTTATCAATTATCCCAACAACCCCACGGGGGCGGTGGCCAGTAAGTCTTTCTTTGCCGAAGTGGTGGCCTTTGCTCGGGAGTTTGACGTCCTGGTCTGTCACGATGCGGCCTATTCGGAAGTGGCCTTTGATGGTTACCGGCCGCCAAGCTTTTTGCAAGTCCCCGGCGCCAAGGAGGTAGGTATTGAGTTTAGCTCCGTTTCCAAGCCCTTTAATATGACCGGCTGGCGGATTGGCTGGGCCGCAGGCTGCGCGGAAGTCATCGAGGCCCTGGGCCGCCTGAAGTCAAATCTGGATTCCGGACAATTTCAGGCCATCCAGTATGCTGCTATGGCGGGATTAAACGGGCCGCGGGAGGTTATTGACCGGGTTAACGCCCTTTACCGCGAACGCCGGGACATCCTGGTGGACGGCTTGAACTCCCTGGGCTGGAAACTGGAAAAACCAAAGGCCACCTTTTATGTCTGGGCTCCCGTTCCGGCGGGGCATACCAGCGAATCATTTACCGAGCTGGTTTTGGAAAAGGCCGGGGTTGTGATAACGCCGGGTACCGGTTACGGTGCCAATGGAGCCGGTTATTTCCGGATGTCCCTCACTGTGGATACCGCCCGTCTAAAAGAAGCAGTGGAACGCATTAAGAAAAACCTCGGGCCAGTAAGATTCTAAAAACGCGTTGCAGGAGTGATCAGCCGTGAAACTTGCCGACAGGGTCAAAAACATCAGTCCTTCACCCACCCTGGCCATCGATGCCCGGGCCAAGAAAATGATTGCTGCCGGAGAAAAGGTTATTAATTTTGGTGCGGGGGAACCGGACTTCGATACTCCGGAGCATATAAAAGAAGCGGCCATGGCTGCCATCCGCAAGGGTATGACCAAGTATACTCCCGTAGGCGGTACCATGGAGCTAAAAGAAGCCATCGTGCAAAAATTGAAGGCGGACAACGGACTGGAGTATACGCCGGAGCAAATTGTGGTTTCCGCCGGAGCCAAGCATTCCCTCTACAACGCCATGATGGTGCTCCTTCAGCCGGGGGATGAGGTTATCTTGCCGGCACCCTACTGGGTCACCTACCTGGAGCAGATCAAGCTGGCCGGTGCGGTGCCGGTAATCGTCCAGACGCGCCAGGAAAACGGGTTCAAATTGACGGCCGAGGAACTGCTGTCGGTAGTTAGCCCGCGCACTAAGATGGTGATTATAAACTCTCCCGGCAACCCCACCGGGGCAGTATACACTAAGGAAGAATTGGTGGAGTTGGGAAAGGTAATTGAAGACCACGGGCTGGTGGTTATTTCCGATGAAATCTACGAAAAACTGATCTATGACGGTTGCGAACACGTGAGCATAGCTTCCTTAAGCCCGGCTTTAAAGGAGCAAACGGTGGTCATTAACGGAATGTCCAAGGCCTATGCCATGACGGGCTGGCGCATTGGCTATGCTGCCGCCCCCACGGAGGTGGCCAGGGCCATGGTTGATTTGCAAAGTCACTCCACCTCCAATCCCACCTCCATTGCCCAGGCGGCCAGTGTGGCTGCCCTAACCGGCACCCAGGAGCCCCTGAAGGAAATGGTGGCGGAATTCCGGCAGCGGCGTGATTACATGCTCCAGCGGTTGAACGCTATACCGGGAATTTCCTGTAACACCCCGAGCGGCGCCTTTTATGTTTTTCCTTCTATGGCCAGGTATATTGGTCGCCAGTATAAAGGGAGGCAGATTAACGGAGCCAGCGATCTGGCCGGCCTTCTTTTGGATGAGGTCAAGGTGGCGGTGGTTCCCGGGGTGGCTTTTGGCGATGACCGCTGTTTCCGCCTTTCCTACGCCACCTCCATGGAAAACATTGTGGAAGGACTCAACCGCATTGAACAGTTTTTCTTCCAAATTGATTAAGGGGAACGAGGGCTGATCGTTCCCCTTGCGCTAACAATTAATACACTTTTGGAAAGGAGCAGGATTTTTGCTTAAGAGCATGACGGGCTTTGGCCGGGGTGAATCATGCGGGCAGGGCAAAAAATTTACGGTGGAACTTAAATCTGTGAATCACCGCTTTTGTGAAGTTGTCCTGCGCCTGCCCCGGAATATGGTTTCCCTGGAGGATCGAGCCAGGAGGCTGATTCAGTCCCGCATCTTCCGCGGGCGGATTGACGGTTACTTTTCCGTGGAGGAATGCGGTGAGCAAAGTCCAGTTGTAAAAGTTGACAAAGCCCTGGCTAAATCGTATTATAAGGCAATGGAGGAATTAAAGGCCATCCTGGGATTAACAGATCCCGTCACCATACAGCATCTGATTAATCTACCGGGACTGCTGGTGGTGGACGAACCTGTCGAAGATGATGATGCGTGGTGGCCCCTGGTTTCCGGGGCCCTGGAACAGGCGCTGGATGGTTTGGTGCAAATGCGCCTTGCCGAGGGCAGCCAGCTCAAGGCGGATTTGACCCGTCGCCTGGAACGGGTTGCAGAACTGAACGAGCAAATCAAGGCCAGGGCACCGCAGGTGGTCGCGGAATACCACAACCGCCTGACCCATAGACTGCAGGAGTGGCTGCGCGATACACCGCTGGATCAAGCCCGTCTGGCTACGGAGGTGGCCGTTTTTGCCGAACGTTCCAGTATTGCCGAGGAAGTGGTGCGCCTGGCCAGTCATATAGCCCAGTTCCGGGAATTTCTGAACGAGGGTGGCTCCGTGGGCCGCAAGCTGGACTTCTTGATTCAGGAGATGAACCGGGAGATCAACACCATTGCCTCTAAAGCACCTGACCTTGAGATCAGCCGGGTGGTGGTGGAGGTAAAAAGCGAACTGGAGAAGATGCGAGAACAGGTGCAGAATATCGAATAATCCCGTGGCAGGGGGGAAAATGATGGAGATTAGATTGATTAATATCGGCTTTGGCAATATTGTTTCGGCAAACCGCATTGTGGCTATTGTCAGCCCCGAATCGGCACCTATCAAGCGCATTATTAACGAGGCCCGTGATCAGGGCAAGCTAGTGGATGCCACCTACGGGCGGCGTACCCGGGCAGTGATTATTACCGATAGCGATCATGTAATTCTCTCCGCCGTACAGCCGGAAACGGTTGCCCATCGTCTGGTAAACAAGGAGAGCACTCCTGCTCAGTCGGAAGAGCGATCGGATGAATAATCATGAGATCAGAGGGCATATTGATGGTACTGTCCGGTCCCTCCGGGGCCGGTAAGGGAACCGTTTGCCGTGCTTTGCTGGAAAAAGAACCGGGGATTCACCTTTCCATTTCCGCCACGACCAGAAAACCCCGGGCTGGGGAAGTGGACGGGGTTAATTACTTTTTTGTCTCCCGGGAAAAGTTCCAGCAAATGATCGATGCCGGGGAATTGCTGGAGTGGGCGGAGGTCTACGGCAACTATTACGGTACACCGCTAAAAACGGTAGAGGATGCCCTGGCCAGGGGTGAGGATGTGCTCCTGGAGATTGATGTTCAGGGGGGCCTGCAGGTTAAAAAGAAGTTTCACTCAGCAGTACTGGTTTTTCTCCTACCCCCTTCCCGGGCTGCGTTGGCCGAGCGCCTTACCGGTCGCGGTACTGATTCCATCGAAGAGATTCAAAGACGGTTGCACTGGGCAAACACGGAATTGCAGTTCCTTTTCCGTTACGATTATGTGGTGATTAACCGGCATGTTGAGGAAGCTGTAGCTACCCTACAATCAATTCTTGTGGCCGAAAAATGCCGTCCTCAGCGCATAAAAATGGATGAAAGCTGGGGTAATTTAATGGATTTTAAAGAGAATTCCTGGTGAGTGCGGGGGATCGCCATGAATCAACCATCTCTAGACGAATTAATGAAAAAAGTTGATAGCCGTTACACGCTGGTCGTGGTGGTGGCGAAAAGAGCCAGAATGCTGACGGATAGAGGCGAAGAAGAGGGAGATAGCCCGACAGTCAAGCCGGTTACCCGGGCATTACACGAAATTGTCCGGGGTCAGATCCGTTACCGCCGGACCAAACATGGCGTAAAGTAGTGCGGGGGGGCGAAAAGCATGCTCGCGGGCAGGTCCGTCATCCTGGGCGTAACCGGGGGAATTGCCGCCTATAAAGCTGTAGAGCTGGCCAGTGCCCTCGCCAAGGCCGGTGCCCTGGTGGACGTGGTCATGACGCAAGCGGCACAGGAATTTGTGCGACCCCTAACCTTTGCCGCCCTCACCGGGCGACCGGTGCATACTGCCCTGTTTGGCCGCCATGCCGGTGGGGCTATTCCCCACATTGAGCTGGCCACCAGGACCGATTTAGTTGTGATTGCCCCGGCTACGGCGAATATCCTGGCCAAGCTGGCCCACGGCCTCGCCGACGATCTTTTGAGCTCCCTGGTTTTAGCGGTTACCTGCCCGGTGCTCCTCTGCCCGGCCATGAACGCCTACATGTATGCTCACCCGGCGGTGCAGGCCAACCTGAAGCGGCTTCAGGAGATGGGTTACCATATTGTAGAACCGGAGGTGGGCCGCCTGGCCTGTGGTGTGGAAGGTCGCGGCCGCATGCCTGCCCCCGAGGTTATCCTGGAACATATCAAAGGCCTGTTTTCTTCACCGGGTGACCTCGGTGGATTAAAAGTACTGGTTACCGCCGGAGGGACCAGGGAGCCCCTGGATCCGGTACGTTATATCTCCAACCGCAGTTCGGGCAAAATGGGCTATGCCCTGGCCGCGGCAGCCATACAGCGGGGGGCAGCGGTTACCCTGGTATCCGCTGCCACCAGTTTGGACCCGCCCGCCGGCGTGGAGCTGGTTTCCGTCGAAACCGCACAGCAGATGTATCAGGCTGTAATGGAGCGCTTTTCCACTCAGGATGTGGTGATTAAAGCGGCAGCAGTAGCTGACTACCGCCCCAAAATAGTGGCGGGCCAGAAAATAAAAAAGGCAGAGGGAGTTCTGATCCTTGAGCTGGAAAAGAATCCCGATATTTTATTTGAATTGGGGCAACGTAAAGCACCACACCAGACACTGGTGGGTTTTGCTGCCGAAACCGAAGATTTAGAGGCCAATGCCCTGCAAAAGCTGCGCAAAAAAAATCTGGACCTGCTGGTGGCCAATGATGTTACCCAACCGGGTGCGGGCTTTGGCGCCGACACCAACATTGTCAAGCTGTTCTATCGCGACGGGCGTATCCAGCCCCTGCCGGTGATGGACAAAAAAACACTGGCACACCGCATTCTCGATGTGGTGGTAGAGTTACGTTCCCAGACGCACAGCTAAAAGGTTTTTATATTACCATAAAGTGAGATATATTTGATTTCCTTCTTTGGTGGCTCTGACCAGTTCACAATGGCGCAGAACCGCAAACTGTTTTTCCAGTTCCCACTGGGGCAGATCAAAGGTACTGGCCAGTTCTTCCTTGGTTGCCTTTCCCTTTGCTTTGATGTATTCATAAATTCTCTTTTGGAGCGGGGTCAGACCGTCGGTGCCTGTCTGTCCCAGCTGTTTTCTGGTGGCTTTAGCGCTGGCCACGGCTGCCGGGTCGCAGGGTTTAGGAGGTTGCAGGGCAACAATGTAACAATCCTCGCATAAAGTTTGCCCGTAATAGTCGTAGCTATCTTGAGGTAATACTTCCTCCTGACATCTGGCGCACTTCAAAGCGATCAACCTCCTTAATTAAGTGTTAAATATCCGCCCGTTTGCGACTGGCGGTTTCAAAGATTTTTTACAATTTATCCAGGCCCTGTTGCAGTTTAACTAAAAGACGGATAAGGGTTTCCTTTTCTTCCCTGTTTAAACAGGATGTAGCCCGTTTGATCAGGTCGTTGTGTAGAGGTAAGACACCGTGGAGGAGCTGGACGGCCCGGGGAGTGATTTGAGCCCGGATCACACGCCGGTCTTTAGGATCAACAACACGAACCACCAGCCCGTCCCTTTCCAGCCGATCCACCAGACCGGTAATATTGGCCCGGCTAACCAACATGCGCTGCCCCAGTTCGGAAAGGGGAAGGCCCTGTTCCCCGGCATGATACAGTTCCATCAAGGCGTTAAATTTGGGCTGAGAAAGGTTGAAATGGGCAAAGTGCCTGGCCAGCAAGTCCTCCAGCAGGTCCATGGTACGGGTCAGCTCAATTACGGCACGCACGGCCAAGTAACCCTCGTCTGGAGGCAAGCGCATTCCTCCTAAAATATTCTTGTACTTTAATTGTAAATATATTAAATACTTCCGTCAACGGTTAATACCCGTTCATATACTCCCTGCGGGCACAGGATTGCTTAATTTTTGACACTGAGAGGTTATAAATGTATCCTTTCAGCGCTATGGGCAGTAAAATATACCAGGGGGTGATGCCATGTTCTACCATCCCTGGTTTTCAGCGCCTCATTGTCCGGAGCGGCATAAGTGGCGCCAGGTCGACAAAGTCGACATCCGGCTTGGGGAATTAACCATGCGCATGAGCCGTCGCACCAAGATGAATGTGCCGGCGGAATTTTCGGCCTTTATTCCAAGGGCTGAATTACGCCGGCGTTATTACAGCGGTGGAGAGCTGACCCGGGAAGACGAATTCATTTTAAGCAGCATTACCATTACCCACGCACCCCGTTTTCCCGCGGAGGAAGGTCGGTTACCGGTACCGGTGCCGGTGCCGCCGCCCGGGATGCTGGAGGCGGCCGACAAGGGTGCGGAAACGGAAAAACCGGTATTTACCGTAAAATGGCAATTTGAGAGACCAAAAAAAGAGTCCCTACCGGAGGTTTCTGCCCCGCCCCCCCGGGCCTGTGTACCCCGCCTGAAGTTTGGTAGCAGGGAGAGATAAGGTTGCACGCGGAAGTGCTGGTGTCTTTAGCTCTCCGTCAGGTGGACAAGGTCTTTCATTATAACGTGCCCCCTTCCCTGGCGGGCAAGGTGCAGGTTGGCAGCCGGGTGCTGGTACCCTTCGGTCGCCGTAAAGTAGAGGGCTATGTGGTTGGTTTTAGTCCGGCACCGAACCCTGCTGATTTAAAGGATGTGGCTGCCCTTTTAGACGAGGGGCCCCTATTCACCCCCCACCAACTGGCTCTGGCCCGCTGGATGGCGGCCTATTACCTCTGCCCTACGGTTAAAGCACTGCGAGCCATGATCTGGCCCCTTTTACAGGTGAAGGGGCCGAAAAAGGTACGGGGATTGTGGCCGGCAGCCTGCTGCGAGGTTCCCGATCCCCGGCGAGCACCAAAGAGTGCTGCGGTGTGGCAGGTTATTCAGGCCCGCCCCGGCCTGTCCAGGAAGGAACTGGCAGAAGCGGCCGGTGTTTCCCCCCGGGTGGTGGATGCCATGGTTGCCAGGGGGCTTTTACGCAGTGAGGAACGCATTGAGTTCCGGGATCCGTGCCAGGATTTGCCTGAAAAAAGGATAAAACCACCTGTTCTCCATGGGGAACAGATCCGGGCGGTAAGCAAGATTATTGAGGCCCTGGATCAAAAAGGCGGACGGCAGGTTTTTTTGCTCCACGGGGTAACGGGCAGCGGGAAAACTGAGGTTTACCTCCACGCCATCGCTGCGGCCCTGGCCCGGGGAAAACAGGCCATGATGCTGGTTCCGGAAATTGCCCTTACCCCCCAGATGATTGATATTTTCAGGGGGCGTTTTGGCCGCCAGGTGGCCGTGCTACATAGCCGCCTTTCCGACGGGGAAAGATATGATGAATATCAGCGCCTTCGTACCGGGGAGGCCGGGGTGGTGCTGGGTGCCCGCTCGGCCATTTTTGCCCCCCTGGAGCAACCCGGTTTGATTATTTTAGATGAGGAACACGAACCCTCCTACAAACAGGAGGAAAGTCCTCGCTATCATGCCCGGACGGTGGCCCTGCGTTTGGCCGGGTATGCCGGGGCGGTGGTAGTTCTGGGCAGCGCAACCCCTTCCCTGGAATCATATTGCCAGGCCGTTGGTGGGGGGGTGTACCATTTGCTGGAAATGACCCGGCGGGTGGGCGAACTTCCCTTGCCTTCCGTGCGCCTTGTCGACCTGCGCCGGGAGTTGCAGGAAGGGAACAAGGGCATCTTTTCCCGTGATCTTCAGGAAGCCATCGCCCGGCGGTTGTCCCGCCGGGAACAGGTTATCCTTTTTTTAAACCGGCGGGGTTATTCCACGCTGGTGGTTTGCCGGGAGTGCGGTCTGGTGCTGAAATGCCCCTACTGCGATATTTCCCTCACCTATCATGTGAGCGGGCGGCTGCGCTGTCATTATTGCAACTACAGTGTGCTGGCTCCCTCCCTGTGTCCCGGCTGCGGTAGCCGGCATGTAGCCTATCTGGGCATGGGCACCCAAAAGGTAGAACAGGAAATCCGGCGATTATTTCCTACGGCCCGCGTTCTGCGGTTGGACAGCGATACCGTAGGCCGACGGGGTGCCCACAGGGAGATCGTAGATAGTTTTCGTGAGGGTGAAGCGGACATCCTCATTGGTACCCAGATGGTGGCCAAGGGGCTGGATATTCCCGGCGTAACTCTGGTTGGAGTGATCAATGCCGATATTTCCCTCTATATGCCCGATTTTCGGGCCAGCGAACGTACTTTTCAGCTGCTCACCCAGGTGGCCGGTCGCTCCGGCCGGGGAGAGCAGGGGGGAGAGGTGCTGATCCAGACTTATTCTCCGGATCACTATGCCGTGACCTGTGCCCAAAACCACGATTACCAGGGGTTTTACCGCCGGGAAATGGCTTTAAGGCGGACCCTGGGCTACCCTCCTTATACCCACCTCGCCCGGTTGTTGGTCACCGGGAGGATGGAAAAGGAGGTCCAGGAGGCGGCAGATTTCCTGGCACAAGCAGTCCATGCTGCTGGCGTGCCGGTTGAACTGCTGGGGCCGGCCCCTGCTCCCCTCACCCGCATTAAGGATCGCTACCGCTGGCACCTGGTATTGAAAGCTTCGGCGCAAGGCGTTCTGCGGGAAGCGGTAACGGTCGCCCTGGACGGTTTTTCCGGGACGGGCCGGTACCGCCGGGTTCAGGTTTCCGTGGACATTGCCCCACAGAGTATGATGTAATTGAGGAGGTTTAAGGGGTGGCAGTTTTTAAGATCGTCCTTTATGGAGATGAGGTATTGCGCGAAAAGGCTAGGCCGGTTGCCAAAATTACCCCCAATATTCATAAGCTGCTGGATAACATGCGGGACACCATGTATCACGCCCGGGGGGTAGGGCTGGCCGCACCTCAGATCGGGGTGTCAAAGCGGGTAATTGTGGTGGATACTGGAGAAGGCTTAATTGAGTTAATCAATCCTGAAATTGTAGAGGCCCGGGGAGAAGAAACTGATACCGAAGGATGTTTGAGTCTACCCAATGTGGTGGGGGAAGTGACCAGGGCCACTGAAGTGCGGGTCAAAGGACTGGATAGGCACGGTAACCCGGTAGAACACCACGCCAGAGGTTTCCTGGCCAGGGCATTGCAGCATGAAATTGATCACCTTGATGGTATACTATTTATCGACCGGGCCGTGCGCATCCGGCGTGTCAAACCAGGGGCCTGATTAGGGAGCGAAGGATTTATGCGTGTTGTGTTTATGGGTACTCCCGACTTTGCCGTGCCCGCCCTGAAGGGGCTGGTGGGTGCCGGATACCCGGTGGTGGGAGTGGTTACCCAGCCCGATCGTCCCAAAGGTAGGGGCAAAAAAATTCAACCCTCTCCGGTGAAACAAGCTGCACTGCACATGGGGCTACCGGTCCTGCAGCCCGTCCGGGTACGGGACGCTGCCTTTGTTGAGCAGCTTAAACAGTTGGAGCCGGAAGTAATTGTGGTGGCGGCCTTTGGACAGATCCTGCCGCCCTCCATTTTGCACCTTCCTCCCCGGGGATGTATCAATATTCATGCTTCTTTACTGCCCCGTTACCGTGGAGCTGCTCCCATTCACCGGGCGATCATGAATGGGGAGAGGGAAACGGGTGTAACCATCATGCTCATGGACGAGGGTCTGGATACGGGTGACATCCTGTTGCAGCAGGCCGTGGCTATTGGTGAAGCGGATAACGCCGGGGCGATTCACGACCGGCTGGCCCAGCTGGGGGCGGAGCTTTTGCTGCAAACCCTGAACCTCTTAAAACAGGGACACCTTCATGCCTGTCCCCAGGAAGACAGTCTCGCCACCTATGCACCCCCCTTAACCCGGGAGGATGAAATAATTGACTGGGAGAGACCCGCCCGGGATTTATACAACCAGATCCGGGGGCTGGACCCCTGGCCAGGTGCCCGGACCTGGTGGGGAGAACAGGTGCTCAAGGTCTGGCGGGCGGTGGTGAAGGAGGAAGCTGTTCCAAAAGGAGTCTTGCCCGGCCAGGTGATAGCCGCCGATGAGGAAGTGGTGGTGGCCACGGGCAGGGGGTGTCTATCTTTGCAGGAAGTGCAGCTGCAGGGGGGACGGCGTTTACCCGTGGCGGAGTTTTTGCGCGGCCACCCCCTGGCTCCGGGGACGGTTCTGAGCCGGACAAAGGGCGGTTGCTATTCATGAACACTCATAAGCGGCTATTCTTAGGGCTTTTAGGAGCCAGCCTGTTATTGGTAACTTTACTGGCGGCGGGTACCTGGTACTTGATTTTTAACCCGGCCCGTTCGATTGCCTACCAGGTGATCCTTTTTACCATGGTTTCCCTGCTGGTAGGGGTCGTCTTTTGGGCTTTTGGCGGCCTGGCGGGAATAGTGATTACCCTTCTGGCAGCCCGTACCTTTGAGCCGCTGCAGGGACCCATGCGGGTGGCTGTAAATTTGTTTTTCCCGGTGGCCCTTGCCCTTGGCCGCCTGCTGCGCATAGACCCCAACCGGATTAAAAGATCCTTTATTGAAGTCAACAACCAGCTGGTACAGGCCAGGCACTTGAAGGTGCAGCCAAAAGAATTGCTTTTGCTTGTACCCCACTGCCTGCAGTACAGCGAATGTCCCCATAAAATCACGGTCCATGTTGATAACTGCCGCCGCTGTGGGAGATGCTGTATAAGCAAGTTGCTGGACTTGAAGGATAAATACGGTTTTAATATGGGCCTGGCTACGGGTGGTACCCTGGCCCGCAAATACGTGCGAGAATACCACCCCCGGGCGATTGTAGCCGTTGCCTGCGAACGGGATTTGGCCAGTGGCATTCTGGATAGCAATCCCATTCCCGTTCTGGGGGTGACCAACGAGCGACCCTGCGGACCCTGTTTTAATACCTGCGTGTCCATACCCATGGTGGAGGGAGCCATTCGCTACTTTTGCGGGCTGGATAAGGAGTGATTTGTTTTGGCCCGGATCAATGCCAGGGAAGTGGCCTTAAAAGTTTTATATACCGTGGATCAGGAGAAGGCATATGCCAACCTGGCCCTGGACCGCATTCTGGAACATTACCGCCCGGGTAAGCTGGACCGGGCCTTTGCGACCGAGCTGGCCTACGGCGTCCTGCGCCATTTAAATACTCTGGACTGGCTCCTGGGCCACTTCTTACGCCAACCCTTGGCCTCCCAGAACCCGTGGATCCGGAATATTCTGCGTCTTGGGGCCTATCAAATCATGTACATGGAGCGGGTGCCCGATGCAGCGGCATGCAATGAGTCCAGCGAACTGGCCCGCCGTTACGGTCACCCCGGGGTGGTGGGTTTTGTAAACGGGGTGTTGCGTAACCTGGCCCGGCGGGGCAGGCAGATACCTTTTCCCGATCTAAATGACGACCCGGTTGCCCACATTTCCCTGCGTTACTCCCATCCGGCCTGGCTGGTCCGGCGCTGGCTTAAGGAATATGGCCTAAAGGAAACGATAGCCCTCTGTCAGGCCAACAACGGCCCGGCTCCCAACACGGTGCGTACCAACACCCTGAAGGTCAGCCGGCAGGAATTGATGGAACGCTTAAGGGAAGAGGGTGTGACGGCGGAACCTGCCTCCTTTGCTCCGGAAGGATTGAAGATAGCCGGTTTTCCTTCCCTGCACGGCTTTGCTCCCTTTGAAGAAGGCCTGTTCCTGGTCCAGGATGAAAGTTCCATCCTGGTGGGACATGCCCTGTCGCCTTTCCCGGGGGCGCGGGTACTGGATGCGGCAGCTGCTCCAGGTACTAAGACCACACACCTGGCCCAGTTGATGGAGGATCGGGGGGAAATAACTGCCCTGGACATCCATCTCCACAAAATAAAATTGATTGCCGCCAACTGCCGCCGGCTGGGCATCACCTGTGTCCGGCCCGTGGAGGCGGATGCCCGTTACCCTGACCAAAGCATGCATCAATGGGCCGATTTTGTCCTTCTGGATGCTCCCTGTTCCGGGTTGGGGGTGCTCCGCCGGCGGCCCGATGCCCGCTGGCGCAAGACCGGGGATTCCATTGCAGAAATGGCAGGCCTGCAAAAAGAGATGCTGGAGGGGGTGGCCCGCTGCCTGAAACCGGGCGGGGTGCTGGTGTACAGCACCTGTACCGTAACCAGGGAAGAAAACCTCGGCCAGGTGGAAGACTTTCTAACCCGCCATCCAGAGTTTCAACTGGAAGATCTTTCTACACTTTTGCCTGCCGGTCTGGATGAACAGGGAACCCTATCCCGCGGTTATATCCAGCTTTTACCCCACCGGCACGGAATGGATGGCTTTTTTATGGCCCGCCTGCGCAAAAGGGTTCCCGCGTGAAAAAACTATTACGGCAAGGGTGGCAGTCGTCACCAAGGAGCCACTGGCCTGAGGAGGGAGACCGCCGCCGATAGCAAACGCTCCAGGTTCTGAAAAAATTTAGTTACGGGTATGGTATAATGTATAATATAGGGATAGGTGATGTCGACGAAACGGGGAACACGGCCATGGTTAATTTAAAGGACCTCACCCTTGACCAGATAAAGGACCTTTTAGGCCGGTTGGGGGAACCTCCTTACAGGGCCCTGCAACTAGCCCGCTGGCTTTTTCAGCGGGGTTGCCCGTCCTGGGATGAGATGACCGACCTGCCCAAGGACTTGCGAGCCAGGCTAAAAGAGATGGCCCTTTTGCGGGGCTTGACCCTGGTTCAGAAGCAGGTTTCCCGCCGGGGGGATACCATCAAATACCTCTTTGGCCTGGCCGACGCCCAGGCCGTAGAAAGCGTGTTCATGCGCCACACATACGGCCGTTCCGCCTGCATCTCCACTCAGGTTGGTTGCCGTATGGGCTGCCGTTTTTGTGCTTCCACCATTGGCGGTCTTATTCGCAACCTTTCACCGGGGGAAATGTACGATCAGGTTTTGGCCATGCAATCCGACGTTGGTGAGAGGATCAGCCACGTGGTACTCATGGGTTCCGGGGAACCCCTGGACAACTTCGACCACGTCATGATTTTTCTGGAACATCTTACCGCACCTTACGGTTTACATATTGGGTACCGGCATATTACCCTTTCTACCTGTGGGGTGGTACCGGGGATTTTAAAGCTGGCCCGGCGGCGCCTGCCCCTAACCCTGGCCGTATCCCTGCATGCTCCCAACGATGAGCTGCGTAACCGGCTTGTGCCCATCAACCGGCGCCATCCCTTGGGGGAGTTGATACCCGCCTGCCGGGAATACATAAAACTTACCGGCCGGCGCATTACCTTTGAATATGCCCTTTTGGCCGGGGTGAACGATAGCCCCCGCTGTGCCCTTGAGCTGGCCCAGTTGGTGGGAGGATTGCTTTGCCATATCAACCTCATCCCGGCGAACCCCGTGGGCGGAAGGGATTTTTCCCGCACTCCCGCGGTGCGGGTACAGCGCTTCAAAAATTTGCTGGGAAAGGCCGGGCTTTCAGTAACGGTGCGGCGGGAACTGGGCAGCGACATTGATGCCGCTTGCGGGCAGCTGCGGTGCCGGGTCTTGGGATTGAATGGGTAGGGAGGGGGACCCCATGGGACTCTTTTCCGGTTTGGAAGGCAGTTTGGAAAAATACATTGAGGGCTTCTTCCGGGATAAATTTAAAGGCCGGGTACAGCCTTTGGAAATGGCCAAGAGGTTGGCCCGGGAAATGCGGGACCGGAAACGGATAAGTATCAGCCGGATTTATGTACCCAATGAGTTTACCATTTATTTACACCCGGAGGATTACCGTGCGGTCTCTTCGATTGCTCCATTTTTGGCCCGGGAGTTGCAGGATTACCTGGCCCAGAAAGCGCAAGAAAAAAACTTTACCCTGGTTGCCCCTCCCCGGGTGGAAATCCAGGAGGACGCGGCAGTACCGGAAGGGCAGATGCGCATTGAGGGACGCTTTGGGGAAGCGGTTTACGTACCTGGCGAAGAGGAAGCACGCCCGGCTGGGAACAGGGAAGGGGAGTTTGAGGATACCCTGGAATATCAACCGGCCCGGCACACTGCCCCGGTACCGGTGGTTCCCGCGGGGCCCAGGGCGCGTCTGGTAGTCAAGGCCGGCCCCCAGGAAGGAAAGGTTTTCCCTCTGCAACCCTCCACCATGGTCATTGGCCGGCGGGATACCTGTGATGTAGTTTTAAGCGATGGCAGCGTCTCCCGCCGCCACGCCCAGCTGGAATACCGGGGCGGCGAGTATGTGATTACAGATTTGGGCAGCACTAACGGTGTTTATGTTAATGGGGTACGGGTGAATACCAAGGTATTAGCTCCGGGGGATACCATTAAAATGGGCGCCACCCTTTGTGTTTTCGAGGTGGAATGATGTGCTGGGTCTTTTGCTGACGGTATTGCGGTATCTTTTCCTTTTTCTCCTTTACGCTTTCTTATTTGTGGTAGTCCGCCAGATGTTTTGGGGCCTACGGGATAACCCGGTCATGGCCACTCCGGCTGCCGCTGGGGGAATCTCCGGCGCTGGTTTCCGGGAGGCTACCGTCCCGAAACCAGGTGGGCGGCTGGTGGTTTTGGCCAGTCCCGATCCCCGGCTGGAAAAGGGAATGACCTTTTACCTGGGGGAAAGGATTACCCTGGGCAGGGGGGAACATAACGACCTGGTTATTCCCGATCCTTTTTCCTCCCAGGAGCATGCGGTTATTTTTTCCCGGGGTGACCAGTACTGGGTGCAGGATCTGGGTAGTCTGAACGGTACCTATCTTAATGAGGTGCGCCTGGACCGGCCCACCGTTCTGGCCGATGGCGACCGTTTACGTATCGGCGGTGTTACCTTTCAATTTGTGAGGTGGGCTTATGAAGTGGAGTCAAGCCAGTAACGCGGGGCTGGTACGGCGAGTAAATGAAGACAGCCTGTGCGTAGAACCCGGTTTGGGTTTATTTGCCGTGGCCGATGGTATGGGCGGCCATCAGGCCGGCGAAATTGCCAGCCGGATGGCCATCGCCGAACTGGTGCGCTTCCTTAAGGCACACCATCCCCTTCTGGACGATCCGGGAACAATGCTGGTTCAGGGTGTGCAGGAAGCCAACCGGCTGGTTTATCAGTTATCTTCCAGTAGCGCGAGCTACCGGGGTATGGGCACCACCTTGACCGCGGCACTGGTTGCAAAAAATTATCTTTACCTGGCCCATGTGGGGGATAGCCGCATATACCTGTTGCGCGAGGGAAAAATGCACCAGCTTACGGAAGATCATTCCCTGGTGCAGGAACTGGTCCGGCTGGGGGGCCTCAGTGAAGAACAGGCCCGTTGTCATCCCCAGCGCAATGTGCTCACCCGGGCCCTGGGTATTGAACCCAGGGTAGAAGTGGATGGAGGGCGGGTGAAACTCCATTCAGGTGACAAAGTACTCCTGTGCACCGATGGCTTGACGGTGCATTTATCGCCTCAGGAGATAGGCATGCTGGTGGAAAAAAACCCGGATTTGAACCGGGCCGTGAGCAAGCTGGTGCAGGCTGCCCTGGAGCGGGGTGGCAGTGATAACATTACCGTGATTCTAATGGCGGTGGAATGAAATGTTTTCTCCCGGGGTGTTCCGTTTGCGGGCCGTCGAAGGGAAGTTGCTTTTTTGGGCTTGTGCTTACCTGCTGGTTGGGACGGGAGCACTTTATCTCCTGAAACCGGTGCCGTCCACAGCGGTAGTGCTGGTGGGGGCGCTGGCCACCATGGCGGCCTTCTGGGGCCTGCATTTCTTCTGGTCGTGGACCGGTTTTGCCGGGGATCCCTTTTTGCTGCCCCTGGTGGCTCTTTTTTCCTCTACCAGCCTGGTTTTTCTTTATCGTTTAAATCCGGCTTATGCGTTTCGTCAGTTTGTGTGGTTGATGGCCGGCCTGTTCACCCTTTGGGTTATTACCCGCTTTTTGCTCCGTTACCGGGTGCTGGCCGATTATAAGTATGTTTACGCCCTGGGAGGAGTAATCGGCCTTTTGTTGCCCATCTTTTTTGGGGTGGAGCAGGGAGGGGCAAAAAGCTGGCTGGATTTAGGATTGTTTCAGGTGCAACCCTCGGAGTTTGTGAAGATCCTGCTGGTGCTCTTCCTGGCCGCCTTTCTGGCCGAAAACCGCCTGGCCTTGTCGGAGGGCACCCGGACGGTAATGGGCGTAGCCCTGCCGGCACCGCAGGAATGGGGACCCTTGCTGGTCATGTGGGGCGTTTCCCTTTTGCTCTTAATCTTTCAAAAGGACCTGGGCGCTGCGCTCATTTATTTCATCACCTTTTTAGCCATGGTTTACGCCAGCACTGCCCGGATTGCCTATGTGTGCCTGGGGGGGGCGCTTTTTTTAGCCGGGGCGGCAGGCAGTTATGCCCTTTTCGAACATGTGCGGCTGCGGGTGGAAGTCTGGCTCAATCCCTGGCAGTACGTGGAAACTGCCGGTTACCAGGTAGTCCAGTCCCTTTTCGCCCTGGCCGCGGGTGGTCTCACCGGGTCCGGGTTGGGGGCCGGCCTTCCCCTGTTCATTCCAGCGGTGCATACGGATTTCATTTTTGCGGCTATTACGGAGGAGCTGGGCCTGGCCGGTGGTCTTGGCCTGTTAATCATTTACATGCTTTTTGTTTACCGGGGCTTTCTCATTGCCCTGGCAGCTCGGGATGATTTTGCCTGTCTTCTGGCAACAGGGTTTACCGCCTTGATGGGACTGCAGGCCTTTATCATTATTGCCGGGGTGAGCAAGCTGTTGCCTTTAACCGGCGTCACCTTGCCCTTTGTCAGTTACGGCGGCAGTTCCCTGGTGGCCAATTTCATCATTTTGGGCCTTTTATTGAATATATCCCACGAGACACAGCTCTTGAAGCCGTTGGAAAACGGTTAGCGCTTCTGAGCAAACATTGGCGAGTGAGAAAATGAAAACAAACATCCGCCGGTTAAGCTATTTGATCCTGGGTTCATTTGTCCTGTTAAGCCTTTATATTGGTTATATCAATGTATTCCTTGGCCCGGCGCTGGCCACAGATCCCCACAACCGGCGCCTGGCGGCTTACGAGGCCAATGTGCACCGGGGCACCATCTACGACCGCCGGGGAACGGTACTGGCAAAAAGCCAGGAGGGCAGGCGCAGCTACCCCCTGGGGAAAGATGCAGCCCAGGTAGTTGGTTTTATCTCCCAGCGTTACGGGCGCACCGGGCTGGAATCGGCGTATGACCGTTACCTTTTAGCCATGACCGACGAAGATAAAATTGAGGTGATTATTGACCGCCTGCTGGGGCGTCCCCGGGTGGGCAACGATGTGGTAGTTACCCTGGATGCCCGCCTGCAGCAACTGGCCATGCGACTTCTCGGCAACCGGCGGGGAGCAGTCGTGGCGCTGGATCCAAGGAACGGGGAAATTTTAGCTCTGGCCAGCAGTCCCAGCTACGACCCTAATGCCATCGGGCAACCGGCCGGGCGTTCCCCTGACGGCAATGTTCTCACCGTATATGACTTGTTGCAGCAAGATAAAGGGGCACCGCTTTTAAACCGGGCTACCCAGGGAGCCTATCCGCCCGGTTCAACCTTTAAATTAATCACCGCTGCCGGTGCCCTGACTACAAATCCCGAGGTAATCAAACGTATTTTTAATTGTCAGGGCAGTCTAATAATCGACGGCTTTCGACTTGGCGATACTGCTGCCCACGGGGAGGTGGATTTTCGCCGTGCCCTGGCGGTTTCCTGCAATACTACTTTTGCCCGACTGGGCCTGGAGATGGGAGCAAAAAGGTTTTACCAGACTGCCCGTGCCTTTGGCTTGACTGTAAACCCCTGGGCGGGTGGCCCCCAGGAGGTTGCTTACCGACCCGGGACCCTCACCCCCCCGGAAAGGATGAATAAACCCCAGCTGGGCTCCAGCGCCATCGGCCAGGGGGAGGTGCTGGTCAACCCGTTTCAAATGGCCCTGGTGGCGGCGGCCATTGCCAACGATGGGGTGATTATGCGCCCCCATCTTTTAGCCCGGGTGCAGGACCCCCAGGGAGGGGTTCTTTTACAGTCGGCCCCCCGGCCCTGGCTTACCGCGGTCAGTCCGGAGGTTGCCGGTGTCATCAAGGAGGCCATGGTGGACGTGGTAAGGGAGGGAACCGGCAGGGGGGCGGCCCTCCCCGGGATAACCGTGGCCGGTAAAACAGGCTCGGCACAGAATCCCAAAGGGGGCACCCATGCCTGGTTTGTCGGCTTTGCCCCGGCCGAGAGGCCCCGGGTGGTGGTGGCGGTGATTGTGGAAAACGGTGGTGCCGGCGGGGTGGTGGCTGCCCCCATTGCCCGGGAGATGATCCGGGCGGTACTGACTGCCGGCCCGTAGTTTAGAATAAAATGGAATTGGAAAAGCTAAACTACCCAACCAAGACTTGAGGTGACAAGTAATGATTGGGAGGCAGTTGGGGAACCGGTACGAAATCCTGGAACAGCTGGGTGGAGGGGGAATGGCCATTGTTTATAAAGGCCGGGATACCTTCTTAAACCGCCTGGTTACCATCAAGGTCTTGCGCCCCGAATTCTCCTCGGATAAAGACTTTACCCGTCGTTTTCGCCGGGAAGCCCAGGCGGTGGCCAGCCTTTCCCATCCTAACATCGTGTCCATTTACGATGTGGGGCAGGAGGATGACATCCAGTACCTGGTGATGGAGTATGTGGACGGGGAAGACTTGAAAACCGTCATCCGCCGGGAAGGAGCCATGCCTCCGGAAAAGGCGGTGCAGATAGCTTTCCAGATCCTGGAGGCCCTGGAACACGCCCACGAAAACAACATAGTGCACCGGGATATTAAACCCCATAATATCCTTATTACGAAGAGCGGGCGGGCAAAACTAACTGATTTCGGCATTGCCCGGGAGGCCACGGCGGCAACCATCACGCAGACCGATACCATTGTAGGGTCGGTGCACTACCTCTCGCCGGAGCAGGCCCGTGGGGAGCTGGCCGGCCCCCAATCAGATCTTTATTCCCTGGGCGTGGTCCTTTATGAAATGCTTACCGGTAGCGTGCCCTTTGCCGGGGACAGTCCCATTGCTGTAGCCATTAAACACATCCAGGAAGAACCGGAGCCTCCCTCCCGGCGCAATCCAGCTGTTTCCCCGGGGCTCGAGCAGGTGGTCCTGCGGGCTATGCAGAAAAATCCCCAATCGCGTTTTGCTTCTGCACGGGATATGGCCCGGCACCTGGAAGATCTTTTTGCCCGGGACGGGGAAGAGGTCACCCGTTTCATTCCCCTGGATGAGATGGCCACCCGGGTGCTCAAGCCGGTAGAGAAGCCCCGGGAAGAAGGGGTGCGCCGGCGCAGGCTGCGTCCGGTGGGATGGGTGGCCCTGGCCCTTCTCCTGGTAGCCCTTTTGGCAGGGGGCGCCTTTGCCCTGAGCAATTATCTCGAAGGACCACCCCCAGTAACAGTGCCGTCGGTGATAAACAAGGATTTATCGGAGGCCCAGAGAATACTTGCCGATTTGGGATTGCAGGTGGCGGTACGCAAGGTGCACCATCCCAAGATCCCCGAAGGATATGTGATTGACCAGGATATTGGCCCGGAACACGCGCCGATAAAGCCTCCCCGGGTCATTACCCTCACGGTCAGCCTGGGCCCCGACCTGCGGGAAGTACCTGACTTGTACCGCCTGCCTCTGGAGGGTGCGCGCATACGCCTGGCTGAAAGGGGTCTGGTTCTGGCCGAACAGGTGCAGAAAGATTACGACGATAATGTTCCCCCGGACCTGATTTTTCAACAATCTCCTGCCGCCGGGGAACGAGTAGCTCCTAACACTCCGGTGACGGTTTATCTTTCCCTGGGACCAAAACCCAGGCAGTCCAAGGTGCCCAACCTGATCGGGCTGACGATGGAACAGGCCCGGGTCAAACTGGCCGAAAACAACCTGAGCCTGGATGAAAATGTCGAGTGGGTGGAGAGTACCGATTACTTCCAGAACCAGGTGATCATCCAGGATCCTGCTCCCGACAGCATAGTTAACCAGGGTACGTCCGTAAAGGTAACCTTAAGCAAGGGGCCGGGACCTGTACCCAAGGAGGTTAGGGTAAAGGTGCCCCTTCCCAACGACGGGCAGGCCCACCAGGTCAAAATAGTGATTAACGATGTCCGGGGAACCACTTTAGCCTACGTAAATACCCATCAACCGGGGGAGACGGTAGTAACGACCGTACGCTATTACGGTCGGGCTACCATCGAGGTATACGTTGATAATAAGCTGGTGAAACAGAAACCTCTTCAAGAGGGGAAAAATGATGACGATGATTGAAAAGGGGGGGAGCGTAACCGGTTAAAAGATGCTGCGGGAAGGAACGGTGGTCAAAGCTTACGGCGGACATTATTATGTATCGAGCGGTGAGGAAATCCACGATTGCGCCTTGAGGGGACGCTTTCGCCGGGAAAAGAAGCAGGTGCTGGTGGGGGACCGGGTTTCCTTTCGCCTCCAACCTCGGGGTCAGGGGGTAATTGAAGAAGTACATCCCCGCCGGACCACCCTTGTGCGTCCGCCGGTAGCCAACGTAGACAGGGCACTGATTGTTTTTGCGGTGAAGGATCCCGACCCCAATACCCTTTTACTGGATCGGTTTCTCACTCAGGCCGAACATGCCGGGGTAGGGCCAGCCATTTGTTTTAACAAGGTGGACCTGGGAGAAGAACTGATCCGGGATATGATCGAGGCCTACCGCCAGGCAGGTTATCCGGTTGTTTGTACCAGTGCCCTGGATGACAGCGGCCTTGATGAATTGCGTGCCCTGCTCGAGGGGCATATTACCGTACTGGCCGGGCCTTCGGGGGTGGGTAAGTCCAGCCTGTTAAATGCCCTGGTCCCCGGTTTAAATCTGAAAACCGGGGAGATCAGCCGCAAATTGGGCCGGGGCCGGCATACCACCAGGCATGTAGAGCTCCTGCGATTGCCTGGGGGGGGTCTGGTAGCAGATACCCCGGGGTTTTCCAGCCTTTACTTACCCGAAATGAAACGGGAAGAACTGGGGGAGTTCTACCCGGAATTCGTGGCCCGTCGCGACGGTTGCCGCTTCACCGGCTGCCTGCATTTCCAGGAGCCCGATTGTGCGGTAAAAAAGGCCGTCGAGGAGGGGGAAATCCCCGCCTTTCGCTACGAAAACTATTTGCGACTGCTGCAGGAAGTAATGGAACTGGAGAGGAGATACTGAGTGATTAAAATAGCACCGTCGATTCTCTCGGCCAACTTTGCCCGCCTTCTGGAAGACGTGCAGCGGGTGGAGAGGGCCGGGGCAGACTACCTGCACCTTGACGTCATGGACGGCCACTTTGTGCCCAACATTACCATCGGACCACTGGTGGTGGCGGCTCTGCGGCCCCACAGCCGGCTGTTATTTGACGTTCATTTAATGATTGAAGAGCCCGACCGTTATATAGATTCCTTTGTTGAGGCGGGGGCAGACCTGGTTACGGTGCATGTGGAAGCTTGCCGGCACCTGCACCGCACGCTCACGCGCATCCGGGAAAAGGGGGCCATGGCCGGGGTGGCCCTGAATCCGGCCACTCCCCCTGAAGTGCTGGAATACCTGCCCGGACTTTTTGATCTGGTGCTGGTCATGACCGTAAACCCGGGTTTTGGTGGACAGGCCTTTATTCCCCAGACCATCCCCAAAATCAGCAAGATCCGGGAGATGCTGGATGGTGCCGGGTTGGAGGTGGAAATCCAGGTGGACGGTGGTATCGGTCCCTCCACCGCCCCTCTGGTGGTCCGGGCCGGGGCTACGGTATTGGTGGCCGGCTCGGCTGTTTTTGGTGCTCCGGATCCGGCAGAGGCTATACAGGAAATCCGGCAGGCGGCAAAAGGGGGTGAGTAGATGGCTGTCTGGAAGTGCCAGGAGTGCGGGAATGTGGTGGAGGCCCGCTGCAAGCCCGGCAAGTGCAAGTCCTGCGGCGCACCCAAAGATAAGCTGGTCAAGGAAGACCAGCCCCAGAAGTAGTTCCCTGGGACACATGCCTCATACTTAACCGGGCGGGCGGTAACCTGGAAGGAGCGACTTTTATTTAGAAATTTGTCGCAGGCACAGGCAGGAATTTCTTCCCTTTCGTCAAAACCTTCCTTAGCCTGTAGTGCGGAAGCGGCGCAGGGCCATGCCGCTTCAGGCTAATTGTGTGATGTAATTAGGAAGGGGAGTCAATTATGGGCGATGAGCAACAAGTGGTAATCTTCCAATTAAATGATCAACAATATGCCCTGCCCATCCAGGAAACCCAGGAAATTATTCGCATGACCGATATTACCCGGGTGCCCAACACCAAAAGCTACGTTGAGGGTATCATCAACCTCAGGGGTAGTATCGTGCCGGTGATTAACCTTAACAGGCGCCTGGACCTGCCTGTACGGGATTACACCGATGCCACCCGGATCATTGTGGTTGAGTATGAAGGGCAAAAAGTGGGTATGATTGTTGATAATGTATTGGAGGTGGGTCGCTACAACGCCAATGAAATGGAACCGCCGGCGGTGGCGGGCGACAACATGGAGTTCCTCCGGGGGGTAATTAAAAAAGGCGACCGCCTGTGGTTATTGCTGAACCTGGGCCGGGTTTTGTAGGCCGTGGGTTTTGCCTTGTTTCAGGGCCACACCGGGGGCAGCTTTTTCCGGGTGGCTTTTTTTGTGGGTTTCGGTTTATGGCACTTTTCACGGGGTTTTCGGGCGTTCCCCTTAAGTAAATTACAATAAAGAGGTGTTTTGCTTGTCCAACCAGGAAGCACTGCGTTCCCGCCTGCTGGGCATAGATGGCCGTGGTTACGGTGCCTATAAGTCCATCAGCGGTAGCTATTCCTTTGGCCGTTACACTCTCTTTATTGATCACGTACAAAGCGATCCCTTTGCACCTCCCAGCCGCCTGCGGGTGCGGGTGGACCAGCGTTTGGCCGGTTTCCCCCCCGAACTTTATTCCACCACCCCCCGGAGAATTGCGCTGGAGGACTACCTGATGCGCCAGTTTGGCCGGGCAATCAGCCGCCATGCCCGGGGGCACCGGGGTACCGGTAAAAGCGGCCTGATCGCTATAGGCCATTGCGGCCAGGAAATTCTCGAGCGTACCGGGGCAGTTGTGAATAAAGAGTATGTAGAGATCCGTTTTACCGTTGGCCTGCCTGCCCGGGGGCGTACCATAACCGGCCGGGAAGCATTGCGCATCTTCTTTGAAGAGGTCCCGTCTATAGTCAACGAATCCCTGTTTTATAAAAGTCTGGACGCAGCCGCCTTAAAACAACAGGTGGAACTTGTGGAAGACCAGGAATTTTTAAGGGCCCGGCTGGATGAACGGGGCCTGGTGGCCTTTGTGGCCAACGGGGCCATCCTGCCCAGGGAAAGTGGCGTAAGCGACCGCCCTTTAACCCGGGGCCGGGTAATTCCCTTTCAATCCCCGCCGGAACTGGAGGTTTCCTTTGAGCTGCCCAATCGCGGTACGGTGACTGGCATGGGCGTTCCCCGGGGGGTCACCCTCATTGTGGGAGGAGGTTACCACGGCAAATCTACCCTTTTACGGGCTCTGGAACGGGGAGTCTACAACCATATCCCCGGAGACGGGCGGGAACTGGTGATTACCGTGGATGACGCGGTGAAAATCCGGGCCGAGGACGGCCGTAGCGTGGAAAAGGTGGATATCAGCGCTTTTATAAACAATTTACCCCATGGCCAGGATACCCGGGCTTTTTCCACGGAAAACGCCAGTGGCAGCACTTCGCAGGCGGCCAACATCGTGGAGGCCCTGGAAGTGGGGACCCGTTTGTTGCTTCTTGACGAGGATACCAGTGCCACCAACTTTATGATCCGGGATGGTCGCATGCAGGAACTGGTGGCCAAGGAATTCGAACCCATCACCCCCTTTATCGACAGGGTGCGCCAGCTTTACGAGCACCAGGGGGTTTCAACCGTCCTGGTGGTGGGCGGATCGGGGGATTACTTTGCGGTGGCCGACCGGGTCATTATGATGCAAAACTACATCCCCCTGGATGTAACCCGGCGGGCCAGGGAAATTGCTTTGCGCCACCGTGATGAGCGCCGGGTAGAGGCCGTTGGTACTTTTAACCGGGTTACCTCCCGTATCCCTTTGCCTGCCTCCTTTATCCTCGAGGGAAGGGCCAAGGTAAAAGCGCGGGGTACCGATGAAATTGTCTACGGCCACATGGATATTGACCTGCAGGATGTGGAGCAACTGGTGGACCCCGCTCAATTGCGGGCCATAGCTGAGATCATCAAGTATGCGGCTAAACACTACATTAACGGGGAACGAACCTTGAGGGAAGTAGTCCTGGCGGTGCTGGCGGATATGGATAGAGAGGGCCTGGATGTTGTATCTCCCTTTAAAGGCCAGCACCCGGGGGATTATGCCCGCCCCCGGGTGCAGGAAATTGCCGCCGCTATTAACCGCTACCGCCGCTTGCAGGTGCGCCAGCAGTCATAACTAAGCCTCACAGCCGCAGCAGCAACTGCAGCTTTTATCGGAACAGGAATGCTGGCCGCCGGAAATGGCATCGCTAATGATCTGGTTGATTTCTTCCAGTAACTGTTCGAAGTTGTGTTGAGCACGGAAAAATTCCGTAATTAACGGGTTATCCATCATGCGCTTTTCCAGATCTTCCACATCGGCCTTCTGGCTTTCCGTAAGTTCCAGGCCCTGAGTCTGGATCATTTGCAGGAACCGCTGCTTTTGATGAAATTCATCGATGATTTGCTTGGCGGCAGGATCCTGCAGCATGGCCTGCTGGGCCTGGATCATGGCCGCCAGCTCATGAGAGCGGGCAATTTCTTCTCCCAGTTCCCGGGCCTTTGCGATTACAGACACATCAATCACCTCCCATCCGGGGAAATATTGATCATACCGTCGCCGCCAATTTGCCTTCCAGGTGGGTGAGGCGGGCTCCGGTAACAGTCACATTCACCAGTTGCCCGGCGAGGTCCCTGGAGCCCGGGAAAATCACCAGCCGGTTGGTCCTGGTGCGGCCGCTCATCATTTCGGGGTTGGTTTTGCTTTCGCCTTCCACCAGAATCTGCTCCACCCGGCCAACGAGGGCCTGGTTATGGGCCAGGGTGATTTCGTTTTGTCTTTCAATGAGCTTTTGGATCCTTTCGCTTTTTACTTCGTCGGGTACCTGCTCAGGGAGGCGCGCCGCCGGGGTGCCCGGCCGGGGGTTATATACAAAGGTAAAAGCGCCGTCAAAGCGCACCCTTTCCACCAGATCCATGGTCTGGGCAAAATCCTCTTCCGTTTCCCCGGGGAACCCTACCATGATATCGGTGGTTATGGCCACCCCGGGTATAGCCTGCCGAATGCGCTTCACCAGGTCCAGGTAATAGTCCCGGTCGTAACCCCGGTTCATCAGCTTCAGGATGCGGTTGCTACCTGCCTGCACGGGCAGATGTATATGTTCGCACACGTGAGGACAGCGGGCAATGGTATCAATCAGTTCCTGGGTAAAATCCCGGGGATGGGAGGTGGTAAAACGAATACGCAAAAGACTCGGAATTTGATCCATTTCTGTTAGCAGGCGGGCAAAACTGGTGGGTTCGGGCAAATCCTTGCCGTAAGAGTTCACATTTTGCCCCAAAAGGGTGACCTCCCGATAGCCTTCCTGTACCAGCCGGCGAATCTCGTTAAGGATATCTTCCGGCCGACGACTGCGCTCCCGCCCGCGCACGTAGGGTACAATACAGTAGGTGCAAAAGTTATTGCAGCCGTAGGTGATGTTTACCCAGGCCTTTACCCTGGAGGCCCGGCGGATGGGCAGGTTTTCCACGATCTCGCCGGCCTGATCCCATACCTCCATCACCCTTTCCCGGCATTTCCGGACCTGTAAAAGGAGTTCGGGCAGGCGGTGTAAGTTGTGGGTACCCAGGATAAGATCCACCTGAGGAAAACGGTTTTTGATTTTGCGGGCCACTTCCGGCTGCTGGGTCATGCATCCAGCTATGCCAATGATCAGGTCGTCCTTTTTATCCTTTAAGTGCGCCAGACGCCCCAAAAGGCCGTAGATCTTGTTTTCGGCCGTCTCCCGCACGCAGCAGGTGTTCACCAGTATTACATCGGCCTCACCGGTGCTGGCAGCTGGTTCGTAACCCAGGGATTCCAGCATGCCGGCCATTACTTCCGAGTCGTGGTCATTCATCTGGCAGCCAAAGGTTATTACTTCATAGGTGGGTATTCTTTCCTTCATCACTGATCCCTTCCTGTCACTCCTCGTATTATATCTTATTTGGGGCCCGGGCGCAAACTTATTTTCATTAGGGCTTCCAGCTTGGCCATTGGGACCGGGTTTTCCTTTTGCCTGGCAGTTCTTTGTGTTATAATGGTGCCCAGGAGGGGATTATTGGTGTCCTATACCCCCATGATGAAGCAGTATTTGCAGATTAAACAGAATTATCAAGACGCTATACTATTTTTTCGTCTCGGGGATTTTTACGAAATGTTTTTTGATGATGCCCTGGTTGCCTCGCGGGAACTGGAAATTACCCTTACCGGAAGGGACGCCGGGGCAGCCGGCCGGGTGCCCATGTGCGGGGTGCCCTATCATGCGGCAGACACCTATATTGCCCGTTTAATTGAACGGGGTTACAAGGTGGCTATTTGCGACCAGGTCGAGGACCCGGCCGATGCCAGGGGGATCGTGCGGCGGGAAGTGACCCGGGTGGTTACACCCGGCACGATCATGGACTGCCTGGAGGAAAGGAAACATAATTTCCTGGCGGCCGTAGTTGAAAAAGGCAATACTTACGGTCTGGCCGTGGTGGACATAACCACGGGCCTGTTCATGGTTACTCAGATAGACGGCCGGGATGCCCTGCTGGATGAACTAACCCGCCTGGAACCGGCCGAGGTTCTCCTGCCCGATATACCCCTTTACCGGGAGCTGGCCGGCGGCATCAAAACCCGGCTGCCTAAAGTGGTGGCTTCCTTCTGGAGCCCCGCCGCCTTCGAACGGGGGGAGGCGGTCCGGAGCTTACATGAACAGCTGGGAACGGGTTGGACCCGCACCGGTTTAAGCGGCCTGCCCCTGGCCACCCTTTGTGCCGGGGGACTATTGGATTACCTTAAGGCCACCCAGAAGCGGGAACTGACCCAGATCAACCGGGTAGAAATATACAGTGCGGGTCAGTACATGCACCTGGACGGGGTCACCCGGCGCAATCTGGAGTTAACCAGTTCGATAAGGGATGGCTCCCGCTGGGGTACCCTTCTCTGGGTGCTGGATCACACGGTAACGGCTATGGGCGGGCGTTTGTTGAAGTCCTGGCTGGAGCGCCCCCTGCTGGATGTGCAGGCCATTCGTGCCCGTCAGGATGCGGTGGAGGAACTGGTCAATGATAGTCTTGCCCGCCAGGAACTGCAGCACCTTTTAAAGACCATCTACGATTTGGAGAGGTTATCCTCCCGGGTAGTCTACGGCACCGCCGGCCCCCGGGATTTGCTTGCTTTGAAAAACTCCCTGGCCGTTTTGCCGCAGGTAAAAAAAGTGCTATGCAATAGAAAAGCTCTCCTCTGGCAGGAGATTGCCGGGGATCTGGACTGCCTGGAAGATGTGGTCCAGCTTTTAGATGAAGCTATTGACGACGATCCTCCTGCCGGATCCAGGGAAGGAGGTATCATCCGGGAGGGATATCATCCCGAGGTGGACCGCCTGCGCCAGGCCAGCCGGGAGGGTAAAAACTGGCTGGCCCAGCTGGAAGCCCGGGAAAAGGAGCGTACCGGTATCCGCTCCCTGAAGGTAGGATTTAATAAGGTGTTTGGTTATTACCTGGAAGTAACCCGCCCCAACCTTGATCTTGTGCCCGCCGACTACATACGCAAGCAGACCCTGGCCGGGGCGGAGCGTTTTATCACCCCGGAGTTAAAGGAACTGGAAGAACAAATCCTGGGAGCGGAAGAAAGGCTTGTTCAGCTGGAATACCGTTTATTTACCGAAATAAGGGAAAAAGTGGCTGCGCAGGTGAGGCGCATTCAACAGGCAGCGGGGGCGGTAGCCCGTACCGATGCCCTTCTTTCCCTGGCCGAGGCAGCGGTGAGGGGAAATTATGTCCGTCCCGAGGTAAACGATGGTTCCCGCATTACCATCCGGGAAGGGCGTCACCCGGTAGTGGAGCAGGTGCTGGAGCCGGGGGAATTTGTGCCCAACGACGTGGATCTGGGGGGCGATACCCGCCTGATTCTGCTCACCGGACCCAATATGGCTGGCAAGAGCACCTATATGCGCCAGGTGGCCCTGCTGGTATTAATGGCCCAGGTGGGTAGCTTTATTCCCGCTTCCTCCGGGGAAATAGGTATTGTGGACCGCATTTTTACCCGGGTGGGGGCCAGCGATGACCTGGCCGCGGGGCAAAGCACCTTTATGGTGGAGATGAGCGAGTGCCAGGTAATTGTCAGTGCGGCCACGCCCCGGAGCTTGATCATTATGGATGAGGTGGGACGGGGTACCAGCACCTACGACGGCATCAGTATTGCCCGGGCACTGGTGGAATACATCGTGCGCCGCATCGGTGCCCGAACCCTCTTTTCCACCCATTATCACGAATTGACTGAACTGGATGTCTTGCCCGGGGTCAAAAACTTTACCGTTGCCGTGGAGGAAAGGGGAGAAGACGTGGTTTTCCTGCGCCGGGTGCGTCCCGGGCGGGCAGACCGTAGCTACGGCATCCAGGTGGCCCGTTTGGCGGGCTTGCCCGGGGAAATCCTGCAAAGGGCCGAAGAAATACTCCGCGAACTGGAGTACCGCCGGGACGGGGGAGTTGTAAACCCGGCGCCAAGGGACCTGCCGGCACACAGGGAAGAGAAAACTACGGTTCCCAAACATCCTATCCTGGATGAACTGGTGAAACTGGATCTGTGGCAAATGACCCCCCTGGAGGCCCTGAATACCCTTGCCGCCTGGCAGCGAAGCTTAAAACAGGGTATAAGGCGGGCAGTTGGCCACGGTAGTTAGAGTGGTCATTTCTTGGAAAAGAGATTTCGGTAGGGGGTGAAACCTTCCCGTGTATATAGGCATAGATGTAGGAGGCACCTGTACTGATGCGGTTCTCCTGGATCGGGGGCTGGTCCGGGCCATGGCCAAGGTGCCTACCCGGGAGGACCTGTTATCCTCCCTTCTGGAAGCCCTGGACGAGATTATGAAGGGAGTAGAGGGGGAACTGGTGGAGCGGGTGGTCTTCAGCACCACCGTGATCACAAATTTGATTGCGGAAAAGAAATACGATCCCGTGGGCTTGATCCTCATGCCCGGGCCCGGCTTAAGCCCCAGCCTGTACCGTTTCCCTACCGACACATATATCATCCAGGGAGCCATTGACTACCGGGGGCGGGAGATTATTCCGCTGCGTTTGACCGAAGTGGACCAGGCGGTTGCAGAACTGGCTGCCAGGGGTTATCATAAAGTGGCTGTAGTGGGCAAATTTTCGTGCCGTAACCACCGCCATGAAAAGGAAGTGGCTGCCCGCGTACGATGGAACTACCCCGACTGGCATGTGGAGCTGGGTCACCAGGTGGCCGGGCAATTGAACTTTCCCCGCCGGGTGGTTTCCGCTTATCTCACCTGTGCCACCCGGGAAAAATACCAGTTCTTTGTCCGTTCCGTCCAGGAGGCCATCGCGCAGCGGGGAATAAAGGGTGCCATCTTTATTCTTAAGGCCGACGGCGGTACCCTGCCCCTGGAAAGTTCCCTGGAGGTGCCCGTGGAAACCATTTTTAGCGGGCCGGCGGCCAGTACTTTGGGAGTGCAGGCGTTGACGCCGCCGGGGGAAACAGCGGTGGTGGTGGATATCGGTGGTACCACCACCGACCTGGCCCTGATCTTGAGCGGTCAGCCCCTTTTAGCCTCCCGGGGAGCCCGGGTGGATGACATGCTCACTCACGTGCGGGCGCTGGCGGTGAAATCGGTGCCCGTGGGAGGCGACAGCGTTGTCGAACGGGTAGGGAAGGACATTATCATTTATTCCGAGCGCCTGGGAGCCCCCTACTGCCTGGGCGGGCCTATGCCCACACCCACCGATGCCCTGAGGGTGCTGGGGTTAACCAGGCTTGGAGATGTCGACCGGGCCCGGGAAGCCATGCAGATGCTGGGCGCACCTTTAGGGCTTTCCGTTGCTGAAGTGGCCAGCCGGGTGACCACCCGGGTAATTGAAACCATTACCCGGGAAATTGAAGCCATGTTTTCCCGCTGGGAGCAGGAGCCTGCTTACCGGGTTTGGGAAGTGCTGCAGAAGAAGAAAGTGCGCCCCGGTACCGTGGTGGGTGTAGGCGGTGGGGCGGCCGGTTTTGTTTCCCAGATTGCTGCCCGTTTGGGGTGTTACCCGGTGATCCCGCCCTACGCTCCGGTGGCCAACGCCATCGGAGCGGCAGTGGCCCGGCCTACCCTGCAGGTAACCTTAAGGGCCGACACGGAGCAGGGTATATATATCATCCAGGAGGAGGGCTACCAGGGAAAGATCACCGAACGTTCCTTCAATGAGGAAAAGGCTTTAGAACTGGCCAAAGAATGGCTGTGCAAGCGGGCCGCCCGTCACGGGCTGGAAGACTGCGTGGAAGGGCTGGAGGTTACCAGGCGGGAAGTCTTCAACATGGTGCGGGACTGGGTGACGGTTGGTCGCTTAATTGATGTCACCGTACAGACCAGGCGGGGGATTTTGCACCACGTGGGAGCGGGAGGGACCAGTGATGAGAAATAAAAAAACCGGCCTGGTATTCTTCCCGGCCTTTGACTGGGCCATTTCGCCCACTCACCCGGAGCGGGAAGAACGTCTTTTATACACCCGGGATCAGATCTTTGAAGAAGGGGTTCTGGATCTGCCCGAAATAGAGGAATACGCCCCCCGCCTGGCCACCATCCACGACATTGCCCGGGTACACTTCTGTGTTCCCCGGGTGCAAAGCCAGGTTACCGAGGCGCATCTTATTGCTGCCGGTTCGGCCACCCTGCTGGCCGATGCCATTGTGCATGGAGAATTAAAAAACGGTTTTGCCCTGGTGCGCCCCCCGGGGCACCATGCCATGCGGGTGGTCCACGGCAACCGGGGTTTTTGTAATATTAATAATGAGGCCATTCTGGTAGAATACCTGCGCCGCCACCATGGTATTAAGCGCATTGCCATTGTCGACTCGGACGTACATCATGGGGACGGTACCCAGGACATCTTCTATCACGATCCCGATGTTTTATTTATTTCCTTTCACCAGGACGGGCGTACCATTTACCCCGGAACGGGATTTCCCAATGAACTGGGCGGCCCCGGGGCCTATGCCCGCACCATTAATATTCCCCTGCCGCCGGGACTGGGGGACGAGACCTTTCATTATGTGGTAGATAATTTGATTTTACCGATCTTAGAAGACTTTAAACCGGAATTTATTGTCAACTCCGCGGGGCAGGACAACCATTTTACCGATCCCCTGGGCAGCATGCGTTTTACGGCCAGGGGCTACGCCGAGTTCACCCGCAAGCTTAACCCCCACCTGGCAGTGCTGGAAGGTGGTTATGCCATTGAAACGGCCCTGCCCTATGTCAACCTGGCCATCCTGCTGGCCCTGGCCGGTCATGACTATTCTTACGTGCGGGAGCCCGAATGGCCCGGGACGATGCCGGAAAACCCGGAACGGGTAGCCCGGGTACAACGGGTGGTAGAACAGCTCCGGAATGTGTGGGAAAATAGGGACCGGGTGGACCTGGATAAGATTTTTGGTGCCGGCACTTTTTTCCAGCGTCGCAAACATATCTACTACGATACCGACTACATTGAGGAGGAACAGCTGGAAAGGGTGCGCCGTTGTCCCAACTGCCCCGGCTATATTACCATCGACTCCCGGGCCGATCATGGTTACGGTCACCCCAGCCGGGTGTTCTGCGTGTCCATACCCTTTACGGCCTGTGGTGCCTGTCAAACCGAGGCTTACGACGCCTATGAACAGGCAAGGGGGCTTGCCCAGTACCAGTTTGTCTACCTGCAGGATAAATCCACCGATACCTTCCTGGCCTTTGACCGGGATAAGGACCAGGAATGGGTTTCCGAAGGTCCAAAGGTGGGGGAATAATTGCCGAACATTGTTATTCTGGATGAAACCACGGCCAACCAGATTGCCGCCGGTGAGGTGGTGGAAAGACCGGCCTCGGTGGTCAAGGAACTGGTGGAGAATTCCCTGGATGCCGGGGCCACGACCATCTCGGTGGAGATTGAACAGGGGGGCCTGACCCGCATTGTGGTCCGGGACAACGGCTGTGGCATGGATGAGGAGGACGCGCAGCTTGCCCTTTTGCGCCATGCTACCAGTAAAATCCGCGGACCGGCGGATCTTTTCCGTATTACCACCCTGGGCTTCCGGGGAGAGGCGCTGCCCAGTATAGCCGCAGTAAGCAAGATGACCCTGAAGACCCGCCCCGCTTCTGCCGACCGGGGAACTTTTTTGGAGGTGGAAGGGGGTAAGGTGATCAATAGCGGCCCCGCTGCCCTGGCTCCGGGTACCATAGTTACTGTGGAAAACCTTTTCTATAACACCCCGGCCAGGAAAAAATATATGAAGTCCCCCGGCACCGAGGGGGGTGTGGTGGGGGACTATGTTTTCCGCCTGGCCCTGGCCCGGCCGGAGGTGGCCATACGGTTTACCCATAACCGGCGGCGGGTTTTTGCCTCCCCGGGGACCGGTAAGCTGCTGGATGTCATCACTTCCTTCTATGGTCCCGAACTGGCCCGGGAAATGCTCTTAGTAGAGGACAGCTCCCGGGATTGGCTGCAGATAAGGGGCTATGCCGGGCGGCCCACTCTGCACCGCAGCAACCGCCGTCAGATCACCGTGTTGATCAACGGCCGTTACGTGTACAGCCCCCTGGTTGCTATGGCGGTGTGCGAGGCCTATCACACCCTTTTACCGGCCGGCCGTTACCCGGTGGCGGTGATTTCCCTTTCCGTCGCTCCGGAACTGCTGGATGTCAATGTTCACCCGGCCAAGCTGGAGGTCCGGCTGGCCCGGGAAAGGGAAGTATCGGAGACCGTTACCCGCGCCGTCCGGGAGGCCCTGATGGGCAACCGTCTGATCATTCCAGGAGCGGTGCCGCGGGAGCACGAGACTGATTTGCGGGAGGAGCCCCTGCCACGGGTACCCTGTTTCTTTCCGCCGGAGGCCGGCAGGCAACAGGTTTTGTTTCCAGACCATCCGCTGCGCAGCCTTCCCCCGGCCGGCAGGGAGGGTTACGTGGCCGAAGCGGCGCCGGTGTATGACCATGCCGGGCCCTCCTTTCCTGCGGTAGAGTATCTGGGCCAGCTCATGCCCACCTATCTTTTAGCTGCGGGACCGGATGGCCTGTATATCATTGACCAGCACGCCGCCCACGAGCGGGTACTCTATGAAAAATACCTGGCCGCGCTGGCCGGCCCGGGAGCAGCTTCCCAGATGCTTGTGCTGCCGGTGAATGTCTTTCTCACCCACCGGGAAGCCCGCCTGTTGGAAGCACACCGGGAATTCCTAGCTTCCCTGGGATTTGTACTGGATTTCTTCAGCCAGGATACGGTAGTAGTGCGGGGACTACCACCGGATTTCCCCCTGGGAGAAGGTGAATCCTACTTGCGGGACATAATTGGTTACCTGGATGAACCCGGCCGCTCCCCATCCCGGGAGGACCTGGTGCATCACCTGGCGGCCCAGGCTGCCTGCCGGGCGGCAATAAAGGCCGGGGAAGGACTATCCGGGGCGGAGGCCAGGTCCCTTTTGGAGCAACTGGCGGCAGCCGGGAATCCCTTTACCTGTCCCCACGGCAGGCCCACCATTATCCATGTTTCCCACCAGGAACTGGCTCAACGCTTTAAACGCTGCTAAAGCGGAGGTGGTGTTCTTGTCGGCCGTGTGCGTGGTCACAACGGGCCACCGGGCCGGTGCCCCGGAGTTGGAACTGGCTGCCCTGTTCAGTTCGCGGCTGGGGGTGCCCCTTGTACCCCGTGCCGGCCTGTCCATTCCCGCCCTGGCTAAAAAATATGGTGTTTCCGGTGTGCTGGTGGTCTCGGCCCGCCGGGTTTCCTATTTCTATAATGGTGAAGAGCTTTTTCTGCACCCAAGCATGGCCAAGTTGCGTATAAGCGAAATAAAAGCTGGAAAAACTGACTGGATGATTAAAGCTATGGCCTTACAACCGGGGGATTGGGTTTTAGACTGCACCCTGGGCCTGGGGGTGGACGCCACCGTGGCTTCCTTTGTGGTGGGTAGCCGGGGCCGGGTGGTAGGGGTGGAGTCGTCCCCTGTGCTCGCGGTTCTTGTGGAGCACGGTCTTAAAACCTATCGCGACCACGCCCCTCTGGAATTAATTAAAGCCATGGCCCGCATTGAGGTGGTTTGCACCAATCATTTATCCTATTTAAAAGAGCTGGCCACAGAAAGCTTTGATGTGGTTTATTTTGATCCCATGTTTCGCAAACCCCTACAAAAATCTGCGGCCATCAACCCCGTACGCCTGGTAGCTAATCCCGCCCCTCTTTCAGTTCAGGCTGTGCAGGAAGCTCTGAGGGTGGCCAGGCGAAGGGTGGTGATGAAGGAAACCCGCGACAGCGGTGAATTTGCCCGGTTGGGTTTTACCCGGGTGGAGGGCGGCAAATCCTCCCCCGTGGCTTACGGGATTATAGAAAAAAGGGGGGGAACGGGTTGATGGAAACACCGATACCCCTTTTGGTCCTGGTTGGACCTACGGCCGTGGGTAAAACCGCCGTTTCGGTAGAGGTAGCCCTAAGGCTGGGGGGAGAGATTGTTTCCGCCGACTCCATGCTGGTCTACCGCTATATGGATATCGGAACGGCCAAACCAACTATGGAAGAACGGCGGGGCATTCCCCACTATATGATTGACATCATTGAGCCCGATGAGCCGTACAGCGTGGCCCTTTACCAGGCGCAGGCCCGGCAACACATCCGTGAAATATGGGAGCGGGGTAAGTTACCCCTTTTAGTCGGGGGTACCGGGCTTTATGTTCGCTCGGTAATTGAACCCTACCATTTCACCAGTGCCGGCGTAGATGAAGATTTTCGCCGTCAGCTCATGAGGGAGGCAGAGGAAAAGGGGCCGCAAGCCATTTACCAGCGACTGGTCGAGGTGGACCCGGAGACGGCGGCCCGGGTTCATCCCAACAACTTAAAACGGGTAATCCGGGCCCTGGAAGTTTATCACCTCACGGGGCGCCCCATATCAAGCGCCTTGCGGGAGGAAGGGGAAAAGCCTCCTTATAATCTGCTTATCCTTGGTCTGACCATGGATCGGCAACGGCTGTACCGGCGCATCGAGGCCCGGGTGGATCAGATGATGGAGATGGGTCTGGTGGAAGAAGTGCAGGGGCTTCTGGATCGGGGGTACAGCCCCCGCTTAACCTCCATGCAGGGTCTTGGATACAAGGAAATTATCGCCTACCTGCGGGGGCTGTCCACCCTGGATGAAGCGATTTATCTGCTCAAAAGGAACACCCGGCGTTTTGCCAAAAGGCAGTTTACCTGGTTCAAACGGGACCCGCGAATTAACTGGATAAATGTAGGGCAATATACCACTTTAACGGAAGTTACCCGAGAAATTACGAGGCGGGCAGAAGGAATATTGCTATATACGTCGAAGAGCAATTAGAAAAAAATAACTACCGACGGAGGGACCTTCCAATGAGCAAGCCACAAATAAATTTGCAGGATGCCTTTTTAAATCAGGTGCGCAAGGAAAACGTTCCCGTGACCATCTTTCTGGTCAACGGTTTCCAGTTAAAGGGAGTGGTCAGGGGCTTTGACAATTTCACCGTCATTTTGGAAAGCGACGGTAAACAAATGATGGTTTATAAACACGCCATTTCCACCGTCAGCCCTATGCGTCCCATGAGCACCACCTTTTCCGAACAAAAAACACAATAAATTCAAGGAGCCGGTCTCTCCGTTGGAGGGGCCTTTTTGTTGGGTTCATTTTGTTTACCTGCCCGTTCTTCCTGCCGGATAAAGTCCCAGAAGGCTCCGGCGGCGAAACTTCCCGGCCATTCCGGCGCATGGATCAAATAAAGGTAGCGAGTCAGGTCCATATTCTGCAGGGCCACCTGGCACACCTTTCCCAGGGCCAGGGGTTCGGCGGCGGCCAGGGCGGAAACCAGGCTGACCCCCAGGCCAGCCTGTACGGCCGTAATTACGGCCCGGGTACTGCCCAGTTCCATCACCACCCGCGCTTCTTCCAGGGAATGGCCCACCTGGGCCAGTTTTTCCTCCAGGGAACGGCGCGTACCCGAACCTGGCTCCCGCAGAATCAGGGGTTGGGCCAGCAATTCATCCAGACTCACCGATTCCCGGTCCACCCAGGGGTGTTCCGGTCCTACAATAAGCACCAGCCGGTCCTGATGCCAGGGCAAACATTCCAGCCCTTCCTCTTTGACGGGTGCGCCGGTGACTCCCAGATCGATTTCCCTCTCCCGCACCCAGCGGATGACCTGGCCGCTTCCGGCTATGCGCAGGGTAACCTCTACTCCCGGGTAATGCCGGTGAAAACGACCGATCAACAGGGGCAGCAGGTATTCACCGGGAATGGTGCTGGCTCCCAGGCAAAGGTGTCCCCTTTTAAGCCCCTTCAATTCATCCAGTCCGGCTTTGATTTTTTGAAAATGGCGCAGTATTTGCCGGGCTTCGGGGTAGAGGAGGCGTCCGGCTTCGGTAAGTTCCACCTTTTTATCGCCCCGGTAAAAAAGGGTGGCACCCAGGCTTTCCTCCAGCGACTTTATTTGAAAGCTTACTGCCGGCTGGCTCATGTAAAGATGCTTGGCCGCCCGGGTAAAGCTCTGCAGTTCCGCTACCCATAAAAAGGCTTCCAGTTGTTTTAAGTTCATCCCTGTTCCACCGCCAGTACTGCCCTGGCTGCCGCGAGCACGGCCAGCTGGACATATTCCTTGGACAACCCTCCCTGCATGTATACCGCGTAGGGTTCACGCATGGGAGCGTCGGCGCTCAACTCGATGGAGGAACCCTGCACAAAGGTGCCGGCAGCCATGACCACCGCATCACCATAACCGGGCATGTCCACCGGTTGAGGCCGCACATGGGAATCCACGGGAGAAGACTGCTGCAATCCCTGGCAGAAAGCGAGCACCCTTTCGGGTGAGCCCAAAAGAATAGCCTGGACAATATCGGTGCGTTCTTCATTGGGTGCGGGGTGTACTTTAAAGCCCAGCCGTTCAAAGAAGCGGGCGGCAAAGATAGCGCCTTTTAAAGCTTCGGCTACCACATGGGGAGCCAGGAAAAGCCCCTGGAAGAGCAGGCGCTGGTAGTCGGGGCTGGGTCCCACTTCGCTGCCCAGGCCCGGTGCCGTCAGGCGGTTGGCAGCCATTTCCACGTAAGGCTGTCTCCCCACCACGTAACCGCCGCTGGGAGCCAGGCCCCCACCGGGGTTTTTAATTAACGATCCGGCCACCAGGTCCGCTCCCACCGCCGGGGGTTCCAGGGGTTCTACAAATTCACCGTAGCAGTTGTCCACAAAGACCACCACGTGGGGGTGTTTTTTCTTAATCCATCCGATGGCCCGGCCCATCTCGTCCAGGCTTAAAGACGGGCGCAAACTGTAGCCCCGGGAACGTTGAAACATTACCATCCGGGTGCGCTTGTTCAGGGATCGGGCAATTTCAGCCAGGTTCAGGCTGCCATCGGGTAGTAGATCCACCTGCCGGTAGGTAACACCCATTTCCTTTAAAGAACCCGGAGCATGGCCCCGCATGCCGATCATTTCCTGGAGGGTGTCATAAGGTGCTCCTGTTACTGCCAGCAGTTCGTCTCCGGGACGCAAAACGCCAAATAAGCACAGGGCAATGGCGTGGGTGCCGCTAACAATTTGTCCCCGCACCAGGGCCGCCTCGGCTTGAAATGCCCGGGCGTAAACCTTTTCCAGGGTTTCCCGTCCCTGGTCACCGTAACCGTAACCGGTGGAACCCTTCAAATGGTAATCGCTTACCCGGGCGTGGTGAAAGGCGGCCAGTACCCGGGCATGGTTTTGGCGTGCCACCGCCTCGACTTTTTCGTAATAAGGCTTTACTTCATCTTCTACCGTGGCCGCTAACGCGGTTAAGTCTGTTACTTGCAATTTTTAAAACTCTCCTTTGCAAAGACAGTGTGTGTCAAAGGAACATCAAAGTTCCGGGTTGTTTTCCTGTGCCCGGAGCATATCTTCCCGGGTGATGGTCATTAATTCCTCCCGGCTGACCTGCCCCTTGCGTACCAAACGTACCGCCTGCTGGCGTATGGCCCGTTCAATGATATTGCGCACCAGGCGGGCATTGCCGCTGTGCACGTGAAGGGACCGGGTTTCCTCCAGGATGAGGCGCAGCTCGTCCCGGGCTCCCGGGGACAAATGGTACTGGCGCTTTTTAAGCATCAGGTCGGCTATGGCCAGCAGTTCTGTGGTGGAATAATCGGGAAAGGTGATATGGATGGGAAACCGGGAGCGCAGGCCGGGGTTGCTTTCCATGAACCATTCCATCTCCTGGCGGTAACCGGCCAGGATGAGAATCAGATTGTCCTTGTGGTCCTCCATTCCTTTGACCAGGGCATCAATGGCTTCCCGTCCAAAATCCTTTTCACCGCCCCGGGCCAGGGAATAGGCCTCATCGATAAAGAGAATGCCTCCCAGGGCCTTCTTAATCTGCTCCCTGGTTTTTTGAGCCGTGTGACCGATGTATTCCCCCACCAGGTCAGCCCTTTCTACTTCTACCAGGTGGCCTTTGGGTAAAACACCCACCTCTTTGAAGAGGCGGCCGATTATGCGGGCTACGGTGGTTTTGCCCGTCCCTGGATTGCCCTTAAAAACCATGTGCAAAACCTGGGGTTCGGTGGCCAGCTTTTCCCTTTGCCGCCGGCGCTGTATTTCCACAAAGGCGTGGATTTCGCCCACCAGTTTCTTTACCCCGGCAAGACCAACTAAAGAGTCCAGTTCCTTCATGATTTCCCGGACGTTTTTCTGGCGCTGGTCTTCATCCGGTTGTCCCCCCGGTGAAAAAACAGGTAGGTTTCGGCGTTCAGTTTCCACAGCCCGGTTCTGGTGACTGTGGTTTTGCCAGAGCCTGATTTTCACCAAAGGTGATCACCTCGCGGGCCAGGGTTTACTTTAAATTATACGCCTGCCCGGGAGGATCATTGACCTTCTTTGGGATTGTTTAACCTTGTGGGTTATTATTACCAATAGCTTTGTTTCCTAAAGCTATAGAACTGCCCAGAGCTATTTTTCTATGCCTCGATGGTTTCTCCTGCTTTCGTACCGGCCTTTCTGCAAGACCCTCCAGGAGGGTTTGGTCCTTGGGTTATCGAATTATGTTAATAGTCCCAATAGTCATAAACATCTGGGGGAGAGTTGGCTGCCTTGGACATTTATCGACGTATTCTACCCCTGCGTACCAGGTTGGCCATTTTGACCTTTGTTTCGGTGGTGCTGGCCATTTTGGTGGCCGTCCTGCTCATCGGGATTAAGGTGTCCCACCTGCTTGAAGAGGAGATGGGCATGCGTGCCCTGGCCATTGCCCGTACCCTTGCCCAGATGGAGACCATCCAGAATAATGTAGGAAATCCCGGCGGTTCCAGCATCATTCAGCCCGTGGCTGAAAAAATAAGGCTGGCTACCGGGGTGGAGTACATTGTCGTGGTGGATATGAACCGGGTGCGTTATTCTCACCCGGTGGCCGAACGCATCGGAGGCAAATTTTCCGATCGGGATCTGGACCCGGCCCTGTCCGACCGGGAGTATATCACCCGTACCGTCGGGGTGATGGGTCCGGCCGTCCGTGCCTTTTCTCCCATCAAGGTGGATGAAGGTACGCGGCAGGTGGGAGTGGTGGTAGTGGGTATTATTACCCCCACTTTTGCCGAGCTCTTCCGGGCCATACAGGCCCAGCTCTACCCATCTCTGGCCATCGGTTTGCTGGCTGGTTTGCTGGGTTCCCTCTATCTGGCCAGCAGGATTAAAGGGGCCATGTTCACTCTGGAGCCCGAGGAGATCGCCCGCATCCTGGAAGAACGCACGGCCATGCTGCAGGCCATGGGCGAGGGTATTATTGCTATCGACCGGAATATGTGTATTACCGTGATCAACGAAGAAGCCAAACGTTTGTTGGGTACGGATGACGAGGTGGTGGGCCGGTCCATTACCGAAGTGCTCCCGGATAGTTTTTTGCCCCGGGTGTTGCAAACGGGTCAACCGGAGTTTAACCAGGAGCAGGTTTTAAATAATACCGTCATTATTGTTAATCGTGTACCTGTACGGGTGAAAGGGGAAATTGTCGGGGTGCTGGCTTCCTTTCGGGACCGTACCGAGGTGCATCGCCTGGCTGAGGAATTAACCGGTGTAAAATCCTTTGTGGAGGCCCTCCGGGTGCAAAACCACGAGTATCTGAACCGTTTGCATACCATTGCCGGATTGCTCCAGTTGAACCGGGTGCAGGAAGCCGTGGATTATATCTTTGCCGTTACTGAGGAACAACAGGAACTTACCCGCCTGCTCACCAAAAACATCTGCGATTACAGTATTGCCGGGTTGCTGCTGGGTAAATTTAGCCGGGCCCGGGAGCTAAAAGTGGACCTGCATATCGACCGCTCCTGCCGGCTTTCCCGGTTGCCGCCCTGCATGGATGCCGCCGCCCTGGGGGTGGTGCTGGGCAATCTTTTGGAAAACGCCCTTGATGCGGTGCGGGAGATGGAGCCCTCCCGGAAGCGGGTGGCCTTTGAGATGCGGGATGAACCGGGGAGCCTGGTGGTGGTTGTGCGGGACTGGGGGGTAGGCATACCGGCCCACATTCAGGAGCGGATTTACGAGCAGGGATTTTCCACCAAGGGTACCGGACGGGGAATCGGTTTGTATCTGGTAAAAAAGCACATTGATACAGCTGGCGGAAAAATTACCGTGGAATCCCGGGAGGGGGAGGGGACCACTGTTACGGTGCATATTCCCTGTCATTAATGAGTGGGTAGAGGTGCGTCTTTTAAGAATACCTGTCAAGACGGAACAACACTTGCCCGGAGGTAATTTACGGGGGTGAGGCTTGTGAGTATCATTGGTGTGCTCATTGTTGAAGATGATCCCATGGTGGTGGAGGTAAACCGTGGTTTTGTCAACGCCATACCCGGCTTTAAAGTAGTGGGCGTGGCACGCACGGGGAAGGAAGCAGTGGAGATGGCTGCCTGCTTGAAGCCCGCCCTGACCCTTTTGGATGTTTACCTGCCGGATATGAGCGGGCTGGCTGCCCTGCAGGAGATTCGCCGCCGGGGTTTGCCGACTGATGTATTGCTGGTAACTGCGGCTCAGGATGCGGAGACCGTTCAAAACGCCTTCCGTTACGGAGCGGTGGATTACATCATTAAACCCTTTAAATTCGGCCGTTTAAAGACTGCCCTGGAGGGCTTTGCCCATTTATACAGCCGTTTAAACAAAGATGGCCGGCTGGATCAGGATGATATCGACCGCCTGGCCCTGGGACGAACTCCGGTAGTTGTTAACGAAGTCGGTGCAGCAGAGATGCCCAAGGGTTTAAATGAGGTAACTTTAAAGCAGATTTTACTTTTCCTGATTAAAGATGGGGGTGCCCTGTCGGCCGAAGAGGTGGCTGCCGGTTTGGGGCTGGCCAGGGTGACCGCCCGTCGTTATTTAGAATACTTGAGCCAGCTGGGCAGGGTGACCCTGGAGATGCAATACGGTTCCGTAGGTCGTCCCATCAAAAGATATAAGATAGTTTAACCGCTGAACATAAAGACCAAAATCAACTTTATGGCCGCAATATTGCGGATTGATGGTAAATGGGGGTAGAATTAGGACGAGATATCAGAAAACTGGAGCAATTAACATATTACTGAATTGGGATTTGCTTCCCGGGGTCACTCCGTTAAGGAGGTTGCAGTGGTCAGCCATGATTGATCGGGCAAGAATATGGTTATTGATCTTCATGGCGGTGGTATTTATCACCACAGGATGTGACCGGCGGGGGCCCGACGGGGAACAGGTAGATCCCCGGGAAAAGATTGTAATCAAGTTTTCCCATGTGGTGGCCGAGGATACCCCTAAAGGGCAGGCGGCCCGGCGGTTTGCCCGGTTGGTGCAGGAGCGGACCGGAGGGCGGGTGGAAGTACAGGTTTTTCCCAATTCCGTACTCTATAAGGATGGAGAGGAAATGGACGCCCTGCAGCAAGGTGCGGTCCAGATCATTGCCCCCACCACGTCCAAGTTAAGCTGCCTTGCTCCCCAATGGCAGTTGCTTGATTTACCATATCTTTTTGAGAACGAAGAACAGGTGCACCAGGCTCTGGATGGGGAAATAGGCAAAAAGCTTTTTGCCACCCTGGAACCCCATAATATTCATCCCCTGGCCTTCTGGGATAACGGATTTAAACAAATGACCAACAGCAAAAGACCTCTGGTGCATCCCCGTGACTTTGCCGGTTTAACTTTCCGGGTGATGATTAACAGCCAGGTACTGGAAGAGCAATTTCGTAGCCTGGGAGCAAATGCCACCCAGATGCCCTTTAGCGATGTTTACGGTGCCCTGTCCAGAAATCAGGTGGACGGTCAGGAAAACACCATGTCCAATATTTATTCCCAGCGTTTTTACCAGGTACAGCCCTATATGACGGTTAGCAATCATGGTTATATGGGTTACGTGGTTCTGACCAATGCCACCTTTTGGCGCTCTCTGCCTCCCGATATACGCGAGATTATTGAAAAGACCCTGGCTGAGGTGACCTGGTGGGAGCGGGAGCAGGCGGCACGTTTAAATGACAAAAACTTCAGGCAAATTAAGGAATCAGGAAAGGTCCATGTACATATACAGACTGAGGGAGAAAGGGCAGAGTGGCAGGCGGCTCTGGAACCCCTCTACCAGAAGTTCAGACCGATTATCGGTGCTGAACTTCTGGATGAAGCGTTCAGGTTAAAGGGTTCCCCTGCAGCAGGCTCCTGAGGGCTATGGTAGCTTTATAAATAACAAAGAGAAGGGGGGCGGCAAATTTAGTTCATTGGAGGATTAATGAACTGATAATTCAGAAGGTTCTAAGTTAACTGACTGTCAAAAAGTTAAGGGGGTTTGACTAAAAAATGAAAAAAGTAATCCAAATTTTCCTGGTGGCCCTTCTGGCCCTGGGCCTGATGCTTACGGCTTCCGGTTGCGGCGGGGAAAAGAAGGGCGCCCAGGGGACCGGGGAGAAGAAACCCATTGTGGTTAAGTTTTCCCACGTAGTGGCTGAAACCACACCCAAGGGACAGGCGGCCTTAAAATTCAAAGAATTATTGGAGGCCAAATCCAACGGCCAGTTCAAGGTGGAGGTTTACCCTTCCTCCCAGCTTTACGGTGACAAGGAAGAGCTTGAGGCCTTAAGGGCAAACAACGTGCAGCTCATTGCCCCTTCGGTGACCAAGCTGGTAGGATTTAACCCGGCCTTCCAGCTGGTGGATATGCCTTTCCTGTTTGAGAGCGATGAGGCCGCATATAAGTTCTACGACGGGGAATACGGCCAGAAGCTGCTGCACTCCCTGGAATCTCAGGGCATGCTGGGCCTGGCCTGGTGGCCCAACGGATCCAAGCACTTTACCAACAGCAAGCGGCCTTTAAAGAGGCCGGAAGACTTCAAGGGTTTAAAGTTCCGGACCCAGAGCGGTGGTGTGCTGGATGAGCAGTTTAAGGCTTTAGGTGCCGGTTCCCAGACCCTGGCCTTTGGTGAAGTGTACGTGGCCCTGCAAAACGGGACTGTGGACGGCCAGGAAAACACCTTCAACAACATAGACACCCAGAAGTACGCCGAGGTACAGAAATACCTTACCGTTTCCGGCCATGGCCGTCTGGATTATGTGGTGCTCACCAATACCACTTTCTGGAACAGCCTGACGGAAGATCAGAAGAAGCTCTTTATGGAATGCATGAAAGAGGCTACCGACTACGAGCGCCAGCTGGCCGATGAACTGAACCAGAAAAGCTTTGAGAACCTGAAGAACAGCGGCAAGCTGGAAATCTACACCCTTACCGATGCGGACCGCCAGGCTTTTATCGAAGCCATGAAACCGGTTTATGATAAGTATACCGATAAGATTGGCCGGGAGTACATTGAAGCGGCCCGGAACACTAAATAAATAGCTTTTCACCGGGGGCGGGCCCCGGTATGGTTCACCAGCCCGTCCCCCTTTTTGCCCCTTGCTTCGCCAAATTACGAAAAAACATGACATTTACCTGCCTTTTTTTGAGGGGGGTTTAGTGTGGAACGATTCAAGAAAGCTTATGAGGCCTTTGAGGACTACTTTACTGGAGGTCTTTTGTTCACCGGGCTGACACTGGTCTTTGTCAACGTCCTGTTGCGTTATATTTGGGGGCGCCCCCAGTCCCTCCTTGATGAGTTTTCGGTTTATTTTGTGGTGTGGGGGACGTTATGCGGCATTGCCGTGGCTTTGAGGAATGACCACCACATTAAGGTGGATATGGTCTACAGACTGCTGCCCCTGGGCATTCGCTACCGGGTGAGCATTCTGGCCCATTTGATTGGGGTGGGTTTTGCCCTGTTTTACACCTTTTACGGGTACCAGCTGGTATATACTTACATCATGTCCGGGCAGCGCTCCACCGACAGCCAGTTTCCCTTATGGATTGTCAACCTGGTTATGCCCATCAGTGGTGTAATGTTTACCGCCCGTTTTATAGAGAAACTTTTATTTCATTTTAAAAATGGCGGAAAAGACTGGTTAGCTGCCCAGAGTAGACGCCCAGACTAAAAAGAATGAAGATGGAAAGGAGTGCCGCCGATGGAAACGGCGTTGCTGTTTTGTATATTCGTGCTACTCTTCCTGATCAACGTGCCCGTTGCCATCAGCCTGGCGGTGGCTGCCCTAATCGTTTTAGCTACCACCACCGATTTTACCATGTATATGATCGTGCAGCGCATGTTTGCCTCCCTCCTCTCGCCGCCTTTGATGGCCATTCCGGCCTTTGTCTTTGCCGGAGTGCTCATGTCCCACGGGGGTATAGCCAGATATCTCATCGCTGCCCTGCGCAGCTGGTTCGGCCACCTGCCTGGAGGTCTGTCGGTGGTTACCATTCTGGCCTGCGCCATCTTTGCCGCCATTTCCGGTTCCAGCCCGGCTACGGCTGCGGCCATTGGTGCCATCATGCTTCCGGCCATGATTGAAGGGGGTTACGATAAGCGCTATGCCATGGGCCTTATTGCAGCCTCCGGTACGTTGGGTATCCTCATTCCTCCCAGCGTGACCATGGTGGTTTACGGGATAGTGGCTGAGGAATCTATTGGCAAACTTTTCATGGGCGGGCTGCTGCCCGGTCTTTTCCTGGCCGGCATGCTGGTTGTCTTCGCGATTCTCTATGCCAAAATTAAGGGCTACGGGCGCGGTGAACCGGCATCCTGGCGGGATCGCTGGACGGCCACCGTCAAGGCCCTGCCCGGTGCCTTTTTACCGGTCTTCATTTTGGGAAGTATTTATTTGGGTATAGTTACCCCCACTGAGGCAGCAGTGCTTTCCGTATTTTATACCATCATCGTTTCCGCTTTTATTTACCGGGAATTAAAGCTGCCGGACATCCGTAAAGTCTTCCAGGAGGCCATCAATATCTCCTCAATGATCTACCTGATTATTGCCGCTGCCATGGTTTTCGGCCTGTTCCTGACCTCAGAACAGGTGCCCAATAAGATAGCCGAATGGATTGCCGACAGCCACCTGAACCGTTATGCCTTCTTTTTTGCCACCAACCTGATGTTCTTCATCATGGGCACTTTCCTGGAGGCCGTTTCCATTACCCTGATTACCCTGCCCTTGCTGCTGCCCATCATCAAGGCGCTGAACATCGACCTGATCCAGTTTGCCGTGGTCATGACGGTGAACATGGAGCTGGCCATGATTACCCCGCCGGTGGGCCTGAACCTCTTTGTGGTTTCGGCCATGGCTAAAGCACGGGTCGAAGAGGTAATCAGGGGCGTGCTGCCCTTTATCTTAATTCTCATTGCCGGACTGGTTATCTTCATCTTCTGGCCCGAGATTTCCCTGTACATTCCCCGGGTGCTGATGGAACGTTAACCGGCTGGGGGGGGAAGTATGGACGGCTTGTTTGAAACCCTTTGTGCCGCTCTTGGTATGATTGCCCGGCTGGCCGGTGGCTATGCCACGGTTATTGACCTGTGCAGTGGCAACACCAAAACCGTGGATGCCTCGGGCCGGGAGGTTCCCCATTATCCCCTGGAAAACTATGAGGGTCTGGAAGAGGTCCGGCAAATCAGTAGTCCCCTGCTGTTTCCTTCCCGCAGGGAAGAAGGGGTGCTGCATTTCTTCCTGCCCCTGGAGGGTTGCCTTCTGGCAGTAAACAATTTGCTGCATGCCCGCCGGGAGGCTGGTTTAAAGGCAACCTTCCGGGAGGCCCTCCCTTTGATTGCCCGGGTGGCCGGGGGCGAGGCGGTGCTCTTTGACCGCCAGGGGATGCGCTTTTTCAGCGTGGGGTCGGGTGGAAAGGAATCGGTCAGGGGGATGGGGGAATTTACCTACCTGGGCAGGCAGGCCATGGAACTGGGGCGGCCGGTTATAGGGCCGTCCCTCCTGGAGGAGGGGGCCATGGCCGTGCGCATTCCTGTTACTGCTGAATTCGGTCTTGGTTTTAACAATGTCCTGGCGGTGAAACAAAAGAAAATGCTGGCCAGCACCAGTCGACGGGATTACCCCCGCTATACCTTCGCCCATATCATCGGTACCAGCCGGGCCATCCAGCATTGCATCCGCCAGGCCCGCCAGGTTGCGGTAACCAACTCCACCGTGTTGCTCTATGGAGAAACGGGCACCGGGAAGGAACTCTTTGCCCAGTCCATTCACAATGCCAGCCAGCGGTCCGGTGGTCCCTTTGTGGCCATAAACTGCGGGGCCATTCCGGCCAGCCTGGTGGAAAGCCAGCTTTTTGGTTATGAAGCCGGGGCTTTTACCGGCGCCCGCAGAGAAGGCCAGCAGGGTCTTTTTGAACAGGCCAGCGGGGGCACCCTGTTCCTGGATGAGATCAGTGAAATGGAGCTGGAACTGCAGTCCCGTTTATTGAGGGTACTGCAGGAAAGGGAAGTGGTGCGCATTGGGGGCAAGAAACCGGTTCCCGTGGATGTGCGGGTAATTGCTTCCACCAATAAGGACCTGTGGCAAATGGTGGCCAGTGGCAAGTTTCGCCAAGACCTGTTTTACCGCCTCAATGTGGTGGACCTGCGCATCCCCCCCCTGCGGGAAAGAGTGGAGGACATCCCCTTGCTGGTGCGGCACTTTATCAAACAGTTCCGGGACACCTTCGGTACCTTTGTACGGGATATTTCCCCCGAGGCCCTGGAATGCCTAATGGCTTACAGTTGGCCGGGCAATGTAAGGGAATTGCAGAACTGCATTGAAAGAACCATGAACCTGGCCACCCACGAAGTAATCCTACCCTCGGATCTTCCCGCCCTAATTCGCAACTGCGCCTGCCGGCTACCGGAAAACACGGCAACAGCAACCCAATCCGGACAAATCGCACCGGTATATTACTTTGCAAAATTGAATTCCCAAGGGCACCTGCCAAAGACCGATAACGATGGATCTTTTTTTAAAACACCGAGTTTTTGCGTGTTGAAAGGAACTACCCAGGCCGTGGAACGGTCAACCATCTTGCGGGCACTGGAAGAAACGGGCTACAACCGCCGGCGAGCTGCTGAGAAGCTGGGTATCAGCACCACCACTTTGTGGCGCAAGATGAAGAGACTCGGGCTGCTATCAGGGTCGACAACGGGCTCTTAAAAAACCTTTTCCCCTTTGTGGCCATGGCCTGTGGAGCCGTGGCTTTTCATATTTGCAATGTTTGTCATTGCATGATCTCAAATGCCATTGCAAAAGTGAAACATTTAAAATAACCTACCGGTATGCCTTCTGCCTTCAGGCCTGCGTATATTGCTGCACTTCCAAGCCCTTTGTGGTTGTCTTCTTGCTTGGTAAGGAATTTGCTTCTCACTGGTAGCAGGAGGTGAGGTTGAATGGAAAAGCCGTTGCGCAGTTTCCTCTTTGCTCCCGCCAGCGACTTGCGCAAGGTAGACAAGGCCTTGTCCCTTGATGCCGATGCGGTGATCCTGGACCTGGAAGATGCCGTGGCGGTATCCGAAAAGGTGCGGGCACGGAGCCTGGTGCTGGATGTCCTGGGACGTACGAGCCGCGAGGGTATTTACGTGCGGGTGAACGGGGTCAACACCCGCTGGATTGTGGGTGACCTGATGGCGGTGGTGGGGGGCCGGCCGGCGGGCATCATGCTGCCCAAGGCTGAAGACGCCGAAGAAGTCAGGCGGGTGGACTGGCTCATCGGTCAGCTGGAAAGGGAATACGGTTTGCCGACCGGCGAGATGGAACTCATTCCCCTGGTGGAAACGGCCCGGGGGGTGATGAATGCCTATGAGGTGGCCACCAGCTGCCCGCGGGTAAAGCGGCTGGCTTTCGGGGCCGTGGATTACACCCTGGACATCTGCACATCGCTGACCGGTCAGGGTACGGAGATCTTTTATGCCCGCTCCCATCTGGTGGTGGCCAGCCGGGCGGCCGGCATTGAAGGACCCATCGATACAGTTTACCCCAACATTAAAGATGAGGAAGGGCTGGCAGAGGAATGCCGCCTGGTGCGCAGTCTGGGCTTTGCCGGTAAGCTGGTGATCCACCCGGCGCAACTGGGACCCGTAAACGAAATCTTTTCTCCCACGCCCAGGGAAATTGATTATGCGGCTAAAGTGGCACAGGCCTTTGCACAGGCCGAAGCTGAAGGCATTGCGGCAGTGCAGCTGGAGGGTAAGTTTATTGATTACCCCGTGGCAGCCTGGGCCAGGCGGACGCTGGCCATTGCCCGGGCTTTAGGTCTGGCGGGGGAAAAAGGATCGGGAGAACAAAGAGTTTGAGGGGGGAAAACAGTGGGTCGTCTGCTGGAACATCACAGCAAGCAGTTGTTCAAAGAGATGGGCATAGCGGTGCCCAGTTACGAGGTGGCCACCAGCGAAGACGAAGCTCAGGAGGCCGCCCGGCGTATAGGTAAACCCGTGGTCATTAAGGCGCTGGTGCCCGTGGGCAAACGGGGTAAGGCCGGAGCCATTAAATTTGCCGACACGCCACAGGAAGCGGCTTTAAGGGCCGGGGAGTTGCTGGGCATCACGGTGCGGCATTTCCCCGTGGAAAAGGTCCTGGTGGAAGAAAAACTGGACGTGGCCCAGGAATGGTACCTTTCCATTACCTACGACAAGAACAAACAGTTGCCGGTGATCATCGCCAGCACCAGGGGCGGGGTGGATGTGGAGGAATTGAGCCGTTCCTACCCGGCCGAGATGGTCATTCACCAGGTGGACCCCTTTGAAGGCTTGCCCGGCTTTCGGGCCAGGGAGATCTGGGCGGACCTGGGGGTAGGGGGCAAACTGCTGGGTGCCGCAGGGGCACTGTTAAGCAAACTCTATGCCACCTTTGACCGTTACGATGCCTATCTTTTGGAGGTCAACCCGCTGGTGGTAACCACCGGGGGAGAACTGGTAGCCGCGGCGGCGGTGATGAGCGTGGATGATAGCGCCATGTACCGTCAGCCCCGTCTTGCGGACATGGTCCAGCTGGGCAGTGAACGTGCCTGGCGTCCCCTTACGGAACTGGAAAAGAAAATGGTGGAAGTAAATGAATCCGACCCCTACCGGGGTACGGCCCGCTATACCGAGATGCCCGGCGGTGATATCGGATTCATGTGCGGGGGTGGTGGCGGCAGCCTCCTGTGCTTTGATACCCTGGTGTCCCTGGGGGGGCGGCCGGCCAATTATTCAGAAGTAGGGGGTAACCCGCCCGAAGCAAAGGTATACGGCCTGACCAAAGGAATCCTTTCCAAACCTGGAGTGAAAGGGTTATTTGTCGCCCATAACATTACCAATAACACGCAGGTGGATGTGCTGGCCCGGGGGATAATCCGGGCGCTGGAGGAACTGAACATCAATCCGGCCACCTTTCCGGTGGTGGTACGGGAAGCCGGCGTGAATGACGCCATAGCCCGGGAGCTCTTTACGGCAGCCGGGGTGGAGTATTACGGGGATGAGGTAACTTTAACCGAGGCCTGTGCCCGGATGGTGGCCCGGATGAAGGAAGTTTACGGGGAAGGGGGACAGCCATAAATGGGCATTCTTATTGATCGCCATTCCCGCATTGTGATTCAGGGGATCACCGGCCGGGAGGCCAGTATGGTCACCAGGCACACCCTGGCCTACGGTACCCGTATCGTGGCCGGGGTGACACCGGGGAAGGGTGGGCAGGATGTCCACGGCGTACCGGTGTACGATACCTTAAAGGCGGCCTGCCGGGAACATCAACCAGATACATCCTTGATCTACGTCCCTCCTGCCTTTGTTTACGATGCCGTGGCTGAGGCGGTGGCCAACGGGATCAAGCTGATTCTTATTCCCACCGAAAACGTCCCGCAAAAGGATGCGGTGAAATTCTTAAATCTGGCCCGCCGGGCCGGGGTGCGGGTGATCGGCCCCAATTCCGTGGGCATGATCAATCCCGGGGAACGGGTGAAACTGGGGGCCATTGGGGGAGATAATGTAGAGCGCTGCTTTGTGCCCGGCCCGGTAGGAGTGATTTCCAGAAGCGGTGGGATGACTGCCGAAACCTCCTGGATGATCAAGCGTGCCGGTTACGGGGTGAGCACCAGTGTAAGCATTGGTGGGGATGCCCTCATTGGCAGTACCATTAAAGACCTGCTGGCTCTTTTTGAAGCCGACCCACAGACCCGCGCCGTGGTCGTTTTTTCCGAACCGGGTACTTCCCAGGAGGAGGAAGCGGCGGCCTTCATCCAGGAAAGAGGGTTTACCAAACCGCTCATTGCTTACATTGCCGGCCGCTTTACGGAAGACATGCCTGAAGGTACTGTTTTCGGTCATGCGGCAGCCCTGATTTCCGGCAATTACGGTCGTCCTTCCATCAAGACTGCCAGGTTGAGGGAAGCCGGTGCCTATGTGCTGGATAATTTTGATGACCTGATTCCCACTTTAAAACAGATCCTGGGGTAAGGACGAGGGAATCTCAATGAAGAAAGTAAGGTGATTTTCCATGTTGTCCCACCGGCTGGCCGATTTTATTGGCCAGATCCAATATGATATGCTTCCCGCGACCACAGTGCATATGGCCAGGCTGGCTTTCCTGGACTGGCTGGGTTCGGCTGCTGTCGGCGGTCAGCAGGCGCCTGCTCAAAAGGTCCAGGCGGTTGTAAAGCAGCAGGGGGGATCTCCCCAGGCCACCCTGCTGGCGACCGGGGAGAAGATCTCCTGCCTCAATGCGGCCCTGGCCAACGGCATTGCCTCCCATATCATGGAACTGGATGATGTACACCGGGCCGCCATCATCCATGCCGGGGCGGCAGTGATACCGGCTGCCCTTGCCGTGGCGGAAATGATCAGGGCGAACGGCCGCCAGTTGTTGGAGGCCATTGTGGTGGGTTATGAAGTGGCCATCCGGGTTGGCGAGGCTGTTACCCCGTCACACTATTACTTCTGGCACACCACCGGTACCTGCGGTACCTTTGGTGCAGCGGCTGCGGCCGGAAAGCTTTTGGGTTTAAATAAAGAACAGCTGGTCTGGGCCCTGGGCAATGCCGGTACCCAGGCTGCCGGATTGTGGGAATTTCTGGTCGACGGAGCCATGTCCAAACATCTCCACCCGGGTAAGGCCGCCCAGAATGGCGTGCTGGCCGCTTTGCTGGCCAGAGAAGGTTTTAGCGGAGCTACGCGTATTCTAGAAGGGGAAAGGGGGTTCTGCCGGGCTACGGCTCCCCAGTTTGACCTGAGTAAAATTACCGCCGGCCTGGGCAAGCCTCCCTACAAGGTGGAAGAAAACTCCTTCAAAATCCACGCCTCCTGCCGTCATACCCACCCGGCGGTGGATGTAGCCCTGGAGCTGGCCACCCGCTACGGTATTAAACCAGCTGATATAGCAACTATCACCGTCCGTACATACCGCACGGCCCTGGACATTACCGCCAATCACCAGCCGGCCACAGTCTATGCGGCCAAGTTCAGCTTGCCCTTCTGTGTGGCCCTGGCCTTGAAAACCGGACGTTGTGGTCCAGAGGACTTTACCCCGGCCAATCTTTTTGATCCGGAAATCCGGGAACTGATGTCCCGGGTTAGCCTGGTGGTGGACGAGGAGCTTGACGCCCTCCATCCCGCCCGCTGGCCGGCAGTGGTGGAGATAAGCACTCCGTCCGGCCAGGCATACCGGGGACGGACGGATTTTCCCCGGGGCGACCCGGAAAATCCGGTTACTGCCGAAGAACTGGTGACCAAGTTCCATGCTCTGGCTGCCGGGCCCTGGGGAGAACAGAGGGCGCGGGTTCTGGCGCAGGCGGTTCTGGATCTGGAGAACGTGGTAGATGTGGCCGCTTTGTTCCAGGTACTTTCGCCAAACCACTATGGGAGGGTATGGCAGTCCTCCTGCGGAATAACACAGCACGAAAGGTGAACACGAAACACGGTGCAGCCGGGGAGGCCAGTATTAATGAAAGGTTCCTTTACCGAATTGCAAAACCGGGTTATCCGGCGGGGGCTGTGTACTACCTGTGGAACTTGCACCGGAGTGTGCCCGGCAGGGGCCATCGGCTGGGCTTATGTGGATGACGAACCACTGCCTGAATTAACCGGGGAATGTGCCGGTTGCGGTATCTGTACCGCCGTCTGCCCCGGGGAAGAGGTGAACTTACCTGCCCTGGAACAGTTTGTTTTTGGCCGGGTTAGGGAAGAACAGATTCCCGACCTGGGTCTTTACCGGGAAGCCCGGGCTGGCTGGGCCACTGACCGGGCCACCAGGCAACTGGGTGCCGGCGGGGGATTGGTTACGGCCCTGCTGATTTATGCCCTGGAAAAGGGCATTATCGATGGCGCGCTGGTAGCCGGTTTCCGGCAGGACCAGCCCTGGCGTACCGGGGCCAGGCTGGCGGTGGACCGCGAACAGCTCCTGGCTGCGGCCCAGAGCAAGTATGCCTGTGTACCGGTAAACACCCTTTTAAACCGGGCTCTGGAACAGGGTTACCGGCGCCTGGCGGTGGTGGGTTTACCCTGTCATATCCACGGCTTGCGCAAGATGCAGTTTTACGGTCAGCCCGCTTCCCTGGCACGGGGCGTGGTGCTGATGGTGGGGCTTTTTTGCGCCTCCCAGTTTTATTTTGAGGGTACGCGCCACCTGCTGGTAGAACGTCTGGGAGTGGATAGGCTGGAAGATATTGCCTCGCTGAGTTACCGGGGCGGCGATTGGCCGGGCCACCTGGTGGTGGAACTGAAGGACGGGCGGAGGTCGCTCCTGGACCGCCACGAGTATATGTACCACCATCTCATGCCTGCCTTCAAGCGGGATCGCTGCGAGATGTGCGTGGATTGGGCCGCGGAACTGGCTGACCTGTCGGTAGGTGACTACTGGGACCCGCAGGTGCGGGCCGGGCATGCTTTAGGAACGTCTTCCTGCCTGGTGCGCAGTCCAGCTGGTGAAGAGCTGCTGGATGGGGCCGTGAAAAACGGCTATGTGGAAACGATTCCCCTGGAAGCTGCCCGCCTGGCCGCCGGGATAGGGTACGAGCTGAAAAAGCACGCGGCAGCCTTCCGGTTAAGGCAGCGGCGCCGTTTTGGCTGGCCCGTACCGGAGTATCATCGCCAGACCAATTATACCCCATTCGCCCGGGAACTGCATCTGGCTCCGGAAACAAAAAGCGACGTTGAAAAGTAAGGGTGCAAAAGGATTTAAGGAGGTGCTTTGGAAGAATGCTCATGCACGAAGTGCTGGTGGTGGGGGGCGGGCTGGCCGGCCTGATGGCTGCGCTGGTGGCCTCGCAAAAGGCCGATGTGGCCGTTTTGAGCAAGATCTACCCCACCCGTTCCCACAGCGGGGCAGCGCAAGGGGGGTTTAACGCCGCCCTGGGGGAAGACGATAGTATAGAGGACCATATCTTTGATACTGTCAAGGGGAGCGATTACCTCGGGGATCAGGATGCCATCGAGGTACTTTGCAGCGAGGGGCCGGAAGTGATTTTAGAGCTGGAGCGGATGGGTGTGCCCTGGACCCGTACCCCCGAAGGCAGGGTGGCCCAGCGCTCCCTGGGTGGTGCCGGCTTTCCCCGGGCCTGCTTTGCCGCCGATTTCTCCGGCCATGTAGTACTGCATACCCTTTTTGAACAGGTTCTCAGACGGGGAATTAAGATTTATCCGGAATGGCATCTGGTGGAATTACTGGTGGAAGACGGGCAGGTGGCCGGGGTGCTGGCCTATGACCTGGCCCGGGCCAGGTTGGAAGTAATCCGCAGCAAGGCGGTCATCCTGGCCACGGGTGGATACGGTCGGGCCTTTGCCAAGACCACCAATGCCCACGCCAACACGGGAGACGGCATGGCCATTGCTTACCGGGCGGGAGCAATCCTTTCCGATATGGAGTTCGTCCAGTTCCATCCCACCACTTTGTACGGTACCAACATTCTTATTTCCGAAGCGGCCCGGGGAGAGGGTGGCTACCTGCGCAATTGCCACGGTGAACGGTTTATGGTTCATTATGCACCTCAGAAGATGGAACTGGCTCCCCGGGATGTGGTTTCCCGGGCCATTTTCAAGGAGATTAAGGAGGGGCGCGGATTTGAGGGACAGTACGTGCATCTGGATCTAACCCATCTGGGAGAGGCCCTGGTGGCGGAACGCCTGCCCCAGGTGCGGGATCTGGCCATCCGGTATGCCGGGGTGGACCCCGCCAGTGCACCCATGCCTATCGAACCGGCCCAGCACTACAGTATGGGCGGAGTACGCACCGATGTTTGGGGTATGACCAGTTTGCCCGGCCTTCTGGCCGCCGGCGAGGTGGCCAATGTGAGCGTTCACGGGGCCAACCGGCTGGGGGGCAATTCCCTGCTGGAGACCGTGGTTTTTGGCCGGCGGGCTGGTCACCGGGCTGCCCAACTGGCCCGGCAGGAGCCCTGGCCAACCCTTTCTGCAGCAACCATAACCCGTGCTTATGAATCCTGGTCATCACTGTTAGCCGGTCGGGGACAAGGGGTTCAGGAGGACAGCACTTTTGCCATCCGGCAGGAGATGACCAACCTGATGACCAACCAGGTTGGGGTATTCAGGGTGGGCAGTGAACTGGAGGATGCGGTTAACCGGTTGGCCAAACTAAAAGAACGTTATCAAAAGCTTAAACCTCCCGGCGGGGTACAGCCCTTTAATTATGCCCTGATGGATTACCTGGAGGTGGGATACCTTTTAGATTTATGTGAAATCATTGCCCGGGGGGCGTTGCGCCGCACCGAGAGCCGGGGAGCCCATTACCGGCTTGATTATCCGCAGCGGGATGATCAGAACTGGCTGTGCCATACTTTTGTGCGCCGCGGGGAGGACAGACCGGAGTTCAGTAACGGTCCGGTGAAGATTACCCGTTATGCACCGCAGGAGAGGGGGTACTAGGAATGAACGTGGTGTTAAACATCTGCCGCTTTAACCCCGAAGTGGATGTAAAACCCTATTTTCAAGAATTTACCGTGTTGGTGGAAGAGCATAACACGGTGCTGGATGCCCTGCTGCAGGCCTGGCAGCAGGATCCCGGGCTATCCTTTCGCCGCTCCTGCCGCAGCGCCATTTGTGGTTCCTGTGCCCTTTGTATCAACGGGCGCCCCGGCCTGGCCTGCCAGACCCTGATTCGTAACGCCATAACTGAGGACGGGCGCATTACCCTGGAGCCGCTACCCCATTTCAGGCAGCTGAAAGACCTGGTGGTGGATCTGGACCCCTTCTTTGAATCTCTTAAAGCAGTGGTTCCCTGGGTGGTTATCCGGGACAATCACGACGGTCGCATGACGCCGGAGGTGGCACGGAAACTGGAAAGCCCGGCCACCTGCATTCTCTGTGGGGTTTGTCACGCAGCCATGGATGATCCCGGGGAAGTAAAACCGGCGGCCCTGGTGAAGGGTTTGCGGTTGGCCCTGGATCCCCGGGATGTCCTGGGTGCCGCCCGCCTGCAGTTAATGAAGGTACCTCGTGACATTTTAAGGTTATTCATTAAAAATTTACCTGAAAAATGTCCCAAAGGAATCACGGTGCCTGAGGACGTATGCCACGTATAAATCAGACAAAGGAATGGCCATTAACGTGCCATTCCCTTGCGCTTGAGAAAGGAAGTGAACCATGATGAGCAGGTGTGCAGAATGTGGAATTTATGCTTGCTACACGGGTCAGACGGGGAAGATTCCGGAGCACTGTCCCATGAAATCCGAAGGCAGCGTTTTAGAGGAGGCCAGAAAGGAATACCAGGGGCCGGGCGTATTTAATCTAGCCCTTAACTCGGCCTTAACTGAATCTGCCGGTTACCGCAAATGGACCAGGCTGGAGGAAATCATCCAGTTCAGCCGCATGGCCGGCTTTACCAGATTGGGCTTGGCCTTCTGCGTTGGGTTGCGCAAGGAAGCAGCCGAGGTAGCAAAGATTTTCAAGCAGGCAGGATTTGTTGTCGAATCGGTAATGTGCAAGACCGGTTCTACGCCCAAAGAGTTTTTAGGTATACGGGACGAACAAAAGGTCCGCCCCGGTCAATTTGAACCCATGTGCAATCCCATCGCGCAGGCGCACATATTGAACCGGGCCGGAACGGAATTGAACGTTTTATTGGGCCTTTGTGTCGGGCATGATAGCTTATTTATCAAATATTCGGCAGCTCCGGTTACTGTGCTGGCAGTCAAGGATCGGGTGCTGGCCCATAATCCCCTGGGTGCCGTTTACGCTGCCCATTATTATACCCCGAAGCTGGTAGCTTACAAAAAGCCAGATTAGGGACAGGGGGAGGGGTTTTAAATTTAAAGTTTACGCAGCAAGCCCACTACCTTGCCAAGGATAAGCGGGTTTTTTACCCTGATGGGAGACATGGCCTTGTTTTCCGGTTGCAGGCGAATATGGTCGTTCTCCCGGAAGAATCTTTTTACCGTGGCTTCGTCTTCCAGAAGCGCTACCACAATGTCCCCGTTATCGGCGCTGGGCTGGCGCCGGACCACCACCAGGTCCCCATCCAGGATGCCAGCTTCAATCATGCTGTCGCCCCGGACGGTAAGCATGAAGAATTCTCCCTCTCCGGTAAAACTGGCCGGCAGGGGAAAAACATCTTCCTGGTTTTCCACGGCCAGGATGGGTTCACCGGCCGCTACCCGTCCTAAAAGGGGGACCATCCGCATGGGCTGGCTTGAGGGCAAAGTGCGCTCCAGTAGTTCCAGCGCCCGGGGTTTGGTGGGATCCCGGCGTAAGAGACCTTTATGTTCTAAACGCTTTAAATAGTTATGTACTGTAGAGCTGGATTTTAGCCCGACAATTTGACCAATCTCCCGAACCGAAGGGGGATAGCCTTTGGTGCGGATGTTTTCTTTAATTACTTCTAAAATAATCTTCTCCCGGGGAGTGAGTGCGGTGTTCATAACCCGTCAACCTCCCTTTTTGCTTTGAATTATACCATAAAGATATTTATAGAAAAACAGTTGTTCGAATTAATATTTTTTTATTTTTTAGAAGGGATTAGAAGATAATCGTCGAAATACTCTCGTAAAATTTGGATCACGTAGAAGGTGAGGCGGCATGCCCAGGTTGACCGTAGCCATTATTGGAGGTAATGAGGACGGTTATTCCATTTACCGCATGTTAAAGGCCGTGGGGGATGTGGAAATTTTGGGTGTGGCCGATCCCGATCCTTCATCCCCGGGAGTTAAAGCTGCGGCTGCGGACGGGGTTTTTACCACCGCCGATTATACGGAAATGGTACGCCTGCCCGGCGTGGATGTTTTGATCGAGGCTACCGGGGATCCGGAGATCCAGATGCACCTGCACCGGATAAAGCCGCGGAGAACGTCCATCATGGAGGCCCGGGCGCTGGATCTTATGCTGGCCGTATTAAGGGAAAAGGAAAAATTGCTTGAAGCCAGGCGAGTGCAGGGAGAACTGGCTGCCATCCTGGATTCGGTCCAGGAGGCCATCGAAGTGGCGGACTCTCGCGGTGTGATTAAGTACGTCAATCCGGCCTTTACCCGGATTACCGGCATCAGTGAAAGGGAACGGATTGGACAGAATATTTTTGAGGCTTCCCCCGATGGAGCTCTGGCCACGGTGTTGCGTACCGGCCGCAGTGTGGTGGGGCACCGTACAAAGGTAGGGGGAAGCAATGCCGAGGTCGTTTCCAACGCCGCACCCATCTTTGTGGACGGCAAGATGGAAGGAGCGGTGGTGGTTTTTCAGCACTTTACCGACGTCATGAATTTAATGGAACAATTGCGCCAGAGTACCAGCATTATCGAGAATCTGTCAGATAAATTCGGCCAGGTTACGACCAGTAAATATACTTTTGCCGATATCCTTGGCAATAGTGCAGAGCTGCGTCGCTGTATCCAGGTGGCCGAGAGGGCAGCCCGTACAAACTCCACCGTCCTGTTACTGGGAGAGAGCGGTACAGGTAAAGAGTTGTTTGCCCATGCTATCCATCATGCCAGCCCCCGCAGGGATAAGCCGTTTATTAAGGTTAACTGTGCCGCCATACCGGACAGCCTTTTGGAGAGCGAGTTTTTCGGTTACGCGAAGGGAGCCTTTACCGGAGCTGTTAAATCTAAGATCGGTAAGTTCGAGCTGGCCCATGGTGGAACTATCTTTCTCGATGAAATTGGTGATATGAACCTGAACCTGCAGGGAAAACTGCTCCGGGTTTTGCAGGAAATGGAGTTTGAGCGTGTGGGAGGCACCCAGACCATTAAAGTGGATGTACGGGTTATTGCGGCCACCAACCGCAACCTGCGGGAATTAATCCGCCAGGGAAGGTTTCGGGAAGACCTCTACTACCGGCTAAATGTGGTAGAAATTACCATTCCACCTTTGCGGGTGCGCAAGGAAGATTTACCTATCCTGATCAACAACTTGATTATCAAGCTAAACCGTAAACTGGGCAAAAAGGTGAAGGGTTTATCCAAGGATGCCGAGGAAATTCTCTACAGTTACGATTGGCCTGGAAATGTGCGGGAACTGGAAAATGTCTTTGAACGGGTGATGGTAACCGTAGATGAAGAGATTTTTACCAAGAAACATTTTATCCAGCATGTCAGCCAGTTTAAGGCATCCTCGGAACGGGATATTGAGCTTATCCCCATTGATCAGATGGAACAATTGCTAATCAGAAAAGCTATCGCCAAATTTGGAACCAGTGTGGAAGGCAAGCGGCGGGCCGCCCAGGCCCTGAATATCTCCCTGGCCACACTATATAACAAGTTAAAGAAAAGTCGTGCTGATGATTTTACCAATTGACAAGATTATAATTATTAGACTAATTCTAAAGGTTAGAACAATGTGTCTATCCTTTTTACCCTAGAAATAATCGGTTTCTTAAGCCTCTCTTTATAAAATCTAGAAGAACAGGGTGCCACCCTTTTTATTTTTATATTTTATAAATACTCTGGGGCGGGCGGTAAAAACCCTTTTTTGGTGTATTAACCGGTTTGTCCTGCATTTGGTATAAAAATTGCACTTGTGAAATAGTTGCTCAGCAAAGGTGGAAGGGGGGAAAGGCTGTTTGCGAGTTGTAGACGTTGCTACTATAACAGCCACGGTTGCCGAATTATGCCAGAAAGCTAACTACGAACTGGGTAAAGATGTGCTGGAGGCATTCAAAGAGGCCCTGGGCCAGGAAATTTCCCTCACGGGCAAGGATGTCCTGCAACAGTTGCTGGAAAATGCCCGTATTGCCCGGGAGGAGCAGGTTCCCATGTGCCAGGACACCGGTTTTGCCGTTGTTTTTCTGGAAGTGGGGCAGGAAGTAGCCATTACCGGGGGGGACCTGTGCGAAGCAGTAAACGAAGGGGTACGCCGGGGTTATCAGGAGGGTTACCTGCGTAAATCCATCGTTGATCACCCCCTGCGCCGCAAAAATACGGGAGATAATACGCCCGCAGTAATTCACACCCGCATTGTTCCCGGTGATAAACTAAAGATCATTGTTGCTCCCAAGGGGGGCGGCAGTGAGAATATGAGCGGGCTGCGCATGCTCAAGCCGGCTGAGGGGGTGGAGGGGGTTAAAAAGTTTGTTATCGAGCAGGTAAGAGCAGCCGGCCCCAATCCCTGTCCGCCCGTGGTGGTGGGCGTGGGTATTGGAGGTACCTTCGAAAAGGCCGCCTTGCTGGCCAAGGAAGCTCTTCTGCGCCCGTTGGGACAACCCCATCCCGATGCCGAGATTGCCTGCCTGGAAAGGGAGCTTTTGGAGGCCATTAATAACTTGGGTATCGGTCCCCAGGGCCTGGGCGGTCGCACCACTGCTCTGGCGGTGCACGTGGAAGTCTTCCCGTGTCATATAGCCAGCTTGCCGGTAGCAGTAAACATTAACTGCCATGCCAGCCGGCACAAAGAAGCAATACTCTAACGCGAGTATTGTGTAGGAGGTAGAAGAATTTGCCCCAGATCAGGCTAACTACCCCGCTTACCGAAGAGGTGGTAGAGAAGCTACGCATTGGTCAGCGGGTCTTGTTAAACGGTACACTCTATACGGCCCGGGACGCGGCCCATAAAAAAATGGTGGAGTTGCTGGACCGGGGGGAAGAGTTGCCCATTCCCATTAGGGGACAGGTTATTTACTACGTGGGGCCTTCGCCAGCCAAACCCGGGCGGGTGATTGGTTCGGCGGGTCCCACCACCAGTGGCCGGATGGATCCCTATGCGCCGCGCTTAATTGCCCTGGGTTTGAAGGGTATGATTGGCAAGGGGAAACGCTCTCCGGAAGTAATTAAGGCCATGAAGCAATACAAGGCCGTTTATTTCGCTGCCGTGGGAGGTGCAGCGGCATTGCTGGCCCGGGCCATTAAATCATGCCGGGTAGTGGCTTACCCGGAACTGGGCCCGGAGGCCATCCATGAGTTGGTGGTGGAGGACTTTCCGGTGATTGTGGTTAATGATGTTCTTGGTGCTGATTTGTATGAAGAAGGAGTCAAAATTTATGCCGGCCGGTAGCGGCTGGTAGTTTCCTTTTCTAAAAGTTTTTTCGTGGGATTTAAAAGGGCTATTGGCTAAAGGGGGAAAAATTGTGAAACTCTATGAATATATGGGCAAGGAGCTTTTTGCCCGCTACGGTTTGACCGTACCCCGGGGTAAGATGGTTACCTCCCCGGATGAAGCGGCGGCAGTAGCGGCGGAAATCGGTGCTCCGGTGGTAATCAAGTCCCAGGTGCTTTCGGGTAAACGAGGTAAGGGGGGCGGGATTAAGTTTGCCGACACCCCCGAACAGGCTCGTGAGGCGGCCGCCCAGGTTCTGGGCATGACGGTCCAGGGCCTGAAAGTTGAAATGGTCCTGGTGGAAGAAAAGCTGGCCATCGATCATGAGTTTTATGTCGCCATTACCGTAGACGGGGCAGCCAAAGCACCGGTTTTAATTGCTTCCGCCCAGGGCGGCATGGATATTGAAGAGGTCCCCGATGAATTCATCGTCAAGGAACACCTGGATGTCTGCCTGGGCGTCCAGCCCTTTTTGTGCCGGGAAGTTTGCCGTCGGTTAGGTCTAACGGGCGCGGTGGCCAAGGAATTTGGCCGTTTGTTGCCTACCCTTTATCGCATTTTCCGGGAGAAGGATGCCGAACTGGTAGAGATCAACCCGCTGGTGTTGAGCGGCGAAAAATTAATTGCCGCCGATGCCAAGGTGACTATCGATGACGAGGCCCTGTACCGGCAAAAGGATCTGCCCGTGGTGGATGACCGTACCGAGGCCGAACGGCAGGCACACGCCCTGGGGCTCTCTTACGTCCAGCTGGATGGGAATATTGCTGTGATGGCAAATGGTGCTGGCATTACCATGGGTACCCTGGATATCATCCAGCATTACGGCGGTGCGCCAGCCAATTTCCTGGATGCCGGAGGCGGCACCGGGATGGAGGCCACAGCCAAAGCATTAGAAATCCTCCTGTCCACCAATCCCCTGGTGATCTTCATTAACATCTTTGGGGGCATTACCCGGTGTGATGATGTGGCCAGGGCTCTGGTCAAGGTGAAGCAGGAGAAGGGAATCGATGTTCCGGTAGTCATTCGTCTAGTTGGTACCAACGAAGAAGAGGGTGTACGCATCCTCAGGGAAAATGGCATTGAAGCCTACAGGATTATGCATGAGGCTGCGGCCAAGGCTGTGGAACTGGCCAGGGCCCAGGGTTAAAGACACCCTCGATAAGGAAGGAGCGGTCAGGAGTGGCCATTATAGTTGATGAAAAAACCAATGTTCTGGTTCAGGGGATTACGGGTAACCAGGGCACGTTTCATACCAAGCAGATGCTGGCCTATGGAACGCGGATTGTCGCCGGGGTTTCCCCGGGTAAGGGTGGCCAGACGGTAGAAGGGGTTCCCGTGTATGATACCGTGGCCGCGGCCATGGAAAACCATCAAATTGATGCCTCCGTGCTTTTCATTCCGGCTCCCTTTGCCAAAGATGCTGCTTTTGAAGCAATTGCCGCCGGGGTACGGGTTGTGGTCATTATTACCGAACATATTCCCGTCCATGATGAACTGGAGATCATTGCTTTTGCACGGCGACGGGGTACAATAGTGATTGGCCCTAATACTTTTGGAATTGTTTCCTCGGGACGGTGTAAAATTGGCATTCCACCCAACCAGTTCTTCGTGCCGGGCCACATTGGTGTGGTGGCGCGCAGCGGCACCCTTACCTACGAGATCGTGGCCAATCTAACAGCCAACGGTTTAGGACAGTCGACGGTGGTCGGACTGGGTGGTGACCGGGTGGTTGGTTTATCTTTTGTGGATGTGCTGGCAAAATTCGAGAAGGATCCGGAAACCAGGGCCGTGGTGCTGGTAGGCGAGATTGGGGGGAATGCGGAGGAAGAGGCTTCCCTGTTCATCAAGAAAATGACCAAGCCCGTGGTGGCTTATATTGCCGGGAAGAGCGCCCCTCCCGGTAAACGCATGGGCCATGCCGGGGCAATCATTGAGCGGGGCAAGGGTACCTTTGAGGGCAAGGTACAGGCACTGACGGCTGCCGGTGCCCGGGTGGCTACCCTGCCCTTTGAGGTGCCCGGGTTGATTAAGGAAGCTCTAGGTTGAGTCTTCAAGGGGGGAGATGGATGTTCGAAAAGGAGAAGCTGGAAAGCATCCGGGCGTCGGTCAAGGAATACCGGGAACGGCTGGAAGCCCAGGTAAAAAAAAGACCGGAGAGGCAGGCCGAGTTTGTTACCGATTCGGGTATTGAAATCAAGACCCTGTATACTCCGGAGGATATAGCTGAACTTGATTACGAACGGGATCTCGGCTTTCCGGGTTCCTACCCCTTTACCCGGGGAGTGCAGCCCAACATGTACCGGGGCCGGTTGTGGACCATGCGCCAGTATGCCGGTTTCGGTACAGCCGAAGAAACCAACGCCCGTTTCCGCTACCTGCTGGAACAGGGACAGACTGGTTTGAGCGTGGCCTTTGACCTGCCCACCCAAATTGGTTATGATTCGGATCATCCCCTGGCCCGGGGCGAGGTGGGCAAGGTAGGGGTGGCCATTGATTCCTTAGAGGATATGGAAACCCTGTTCGAGGGCATTCCCCTGGACAAGGTGAGCACCTCCATGACCATTAATTCCCCGGCCGCCATCCTGCTGGCCATGTATATTGCCGTGGCGGAAAAGCAGGGTGTTACTCCCGACAAGCTCAACGGGACCATTCAAAATGATATCTTAAAAGAATACATCGCCAGGGGAACCTATATTTTTCCGCCCGGTCCATCCATGCGCCTGATTACCGATGTCTTTGCCTATTGTTCCAAGAATGTTCCCAACTGGAACACCATCAGCATCAGCGGCTATCACATCCGGGAGGCCGGTTCCACGGCGGTGCAGGAAGTGGCCTTTACCCTGGCCGACGGGATTGCCTATGTCCAGGCGGCTATTGATGCCGGCTTAAATGTGGACGATTTTGCTCCCCGCCTATCCTTCTTCTTTAACGCCCACCTGAACTTCTTCGAGGAAATTGCCAAGTTCCGGGCGGCCAGGCGGCTTTGGGCCAAGATCATGAAGGAGCGATTTGGTGCCAAGAATCCCCGCTCCTGGATGCTGCGCTTCCATACCCAAACTGCCGGTTGCAGCCTGACGGCCCAGCAGCCCATGGTAAACATCATGCGCACTGCCTTTGAGGCCCTGAGCGCGGTGCTGGGTGGTACCCAGTCCCTGCATACCAACTCTTACGACGAAGCCCTGGCCCTGCCCAGCGACGAGTCGGTGCTTATTGCCCTGCGCACCCAGCAGGTGATCGGTTATGAAATTGGCGTTGCCGATACGGTGGATCCCCTGGGCGGTTCATACTATATTGAAAGCCTGACCAATGAAATCGAAGAAAAGGCCATGGCCTATATTAAGAAGATTGACGAGCTGGGCGGTGCTCCTGAGGCCATTGAATTTATGCAGAAAGAAATTAAGGACAGCGCCTACCGCTATCAGATGGACATTGAAAGCGGCAAAAAGGTGGTTATTGGCATTAACAAATTCCAGATGGAGTATGAGAAGCCCAAGAATTTGTTAAAGGTCGACCCGGCGGTAGCGGAGCGTCAAACGGCCAAGCTACGGGCATTAAGGGAGCGGCGGGATAACCAGAAAGTGAAGCAGGTTTTAAACAACCTGCGGGAAGCGGCATCCACGAAGGAAAACTTGATGCCCCTGTTCATTGACGCCGTAAAAGCTTATGCCACCCTGGGAGAAATTTGCGATACCCTGCGGGAAGTCTTTGGCGAGTATCGCCAGCAAATTGTCTTTTAAAGGCAAGGAGGGGAGATAGATGAGTGAACGGCCCATTCGGGTTCTGGTGGCCAAACCGGGCCTGGACGGTCATGACCGGGGGGCCAAGGTTATTGCCCAGGCCCTGCGGGATGCCGGAATGGAAGTTATTTATACCGGCTTGCGGCAGACTCCCGAGCAAATTGTGGAAGCAGCCCTCCAGGAGGATGTGCAGGTGGTGGGCTTGAGCATTCTCTCCGGCGCGCACATGCACCTCTTCCCGGCGGTGGTGGAGGGATTGCGGGCCCAGGGAGCTGATGACATACTGGTGGTGGGCGGGGGGATCATCCCCGATGAGGATATCCCTCTCTTGAAGGAAGCGGGGATCGCGGAAATTTTTGGCCCCGGCACCCCCACAACGGAGATTATCCGCTTTATCCGGGAGGAAGTGGCGAAAAGGGCCCAGAAGGAGGAGGGAAAACAGTGATCGGGATCAAAAAGATCGATCACATTGGCATTGCCGTTAAGGACCTGGCCAAGGCCATTGAGTTTTACGAGGGTCTTTTAGGGTTAAAGGTAACAGGCACCGAAGTGGTAGAGGAGCAAAAAGTAAAAGTTGCCTTCTTGCCTACCGGCGACAGTGAAGTGGAGCTTCTGGAGTCCACTACCCCTGACGGGCCTATTGCCCGGTTTATTGAGAAAAATGGCGAGGGTATCCAGCACATCGCCTTCCGGGTGGAAAATCTGGAGCAGGCGCTGGAGGAATTAAAAGCAAAAGGTGTACGACTCATTGATGAAAAGCCTCGCCTGGGTGCCGGGGGGGCCAGGATTGCTTTTCTTCATCCCAAGTCCACCTTTGGCACGCTGGTGGAATTGTGCGAGCGTGACAATTAATTAAGGGAGGGAACGCCATTGGGTATGCAGGAAAAGCTGGAACAGCTAAGGCAGTTGCGCGAGCAAATCCATGCGGGCGGTGGGCCAAAACGCATCGAAAAACAGCACGAGGCCGGCAAGAAAACCGCCCGGGAACGGATTGAAATGTTCTTTGATCCCGGTACCTTCGTTGAAATAAATACTTTTGCCGGTGACCCCGACATTTCCAATCTCAAAAACCCCGGCGAAGGTGTTGTTACCGGTTACGGTAAAGTTGACGGGCGAAAGGTATACATCTTTGCCCAGGACTTTACGGTGGCAGGAGGTTCCCTGGGACGCATCCATGCAGCTAAAATCTGCCATGTGCTCGATCTGGCCATGAAAACCGGTGCTCCCGTGGTTGGTCTAAATGATTCCGGGGGAGCGCGCATTCAGGAGGGCGTGGATGCCCTTAACGGTTACGGTGAAATTTTCTTCCGGAACACCATTGCATCCGGGGTGATCCCCCAGATTTCCGTGATCATGGGACCATGTGCGGGAGGAGCGGTGTATTCCCCGGCGTTGACTGACTTCATTTTTATGGTCCAGGGTACCAGCCAGATGTTTATTACGGGACCCCAGGTAATCAAGGCAGTTACCGGTGAAGAGGTGACCATGGAGACCCTTGGTGGGGCCGCCACCCATAACCAGACCAGCGGCGTAGCCCACTTTATGGCCCCCGACGAAGAAACCTGCCTGCAGATGGTTCGCCTTTTGTTGAGTTACTTGCCTTCCAACAACCTGGAGGAGCCCCCTCTGTATGCTCCCCAGGAGCCGGCGGGCGATCCGGAAGAACTGTTGCAGATCATCCCCGATAACCCGAATATGTCCTACGACGTGCGCAAAATAATCAGTCTCATTGTGGATGGCGGGCAGTTCTTTGAAGTGCAGCCCCTCTATGCCCGCAACGCGGTAATTGGTTTTGCCCGGATAAATGGCCAGGCGGTAGGGATAGTAGCCAACCAGCCCGACTATCTGGCCGGCTGCCTGGATATCAACGCTTCCGACAAGATCAGCCGTTTCGTCCGTTTCTGTGACTGCTTTAATCTTCCCCTGATTACCTTCATGGATGTGCCCGGTTTCCTGCCCGGAACGGCCCAGGAATATGGCGGGATTATCCGGCACGGGGCCAAGATGCTCTATGCATACTCCGAAGCCACCGTACCCAAGATCACCGTTATTCTGAGAAAAGCTTACGGGGGAGCCTACCTGGCCATGTGCAGCAGCTCCCTGCGGGCCGATGCCGTCTTTGCCTGGCCTACCGCCGAAATTGCCGTGATGGGGCCAGAGGGAGCTGTCAATATCATCTACCGGAAAGAAATTGCCGAGGCGGAAAACCCCATGGAAATGCGGGCCAAGCTGACTGCCGAGTACCGGGAGAAGTTTGCCAATCCTTATGTAGCAAGCGCCAGGGGTTATATAGAGGATGTAATTGACCCAAGGGATACCCGGTCGCGTATTATCGTCACCCTGGAGTCGCTGGCCGGCAAGCGGGAAACGAGACCTCGCAAGAAGCACGGCAACATGCCGGTATAGGTTCGAAAGGGGAGGCGGTTTGATGGCTTTGAACAAACCAGTAACATCCTTGGGTGTGCGTCCCCAGGTTGTGGCGGCGATTACTGCCGCCCTGGCGGCCGCCGGCTATTTGAGCGCCGGCAGCCAGATTACTTCCATTCGCCCCGTGAAGCGGACTAACGCCTGGAAAATGGCCGGTTTGCGTGAACTTATGCTCGGACGGGATCTAAGCAGTTTTTAGTTTTTGGTCAGGTAAACAGGAGGGAAGGCAATGAGAAAATTTAAAGTGCTGGTGAACGGAGAACCTTTTGAAGTTCAGGTACAGGAAATTCAAGAGGCAGCCGCCCCGCCAGGCGTTAAGCTGGTACAAAGTCGCCCGGCTGCTCCCCCGGCCCCGCCGGCCCAGGCCGCACCTCCGCCGGCAGCCACTGCCCCCCCGGCACAGGCGCCGATACCGGCTGCCACTCCTGCCGCTCCTCAACCGGCAGCTCCGGCCGGAGCAGGAACGGTTACCGCTCCCATGCCCGGGAATATCAATGCGGTCAAGGTTAAAGTAGGGGACCAGGTCAAGGCGGGGGATCCCCTGGTGATCCTGGAAGCCATGAAGATGGAAAACGAAATTACTGCCCCGGTAGCTGGAACGGTGAAAGAAGTACGGGTGAAACCGGGACAGACGGTAAACAACGGCGATGTGCTGGTAATCATAGGTTAATCTTTGAGAAGAGTTTTTTAGGGAGGGACCAGTTTTGAAAAGAAAAAAGATAACCATTGTTGGGGCTGGAAACGTAGGAGCTACCTGCGCCCACTGGGCTGCGGCCAAGGAATTGGGCAATATCGTACTCATTGACGTGGTAGAAGGAATTCCCCAGGGTAAGGCCCTGGACCTGATGGAAGCGGCGCCGGTGGAAGGCTTTGATGCCATAATTACCGGTACCAACAACTATGAAGATACCAGGGACTCCGACGTGGTGGTGATTACCGCCGGCATTGCCCGCAAGCCGGGGATGAGCCGGGATGACCTGCTGGCTACCAACTGCAAAATCGTCCAGTCAGTTACCGAACAGGTGGTCAAGTATTCACCCAACGCCTACATCATTGTAGTGACTAACCCCCTGGATGTAATGACTTACGTGGCTTTAAAAACCAGCGGCTTCCCGCCCAACCGGGTATTTGGCATGTCAGGCGTGCTGGATTCCGCCCGCTTCCGGACCTTTGTAGCGCTGGAACTGGGGATTTCCTTTGAGGACGTGACCACCTTTGTCATGGGGGGCCACGGGGATGACATGGTGCCCCTGGTGCGGTACACCTACGCCGGTGGCATTCCCATTGAAAAGCTGATTCCCGCCGAGCGTATTGCGGCCATGGTGGAACGGACCCGTAAGGGCGGCGCCGAAATTGTTAACTATTTGAAGACCGGCAGTGCCTTTTATGCTCCCGGTGCCTCCGTGGTGCAAATGGTGGAGGCCGTGTTAAAGGATAAGAAACGGATATTGCCGGTGGCCGCCTATCTGCAGGGAGAATACGGTTACCATGATATTTATTTGGGTGTGCCGGCCATTATCGGCGGGGGTGGCGTGGAAAAGGTCCTGGAAATCGAGCTTACGCCCGAAGAAAAGGCCGCCCTGGATAAGTCCGCAAACTCCGTGCGCAAGTTGATGGAGGTATTGCCGCAGCTTTAAAAATTGTGCCAGTCGAGGGGAGGATAGAAATGACCGAAGCGCGCAAGGTAAAAATCACCGACACCACCCTGCGGGACGGCCACCAGTCCCTGCTGGCCACCCGCATGCGCATAGAACACATGTTGCCCATTTGCGAAAAAATAGATCAGGTGGGTTTTCATTCCCTGGAAGTCTGGGGCGGAGCCACCTTTGACGCGTGCATGCGCTTTCTTAATGAAGACCCCTGGGAGCGGTTGCGCATCCTGCGCCGCCATCTAAAGACCCCCTTGCAAATGCTCCTGCGGGGGCAAAACGTGGTGGGCTATAAACACTACCCCGATGACGTGCTCACCGAATTTATAAAAAGGACAGTTTACAACGGCCTGGATATCTTCCGCATCTTCGATGCCTTAAACGACGTACGCAACATGCAAAAGGCCATCGAGGTGGTTAAACAGGAGGGTGCCCACGCCCAGGCAACGGTGGTATATACCATCAGCCCGGTACACGACCTGGAGTACTACGTAAAAACCGCCAAGACCCTGGAGGAGATGGGGGCAGATTCCATTTGCCTGAAGGATATGGCAGGTATTCTGGCTCCCCAACCGGCCTACGAGATCATTAAAGAATGGAAATCGATACTGAAGATACCGGTGCAGCTCCACTGCCACTACACCAGCGGTATGGCCTCCATGGCCTACCTGCGGGCCATTGATGCGGGTGTGGATGTCATTGACTGTGCCATTTCCACCATGGCACTGCAGACCTCCCAGCCGGCCACTGAAACAATGGTGGCCGCCCTGCAGGGTACCCCCTATGATACGGGGCTCGATCTCAGGCTGCTTTCGGAAATTGCCGAGTATTTCAAGGAAGTGCGCAAGCATTATAAGGAATTTGATGTGGCCTCACCGAGCGTGGATGTCAACGTCATGATTTATCAAATTCCCGGCGGCATGATGTCCAACTTTATTTCCCAGCTAAGCCAGCAAAACGCCCTCCACCGGCTGCCCGAGGTGCTGGAGGAGCTGCCCCGGGTGCGGAAGGAGTTTGGCTACCCGCCCCTGGTGACCCCTTCCAGCCAGATTGTAGGTACCCAGGCCGTGCTCAATGTGTTGCTGGGCCGCTATAAACTGCCCACCAACGAAGTTAAACAATATATGCGGGGATACTATGGCCAGCCACCGGCGCCGGTAGATGAGGAAGTGCGCAGGATGATTATTGGCGACGAAAAGCCCATTACCTGCCGGCCGGCGGACTTGCTGGAGCCCGGTTTGCCCGCGGCCAGGAAGGAAGCGGCTCCCTACATGCAAAAGGAAGAGGATGTCCTCTCGGTGGCCCTCTTCCCGCAGGTCGCGCCCCAGTTTCTGAAAGAACGCCTGGCCAAAAAGCTCAAAATCGACCTGGAACTGGCCGCCCAGGGCAGCGAATTCTACCCCGCTTAAATGCATTAGACAACTCCCTTGGGGTCATTTATGAGCGTCGGCAGTATGCTGGCGCTTTTTGTTTTCGGTTTTTTGCTCCTGTTATTCCCATTATGAATGAGAGTTTGAGTTAACCCCAATTTAATAAAAACTTAACCCACAGGTAACCGGAGGATAACTCACCCATAACAGTCTTTATCTACAATGTTCTTGGTGAAAATAGTGCAGCCCTGTAAGGCTGCTTAAAATAAAAAAAGATTTTTTATTGCAAAAGAAAAAGGGGGATTAAATGTTGAGTAGAAGAACTAAATGGGTGCTGGCACTGGCGGCTGTGCTGGTGTTGGTGGCTACTGTGGCTGGTTGTGGTGGCCAAGGTGGGCAGCAGCCTTCCGGTGGACAAGCAGAGCTTTCTGGTAACCTTACGGTAGTTGGTTCTACAGCCATGCAACCGCTGGTGGAACAGGCTGCCGCCCAGTTCATGGCTAAGAATCCCAAGGCCCAGATCGTGGTACAGGGCGGGGGTAGCGGTACCGGCCTGACCCAGGTGGCCTCCGGTGCGGCGGATATCGGTAACTCCGATATTTTTGCTGAAGAAAAGAGCGGCATTGATGCCTCCCAGCTAGTGGATCACAAGGTTTGCGTTGTGGGGATGGCCACCGTGGTCAACCCCGGCGTGACGGTGGATAACCTGACCAAACAGCAACTGGTGGATATCTTTACGGGCAAGATAACCAACTGGAAGGAAGTTGGCGGACCGGAGCAGAAAATCGTGGTCATTCATCGGCCCAAGGGTTCCGGTACCCGCGCTACCTTTAAGAAATTTGCCCTGGGTGGCGTGGAAGACAGCGCCCCCGGTATGGAACAGGATTCTTCCGGCACCGTGCGCAAGATGGTTGCCGAAACACCGGGCGCTATTTCTTACCTGCCACTGTCTTACATTGACAATAGTGTTAAGGCCCTCAAGCTCGATGGGGTGGAACCCACTGTAGAAAATATTGTCAACGGCAAGTATCCGGTATGGGCTTACCAGCACATGTACACCAAAGGTGAACCCACCGGCTTAAAGAAGGCCTTCCTGGATTACATGCTCGGTGACGAGGTACAGGGTCAGCTGATTGAGAAAATGGGTTATATCCCCATTACCAAGATGCAGGTAGAACGGGATGCCCAGGGTAATGTAACCAAGAAATAAGGCCCATACAGGAGGTCACCTTTAGACGGTGGCGGGGCAGCTCTGGCGGTTATTGAACCAGTACTGCCTCGCTGCCTTTCGTGTTGTCAGAAGGGGAGGTAGTTATGCACAAGGAATTTTCCCCGGATCCGGATGGGAAAAAATCTGCCGGTTCGAAAAAAATCTACCGGGCCCCGGATAAAAGGAATATTCAGGGGCGCAAAAGATGCGGGGAATTTTTAGGGCGCTCAGCGGCCTTTCTGGCAGCGGCGCTGGTAGTGGCACTCACTGTGTCCATTATTTATTTCATTGGGAGTAAAGGACTAGCCACTTTTACGGTGCACGGAGTCAGGGTTACCGAATTCCTTTTCAGCACCCAATGGTGGCCCGACCGGCCTCTTGAGGAAGGTGGCCCTGCGGTTGGCTCATTAACTTTCATTTTGGGTTCCCTCCTGGTTTCCCTGCTGGCTGTGGCCGTAAGCGCACCCTTGAGCGTCATTGTGGCTGTTTTTATGGTAGAAATTGCGCCCGTATGGGGACAGAGGGCATTGCAACCGGCCATTGAGATTCTCGCCGGCATACCCTCGGTGGTTTACGGTTATGTGGGTTTAAGCCTGCTGGTGCCTTTTATTCGCAATTATTTAGGTGGGGAAGGTTTTTCTGTTCTGGCCGGTTTTATTGTTCTTTCGATCATGATATTGCCCACCATTATCAGCGTATCTACCGACAGTTTGCGGGCCCTGCCACCCCAGTGGAAGGAGGCGGCCCTGGCCCTGGGATCTACTCGCTGGCAGACCATCCGCCTGGTGCTAGTGCCGGCGGCCCGTTCGGGTTTAATTACGGCCGTTGTCCTGGGCCTGGCCCGGGCCTTTGGTGAGGCCCTGGCGGTACAAATGGTGATCGGCAACACCCGGACCATTCCCCATTCCCTTCTGGAGCCAACGATTACTTTAACCAGCGCCATCACCATGGATATGGGATATACCATCATGGGCTCCTTGTGGAACAGTGCTCTGTGGTCCATGGGCTTGATTCTCCTGCTCATGTCTTTCCTGTTTATTATGGTTATTCGGGTGGTCGTGCGGGGAGGGATGGTTAGATGAATGCCCGGCTGGCGGATCGCCTGGCTACCGTCATGTTCTGGATGGGTGCCGCTGCGGTTCTGGCTATTTTAGCTTTGCTTTTGGGTTATATTCTCTGGCACGGCATCCGGGTCATTGATTGGCGTTTTCTGACTACGCCTCCCCAGACCATTGCTGCCGGCGGTGGGGTGGGACCCCAGATTTTTAACTCCTTTTATTTGCTCCTGTTGACTATGTTCATTACCGCCCCCCTCGGTTTACTGGCGGGTATTTACCTGGCCGAATACGCCGGCAAGGGACGTATTACCGAGTACATCCGCCTGTCCATCGAAACCCTTACCTCCTTGCCTTCCATTGTGGTGGGCCTGTTTGGTCTGCTTATCTTTGTTAACATGACCGGATGGGGGTATAGCTTAATGTCCGGGGCGCTGGCTCTGGCAGTGATTAACTTGCCGCTGATGGTGCGGATTTCCGAAGAGTCCATTCGCAGCGTTCCCTGTGAGCTGAGGGAGGCCAGCCTGGCCCTGGGGGCCACCCGCTGGGAAACCATGTGGCGGGTGATCTTGCCTTCCGCTTTCCCCGGTCTGGTTACGGGGGCCATTATTGCTGCCGGCAGGGTTTTTGGTGAGGCGGCGGCCTTACTGTATACTGCCGGCATGAGCAGCCCCATTTTAAATTTTTCCGATCTCAATCCCTGGAGCCCTACTTCGCCCCTAAATCCTTTCCGGCCGGCCGAGACCCTGGCGGTACACATCTGGAAAATCAATTCCGAAGCCCTGATCCCCGATGTGCGCCGGGTTGCCGACGGTTCGGCTGCCGTGCTCATTCTGGTTGTGCTGCTTTTTAATATTTGTGCCCGCTGGTTGGGCAGGCGCATCTACCGCCGTTTGACCGCCATGTAATTTTGTCACTCATCACGCGGGGAGAGCAAATTAAGTAGATAAGCCCAGGGAAGAATTTAACTGGCCGGCCCGGCAGGCATTTTCCCACCTATTGGCCGGCCTTTTTAATCTAGCTGTGACAAGGTTACGCAAAACTTGCTAAAAGTTCATAAATAATTAACCATGGTTTAATTAAAACTTACCAGCAGGTTAATAAAAGAACGTTATAATTAGGAGTCAGGAGGTGAGGCCGTTGGTCAAGATTTGGCGAGATCGTAATTTTCTTCGCGTGGGTGGCATTGTAGTTAACCACCATTTTAAGAAGTTGCAAAAGGTACTGGAAGATACGGCCCGGGAAGAAGGGCGCATTGTCCTGGATTTGCGTGAGCTGGAGTTTATTGATGAGCTGGGAGTATGTCAGCTTTTGAGTTTTATAGATCAACTATCTCAGCGGGGTATCCGCGTGGAACTGATCAATGCCCAGGACAAGGTGCTTTCCAAGTTTCTTGCGGTGGGAGCTCGTCTCTGGTTGGACGAGCAACTGTTTAGTAAAGTGGGGTAACAGTCCCTAACCCCGATAAAGAGGGCGGGATCGAGTTTTCCCCCGTGTGTGCTGATTAATCCTTGCAAAATCAGGTTATGATAATAGTGCGCTTACGGGGGAGGACTTGCCGTTGGTGATTAATCCTTCGACGTGGGCCATAGCCAAGCGATTCTTAGCCGTGGCCGATCCCCTGCAAAACCTGGTGGATCGCGGGGGAGTCACCCACACTTTCTGTAACCAGCAGGCCTTAACCATTTTAGAACAGGATGGTTTAAAAGAACAGGTTCGGTTGTTGCGCAGGCACCTGGTGACATTCAACCGGGGCACCCTTTGGGCCGACCGGGGGTGGAAATGTTTCGCCCACTACCTGGACCCTCGTTCCGGAAAGGGCCTCGGATCGTGGCCTGATGCGGCCGGTGAGTGCGAGGAGTATTTTCAGCGGGCGCTGACCTGCTGGCAGAAAGGGAGAAGGGATCAGGCCCTTTTTTACCTGGGAGCAGCTATTCATCTGGTACAGGATTTATGTGTTCCCCATCATGCGTGCGGTGTAGCTTTTAACGGGCATCAACAATATGAGGCCTGGGTGCAGGAACACTGTGGTCTTTTCAGAGTGAACAGGGGAGGCTATTACCAGGTTGCTTCCCGGCCCGGTGATTGGGTTTACGCCAATGCCCGCTTGGCCAGGGAGTATTACCCCCGGGTTCGCACCGGGCGAGAATATCACGAAGTCACCGGTGTGCTGTTGGGCCTGGCACAGCGCACTACGGCCGGCTTTTTAGCTTACTTTTTTAGTTTGGTTACATAACCTTTACCGCCCACTACCTCCTTCTTCAATATAAAGGGACTGCGGTACAATACCGTCAGTCCCGTTTTTTTAAAGACATATATTTAAAGACAGAATTCTTTTATAACGAAATGGTAAGGGCATAAGGGGGGAGGGGGAAAGCTGTTTACATAATGCTGACAGAATTTATAGTAGCTCCATTCGCACATCCAGCAGTTCCACCGTTCCCAGGTCCTCAACAAAACGTACCACTGCCGTCAGGGTCTGGTGAACATGGGCACTATCGTTACTGACAAAAGACACCCCTATGGTAGAGAAGTGCCAGGTGTCCTGTTTACCTACTTCGGCTACGGAAACGTTGTAGCGGGCCTTTACCTTATCCAGCAAACTTTTTAACACCCGCCGCTTGCTTTTTAGAGAATCAGCTTCACTCGTGCGTAACTCCATTACCAGTATACCTACAATCAATATGCGTTCCTCCTGTCTACAGGGTGCTGGTTTGCACTTCTTTTGATGTTTTACTTATCGTCCGGATGTGTTTTCCCTTCAGTTCGGCCAGCAACATGCCACTAAGGATCAAGATGCATCCAATGATTTTGCGCGGGGTGAGTATTTCCCCTGCTAAAAAATAGGCGCTTAAAGCGGCAAAGACGGGTTCCATGGTAAAGATAATCGCCGTATGGGTAGCGGAGGTAAAGCGTTGAACGTTGTTTTGAATCAGAAAGGCCAGGGCGGTGGCCGGTATAGCGGTCAGCAGCAGAGCTACCCATACCGGGCGGTTCAAATGCTCCGGCCAAGTCTCGGTAGCCAGTCCAAAAAGAAAACCGGCCAGGGAAACAATCCCGATCTGAATTAAAGCCAACAGGGGAGGGTGGAGGTGGCGGGCATAACGCCCAACCGTGATGATATGTAACGCAAAGCAAAGAGCACAAAAGAAAACCAGCAAATCCCCGTAATTAAAACTTAATCCTCTTCCCAGGGACAACAGCCCCAACCCGGTGGCGGCCAGCACTACACCTATAGCGGCAAAAACGCCGGGCGCTTGTCTGGTGAAAAGCGCACTGAAAACAGGCACCAGCACGACCGATAGACCCGTAATAAAACCGGCGTTGGATGCGGTGGTATACTGAAGCCCCACGGTTTGAAAGGCATAACCTCCAAATAAAAACACTCCAATGATACAACCTGCCCATAGGGTGTCCCGGTTAAGCTGCACTAGCTGCCGGTGATAAATTGCGGCCAGGAAAAGGAAGGCCAGTAGAAAACGAATGCCCAGGAAGTAATAGGGCCCGATGGAACTAAGGGCGTTTTGCACCACCACAAAGGTAACACCCCAGATAAAACTTACCCCCAGCAGGGCCAAATCGGCCTTTAACTGTAAAAGATTTTGCCTATGTCCGGTCAACCAAGCCACCTCCCGACCGCACCTTTTATATTCTCTCACGGCAGTTCAGGGCTGTCAACCGGGCTACGGGAGGTCAGGAGAGAAGACGGGTTTAAAGCATTAAACCAGTTTTAACCCGTATAAGTGAAGTTATGTAAGATACCGGGAGGTGGAAAGAGGTACCATGAAAAAAATGCAGGTTTTTAAACCTTTTAAGCAGGATTTTGGCGTTTTAAAGCGAAAGTGTAGTGCCTATGGCAAAGTGATGAGGGGGGGGGTGTTGTCCAAAAATTCAAACAGCTGCCTTGTTGTTCACATTGGGGTGAATCCGGAGTGCCCTTACGGAAAAAATGTATGGGTTGGTAAAATACATAACCGAAGGAGGTAGACAAGTTGTGTTTAGAACATTAAAAGTGATAGTGGCTATGCTGGTTGTTTTGGCCCTGGCGGTGGCCGGTTGCGGTGGGCAACAGGCAAAAGATAAAGGCCAGGATAGTGCCAAAGCCAGCAGCGGGCAGCAGCCCACCGCCAAGCCAAAGATATTGGTTGCTTCGGATACGGCCTATGCTCCTTTCGAGTTTCAAGATCCCAAGACTGGCAAGTACGTGGGATTTGACATGGATCTGATCGAGGCTATTGCCGAGGTCAATAACTGGGATTATGAAATCCGGAGCATGAATTTTGACGGCATTGTGCCCGCCCTGCAGAGTGCCAGCGTGGATCTGGCCATTTCGGCCATGACCATTACCGAGAAGCGCAAAGAACAGGTTAATTTCTCTCTGCCCTATTACCAGTCCGGCCAATGTGTGGCGGTGAAGGCCAGCAACAACACCATCAAGGGTTTTGACGATCTGGCCGGCAAGAAAATAGGGGTGCAGATTGCCACTACGGGAGCGGACGAGGCGCGCAAGATTCCCGGTGCCAAGATCACCGACTATAACACCATTAACGAGGCCTTTATGGCCTTAAAGAATGGCAACGTGGATGCCGTGGTAAACGATTACCCGGTAACGGCCTACTTTATCCAGCAGGGAAACAAAGACGTTAAGATTGTGGGTGACCTGCGGACCAGTGAATTCTACGGCATTGCGGTACCCAAGAGCAAGCCGGATATTCTGGAAAAGGTAAACAGCGCCTTGAAGACCTTGAAGGAAAACGGCAATTATGCCGAGATCTATAAAAAGTGGTTTGGCAAGGAGCCTCCCGAATTCCTGCCCGGTGAGCCTTCGGCCAACTAAAGGGACAAGGCCAAATATGCGTAACACTTCCGTGTTACGCATATTTGCCTGTTAGCGGTATACAGGGAGAGTGAAGTCGTTTGGAAACTGTTATAAGTTCTCTGCCGGTTCTATTATTAGGTGCTGTTATCACTTTACAGATTACGGCCATCTCAGTTTTTATTGGTTGCATTCTCGGTTTAATGGCCGGCTTGTCGAGGCTTTCCCCAAAGCGAGTTTTGAGGTTTCTGGCCACCTGTTATGTGGACTTTTTCCGGGGCACGCCGTTATTAGTGCAGATAGTGATTGTTTATTTTGGCATACCTCAAATTTTGCGGGATATACAAAATCTTCTTGTCCAGGCCTATGGTTTCACCCCGGTGTTTGAAAATATACACCCTTTTCTGGCTGCTGTGATTGCCTGCAGTCTTAACAGCGGGGCCTATATAGCCGAGATTTTCCGGGCCGGCGTACAGTCCATTGAGAAGGGACAGATGGAAGCGGCCCGTTCTCTGGGGATGACCCATGGACAGGCCATGCGCTACGTTATTCTGCCCCAGGCCTTTAAGCGGGTGATCCCTCCCCTGGGCAACGAGTTTATCGCCATGCTTAAAGACACCTCCCTCCTTTCGGTCATCGGCTTTGAGGAGCTCTTCCGCCGTGGCCAGCTCATTGTGGGGGCTACTTATAAGGCCTTTCAGATTTATCTCACCGTGGCCTTTATTTACCTGATCATGGTCATCCTAATCTCCCGGCTGGTGGATTACCTGGAAAGGAGGTTGAAGACGGGTGATTAAGGTATCCAACTTGTACAAGCGCTTTGGCCACCTGGAGGTCTTAAGGGGCGTTAATTGCCATGTGGCTCCCCAGGAAGTGGTGGTGGTTATTGGACCCAGCGGTTCGGGGAAAAGCACCTTTCTGCGCTGCCTGAATCTCCTGGAGCAGCCCACGGCTGGGGAAGTGGTGGTGGATGGGGTCAATCTCATGGATCCCAAAACGGACATTAACAAAGTCCGGCAGGAAGTGGGCATGGTTTTTCAGCGCTTTAACCTTTTCCCTCATAAAACGGCCCTGGAAAACATCACCCTGGCTCCCATAAAGGTGCGGGGAATGACGCAACACGAGGCTGAAGAAATAGCCCATAACCTCCTGGCCAAGGTTGGCTTAAGCGACAAGGCCCATGCCTATCCCGACCAGCTATCAGGGGGGCAACAGCAGAGGGTGGCGATTGCCCGGGCGCTGGCCATGCGTCCCAAGGTAATGCTTTTCGACGAACCTACTTCGGCCCTGGATCCCGAAATGGTCGGCGAAGTCCTGGCGGTAATGAAGGACCTGGCCCGGGAGGGCATGACCATGGTGGTGGTTACCCACGAAATGGGATTTGCCCGGGAAGTGGGGGACCGGGTCCTGTTTATGGACGAGGGGCAGATTGTGGAAGAAGGGACACCGGAGCAAATTTTCAATTACCCCCAAAATGAACGCTTAAAGGTGTTCCTTAGTAAAATACTGTAAAGCAGCCGGAAAAAATTAAAGCCGGGCATTTGTCACCCGGCCCATTGCGCGTCTATAGTCTCTAAGAAGGGAAGTTCCACATAATTAAGACGAAGCCCTCATCCCCTTTATACAGGTTAGCCGAAAGTCCCACGGTTTTTTTATTTTAGTGCTTAGCCAAATCTTAGTTGGTAACCTGTCTTTCCACCGTAATGCGCCCGGAAAGGGGTTCGTATTTGATCATATCTATGGCAGTGAGTTCCGGATTTTCGCCAGGGGTACCGGGAGTAAAGTAAAGAATAGATGCCGAATAGGGCACTTCCTGGCTGGCTTGCAGGCCACGGATACCGGCGGCGCCGGTAGTCCCCGGGTTCACCAGCAGGGAAGGCCCAATTTGTTTGATCTCGGGCCGGTGAGTATGTCCACTGGCCAGAACAGGTACGCGGCCGGCGAATTTTTCGGCTACCTGCGGATTATGCACAAGTAAAATATCGGGCTTTGATTTGTTCCGGGCCAGGGCCTCTTCCAGTTGCTGAATTTGATCCTGGAAGTAATTGCCCGTACCCGGAATAGGGCGGTAGGCCCACGGGTCTGGTATGCCTAAAATTTTGATCCCGGCGATGGTTATTACCTTTCCCTCCAGCACATGGCCCCGGGGGAGTTGACGCACAAAATTCATTACCGCCGGAGAGTCGTGGTTACCGGCAGCAAAAACGTAAGGGATGTCCAATTCCCGTAACGATTTTACCATTTCCGTTTCCAAAAGGGAGCCATAGTCGGTGAGGTCACCGGCGTCAAGTACGGCGTCCACGTTGAAGTGCTTAATCAGCGCTTGAATAAGGTCTATTCCCAGGGGATTGTTGTGAATATCGGCAACCAGTAATAAATTGGTGCTTCCTGTTCCAGGTGCGTTGAGAAGATCCAATCGTCCGATGCGTCCCGACAATGACTGTAAATTTGCCGTCACCAGCGTGGTTTTAGATCGTAATTCTGCCAGCTTATCGAGGGTTTTACCAGTCAAATCCAGTACCTGTGGGGCGGCAGCCATGGCCCCCTGGAACTCAGCCTGGCGGAAAGCATCATAACTGTAGCTGTACCGGGTAAGCACCAGCACGGCTAGCATTAAAAACAGGCCTGCTGCAGCGGCAAATGCCAATCGCTTGATGGACGAACGTAATATAAGCCACGTTAACAAGGCCGCGCCCAGGGTCGCCACCAGCAGCTGCCGGAGAACAAACCGCTTTAGAGCTTCTCTGGCTGCCGGAAAAAAGATATCCTGAAACGCTTTGACCGTAAAGGTGGATGGGTGGTTAAAAATATCTGGATTAACACTTTTGAGAATTACCGTTATCTCCAGAGGAGTGGCGTGGGTACGGGCTGAAAGGGTTCCCAGGGGTGGTAGTTCCACTATGGTTTGTCCTTCCAGGGCGGGCTTTAATGAAATTCCCACTTGAAAACCCTGGATCTCATAAGTGGCCGGCCCCAGGAAAGTGACAAATAAGCATATCCCGGCCAGGGTGGTCAGTAAAAGTGGTATTAACGGGTGAGGGGCAGGTTTAGGTTTTTGAAACGGATAATTCTTGGCAATGGGTAAAGCCATTTTTCTTTCCTTTCGCGTGCAAATGTTTGATTCTTTAACTAAAGTGTATATTTCAACCCAGGCATCCGGCAAGTGGAAAAGGATGGGGTATTATCCTGGATATCCGCCAACTTAGCAAATATAGACGGGTTGACTGGTATATTTGTTCATTGATAAAATTATGAAAGCAAAAAGTTTATTGGGAAAGGAGGTTCACGGATACGGATAAAATCAAGGTTCAGGGACTGGTGAAGATTTTTGGGTCTAATCCCGAAAGTGCCCTGTCTCTGCTCGATCAGGGATGGGGTAAAGAACAAATATTAGCCAAGACCCGGCAGACCGTTGCCGTTAATAACGTCAATTTTGCGGTGCGTGAAGGGGAAGTCTTTGTCATCATGGGACTTTCCGGAAGTGGAAAATCTACCGTCCTGCGCTGTATTAACCGCCTCGTAGAGCCTACCAGGGGTAAAGTGTTTATCGACGATGAAGATGTTACTGCCGCCAACGATGTTCGCCTGCGGGAAATCAGGCGCAAGAAGGTGGGCATGGTTTTTCAGCGTTTTGCCCTTTTCCCCCACCGCACGGTGCTGGACAATGTGGCCTACGGGCTGGAAATTCAAGGGGTAGAAAGGGACGAGCGCTATGCCCGGGCACGGGAAATGCTGGGACTGGTGGGGTTAAACGAATGGGAGATGGCTCTGCCGGACCAGCTGAGTGGAGGAATGCAGCAGCGGGTGGGGTTGGCACGCGCTCTGGCGAGCAATCCCGATATCCTTTTAATGGACGAGGCTTTCAGTGCCCTGGATCCCTTGATCCGCCGTGAGATGCAAAATGAGCTGCTGTCCTTGCAGAGCAAGGTGAATAAAACCATCATTTTTGTTACCCATGACCTGGACGAGGCCTTAAAGATTGGCGACCGCATTGCCCTGATGAAGGACGGCAGCATTGTCCAGGTAGGTACCCCTGAGGAAATCCTGACCCGGCCGGCCGATGAGTATGTGGCTAAATTTGTCGAAGACGTGGATGTAACCAGGGTGCTGACAGCTGAAGATGTGATGCGGCCGGCGGGAACCGTATCCTTAAAAGACGGCCCGCGGGTAGCCCTGCGCCGCATGCGTAAGGAAGGCTTTTCCAGTATCTTTGTGGTAACCCGTGATCGTAAATTAGCAGGGCTGATCGCGGCGGAGGAAGCTTTGGAAGCAAGCGAAAGTAACAAGGAGGATCTCTCGAAAATTTTGCGCCATGATTTTCCTACTGCGACCCCTGAGACTCCATTAAATGATCTAATCCCGCTCCTGGCCCATTCCAAATTTCCCCTGGCCGTAATCGACGATCAGAACCGCCTATTAGGTGTTATTGTGCGCGGGGCATTGCTGGCAGCCCTGGTACGGAAAGGGGGAATGAAGTGATTTTCAGTATTCCTTTGGGCCACTGGGTGGAGGTGCTCATCAATTTCCTAAAGGAACATTTTGGGGGTTTATTTGACTTTATTAATACCAACTTTGACCATCTGATGGGTCTCTTAACCGGCCTGTTGCTGGCGGTACACCCGTTTATTCTCATTGCGCTGCTGGTTGTCCTGGTCTGGTTCCTCAGTAAGAGGAATGTGGCTTTGTGGAGCGGTGTTGGCCTATTGCTCATTTACAACCTTAATCTATGGGAACCGGCTATGGAAACCCTGGCCCTGGTAATCTGTGCTACGTTTTTAGCCCTGATTGTCGGTTTGCCTGTGGGCATATTAACTGCGTGGAGTGACCTGGTGCACAGGATGACTATGCCCGTTCTTGACTTTATGCAAACCATGCCTCCCTTTGTTTATTTAGTACCGGCAGTAATTCTATTGGGCATTGGCCGGGTACCGGCCCTTCTAGCCACGGTAATCTTTGCCATGCCGCCGGTCATCAGGCTAACGGGTTTGGGTATCAGGCAGGTTCCAGTGGATTTTCTGGAGGCTGCGGAAGCCTTCGGTTCCACGCGTACCCAAAAATTGCTTAAAGTGCAACTGCCGCTGGCTTTACCTACGATAATGGCCGGTGTTAACCAGTGTATCATGTTGTCTCTTTCCATGGTCGTAATAGCGGCCATGATTGGGGCAGGAGGTTTGGGTGGCGAGGTGTTGCGCGGCCTGCAAAGGCTGGACATTCCCAGGGGCTTTGAGGGCGGGTTGGCCATTGTTATCCTGGCCATCATTCTAGACCGGGTTACCCAAACTTTAGGGCAGAAAAACATACGAAAGGGGAATTAATTATGTTCAGGCAATACCGAGCACTGACGTTGGCGACATTGCTGGTCTTCCTCATGGCTGCCGTTTTTGGCTGTACAACGGGTGAAAAGGAGGCCGGTCAGGGAACGGTTAAAGAGAAGTTTAACGGGGAGATCATAGGCATTGAGCCTGGAGCAGGGATTATGAAGGCTACTGAAAAGGCGATCAAGGAATACAGTCTGGACTACACCTTAAAGGATAGTTCCAGTGCTGCTATGGTGGCTGCGTTGAAGTCGGCCATCGAAAGCAAAAAGTGGATTGTGGTTACCGGCTGGACGCCCCACTGGATGTTTGCCAGGTGGGACCTCAAGTACCTGGAAGATCCCAAGGGAGTTTATGGAGGGGAAGAGCACATAGCCACCATTGCGCGCAAAGGTTTGCAGAAAGATGCTCCGGCTGCGTATCAGATGCTGGATGCATTTTATTGGCAACCGTCTGACATGGAAGCGGTAATGCTTGATATTAATGTGAACAAAATGGATCCCGATGAAGCGGCCCAAAAGTGGATCCGGGAAAATGAGGATAAAGTGAAAAAATGGATTCCCGAAGGGGTACCCAAGGGTAACCTGAAGAAAATCAAGCTGGGCTATGTGGAGTGGGATTCCGAGATTGCCAGTACCCACGTGGTGAAGCATGTGCTCATGAAATTAGGTTATGACGTTGAGCTCAAGGCAGTTGATGCGGGAGTAATGTGGACGGGTATAGGAGCCGGTCATTTTGATGCCATTGTAGCCGCCTGGCTGCCGTACACCCACGGGGACTATTATCAACAGGTGAAAGACAAGGTGGATAATCTCGGTCCCAACCTGGAGGGGGCTAAAATTGGTCTGGTAGTACCGGATTACGTAACTATTAACTCCATAGAAGACCTGAATAAGTAAGTCGGGGGCCTTTTACGGGTAAAAGCCGGCGGCGTGGAAGTAAGGGGAGTAGTATCATCTTACTACTCCGTTTTGTTGTCCGTGGCGTCGTGTCTACCCGTATCGGCGCTTTTGAATACCGGGTAGGGAAGCGGGGGAAGGAGGGGTCTAACTAACTGGCCTTGGAGGATTGTTTTGCAGGGCGCAGGCTTGACCAAATATTAGTCACGATGTTGTGTATCCGACCCGACTTTTTAGCCAGCGGTGGGCTGACTAACGCGAGTGCCAGTACATAAAGGGCGGCAAAGGGCTGGAACGCTGCCGTAAGTTGAGCACTGGCTGCTATGCCGGCAACCAAAATAGCCAGTTCCCCCCGGGGGATCATGATGCTGGCCACGTTCAGGGCCGATCGTCCGCGATAGCCACAAATCCAGGCGCTGAACCACCCGGTGAAGAGGTTGCCAAAGACGGTAGCCAATACCGCCACGGCAGTGATACCTGCTACGACCGAAAACTCACGGTAGTCTATACCCATACCAAAGGCGAAGAAAAAAACGGCTCCAAAGAGGTCGCGCATGGGCGCAATCATCTGTACGAGACGTCTGGCATGGGAGGTTTCAGCCAGGATCAGGCCCAGGAGCAAAGCGCCTACTGCTTCAGCCACGTGTAGCTTTTCAGCCACCAGGACGGTAAAGAGGAGAAGGGTAAAGCCAATGGCAATAAAAGACTCTCCGCTGCGGATGTGCAGCCATCTTTCCAGGTAGGGGCTAAATCGCGGACCTGAGAATAGAACGGCGAGGATAAAAAGCAGAGTAACCAGGCCGCTAAGGAGCCCGCTTGTAAAGGAAGTTCCTCCCGTTAAAAAGTAGGTATAGAGTAAGGAGAGATAAACAGCCATGAAGGCGTCCTCGTAGACCATAAAACCCAGAACCAGTTCCGTCTCCGGGTTGGCGGTGCGTTTCAGTTCCATGAGCAGCTTGGTCACCATGGCGCTGCTGGAAATGGTGGTGATCCCGGCCACAATGAGCGTTTCAGGCAGGGAATGAAAAAACACCCAACCGAGGATGAGGCCGCGCAGAAAGTTCAGCCCCACATAAACAGTGCCACCTTTGAGGATGGTGGGGCCATTTTGCACCACCCGGCTGGCCGAAAACTCCAGACCCAGGTAGAAAAGCAGTAGCAGGACCCCCAGATGAGACAGGAAAGACACCAGTTCACAGTTCTGCACCAGTCTTAAATCAAACCATTCGTTGTGGGGACCGTAGGGGCCAAAAAGGATGCCCAGAAGGATGAGCAAGGGGATGGATGAGAAATGAAGCTTGTTGGCTAGTAAAACGGCCAGGGTGATGAGGAAGAAAATAATAGTTAGATTGGTCGTGGTCTCAAACGGCACCGTTTTGGACCCCTCCCCCTGTGATCAACTCCTCGAAGGCCTCAATGTCCCCCGCTTTTCCCGCCGCCACTACCATCTGGCCGGGAAGGAAAACAAAACTGGGACCGGGGTTTATGGCCGTACATTTCTTTTTGCCCCGGCCGGCGTCTTCAATAATGGCGATAACGTTAATCCCGTGGTTTTTGCGCAGGTTTAGCTCGCCAATACTTTTTCCCACTGCCGGCGCCTGTGGGGTTACTTTTAGCCACTCAATGCGCAGGTCAGCAATAGCCATTTCCAATTTTTCCAACATTTTCGGTTGATAAAAAACTCCACCCAGAATAGATGCTATCTGCCGGGCTTCCTGGTCGGTGAGCGTTACCGTGTACGCAGGCTCGTTCTCTCCGGCTGCAAAATAAAATAAGTCCCGCAAACCTTCGTCGTAGACGACCACACCGATACGTTCTCCGCCTTCCAGTTCCACCAGGTATTTTTTGCCTAACCCCGGTAACTCTGCTTCTTTAATCACGCCCATGGTTGACTCCTCCTTTACAATTCCCTGTGCGCTTGGGTTACACCAATCCATTAATATTTACATTATACCATGGAGGTGACTCGGTGGGCGACTTAAATGGAGGACTTAAAAAGGTAAACATAAAATTCATTCCGCCCATCTGGGCTCAAAGAAGAAGTAAAAGTGATACAGATAAGATTATTATTTTCCCTTTTAAGTAGTAGATTAGCCCGTTAAGGGAAATACTGCTGATCTTTATGGCGGAATGTAATAAAATAAAGGTGATATAAAAGATGACGTAAAAGATGGGAAAGATGGGATGGGTTCAGCATGGATAAAATAAAACAAGTTACCAAGATGTGTATATTAGAAGAGGGGAAAATTTGCGACAACTGCTGTGATTGTTTCATTTGCGAGCTGAACCCGAACAAAATCTGTGATAATTGTGCCAACTGTTTAAAACTGGTTGATTATCCTGCCAAAAAGCAACCCCAGAAGGAAATCCTTACTTTCGAAAAGCACCACTGGGTGAAGGGCAATGATCATCGGAATCGGAGGAGTTTAGATTAACACGATCCTGGAGTTTTATTGCTGAAGGTTCCTATAATAAGTATTATGTCAACCAGCCCCGAGAACTCTTGCCACTTCGGCGCGACCACGGCTCTCGCAAGTCTATTCGCATCCATGACCCTAAAGAATTGCTGCCGACGTCTACGCCCCGGCCCTGACTCAGCTTGTGGACAAGGTGCAGTTTAATAAAGTTTAATAATAAGTTCTTTATGCCTATGGAGATTCTCTATATTTTCTTTCCTGGGAACCTTTGAAATGTTACACATGCTGAAATATAATAATCGTTGTAGGAGGCTTTCAGCAAGTGGTGATTTCCATAAGCGGGAGGTTGCTTTTTTATGCGTACTGCTATTCTAGGTTTTTTGCTTTTTCTTACGATCGTCCTGATCGGTTGTTCCCGGGATGCCGGTGAGATCGACCGTGGGCAGCTCCCTGGGGCATCCGACGGACAGGCCCAGCGTTTTAAGATTATTTATGAGCATTCCGAAACTAAAAATTTGGGCGGTTTTACTGTTCTACGGGATAATGCCACTGGCCACGAGTATCTGATCATTACGGGATTGAACGGTGCCCCTACCGTGGTTCCCCTGCAGAAACCGGATACAACGGATCAGCCCGGCGGCCAGACTACATCTTTAGAACCGGGTCTTTTAAGCACCGCCCGTTAAATACCTGACGTAATCGGGGTATATACTCTTCTGCCTTTATCTCTTTCCTTTACTTGCCTTTAGATGGAAAAACTCCTCCATGGATCAACCGGGCGTCCGAGACATTAAAGAATGTGTTGGGATCAAGCTTATTCAGAATGGATAGTGCCCGCTGCAGGTCACGTCGCTTAAGAAGTACGAACAAAACCGTCCTCTCGCCACACTGGCCCTGACACTCCACGCTAGTGACACCAAAGCCCTCCTGGCGCAACCTTTCGATAAACTGGGGGGCCAGTTGTGGTGCCGGGAACACTTGCAGTGACAGGTAGCCCAGGGCAAGTCTGCCTTCGATAAGGCTGCCGATGTAATTTCCTGTTGCAAAACCGCCGGCATAAGCTATTACTTTAACGGGGTCGTTTAAACCTCCGGCCAATACTTTATTAAGGGCCAGTATGAACACGGAGACCTCAAGAAAACCAACTGCAGCTGCCAGCAACCGTTTGTCCCGCATCAGCATCAATACTCTGATCACGTCCAGGGACATGTCTACTACCCGGGCAAAGAAAATAAACAGATAACCTCCTATCAGTGGCAACCATGTTTCCAATCCTCTTCCCCCCATAAATGTATCCCGCAATAAGCATTTTCGATGTTTTTAAATCGATGTTTTTTAATATGAGCTTTAGAACTTTAGATTGTAACTTTAGACCGAGCTGCGCATAAAATGATTATGCTTTTTTCCCAGGAGGGCATGGTATTCGGCAACTAAATTTAAAGCTGATTGGCAGGAAGAAAGCAACTGGGCGTTGTTTTTTGCCCGGGCGGCCATTTTTTGCCACAGGTCGTTGTTTGTGATGAGCTCTTTTATTTTTGCTACAAAAAGGTCCTTATTTTCCGGAGTCAGAAAACCATCTTCTCCGTCTCTGACCATTTCACTTGTACCAAAAGCTTTAACGGCCACCACCGGAAGTCCGGCTGCCTTGGCTTCAGCCAGTACCAACCCCTGGGTTTCGGTTTTGGAGGCAAAAACAAAGAGATCGGCCCCCTGATAACAGTTAATTACTTCCGTTCTATTTAACGTGCCGGTAAATATTACTTGCTGGCCTATACCAAGCTGGGCAGCCTGTCTTTTCAAATTGAGCTCTTCCGGGCCTCCACCCACCAAAACCAGTTTTAGATTGGGGATCTCCCTGCTCAGTTCCGCAAAAGAGGATAACAGAAAGCTGATGTTCTTTTCCTGCCCCAGCCGTCCCACAAAAAGCAGGATCTTTTCTTCCGATTTAATTCCATGTTCCCGGCGTAACCAGTTTTTATCCCCTTGCGTAAATTCCTCCAGATTGATGCCGGTGGGTATGACTTTAATTTTCGTACGCACCCCCATTTTTTTTAAATGTTCCTCAATAATGCCGGTGGGCGCAACCACCAGATCGCACCGGTTGCAGAAGTCCCGGCAAAAGCGTCTGGTCAGTTCCCGTGTAACTTCCTGGGCAAAGGGTACGTAGTGGACATATTGATCGTAAAGAGTGTGAAAGGTAAAAACCAGGGGGATGCCCAGTTTATGGGCATAACGAGCCCCTACTCGCCCGAGTAAAAAGGGTGAATGAACATGAATAATATCAGGTTGCCATTGGTTGATGGTGGGTTTCAGGCGAAAGGAAAAGGGTACCGCCAGGGCAAAATCCCGGTTTGTCGGGGCCGGGACGGATGGAAAACGAAAAACCCGCTTTTCCCTGGAGCAATTAGGGTAATTGGGGGCAAAGATATAGATGTCATGTCCCAGTTTGGTTAGTTCAGCGGTAAAAGTATCTATGGACCGTACCACGCCGCTGGTGTATGGACGGTAGCTATCGGTAAAAACACCGATTTTCAAAAACCCCACGCCCCTTTTTTGATGGTTTCCCTACTGCCATTATATTACCATTATATTATATCGCTATCGTCTTTGGGCTCCAAGTCCTTCGTTGATAACTTATTGGGCGTTGACTTCTTCCTCCCAGCGGTAATCGGCAGAAACAATGCGCCAGCCCAATGGAGTTTTATGTAAACTAAAATGTCCTGTTCCCTTTTGAATTTGCCCGGTGATGAGATCGGTGTTCAGCAGGGTTACGTTTACGGTTGCCTTATCTGATGTCCGGTACTTAAGGGAAACATCGGTAACGGTAGCCCGGCAATACCAATCGGTGGGCCGGGCGATAAAATCCCATGCCCGCTCACTTATCTCGGATAATAATGGTTCGGCGTAATACTTTCCCAGCTTTTTCTTAACTTCATCCCGGTTTCGTGCTTGCCACCAGGAATCGTCCTCTACCGACCCTATAATGATAGCATATATCTCATTCTGTTGGGTGGTGTTAGCGGCCAGGTGGCTCCCTTCTGCCAGCAACAAAAAAAACAGGGCCGTAATGACAACGTGCCAAAGTTTCATTTCTTTTTCCCTCCCCTTTGTTCTTATTGGAATAGTATACGACTAGAAGGTAAATACATCCTTGTTAAAAATTGACATTATGTGGGAGAAGGGAAATTTTTTACGTTTTTACCTGGTTAAATAAAAAAGTTGCCCAAAAGGCAACTTGCCCTATAGGAAATTTTTGCGTTACAAACCCCGGGCATAATCCGGACGCAATGAAACCCTGCCCGGATCCCTTGTACATGCCGCAAAAAGCACAGGGCATTGTGGGAACAACCGATGGTAATCTTTAAAATTAAACTGCTGGCTTCACTGGGTGGCCGGAAAAGGGGTGGTTCATATTGCATGCCTACCCCCTCCTGCTTATGGCCGGGATTTGTTATGCCTGGGGTTGGCGGCCACTTGCTTGATGGCGTTGGTAATCGCTGCGATTACCTGTGCCTTCCCGCTTATCTGGTCAAAATTTACTTTCGTATAAATCGTGCCCTCATCGGACACCACATAGTGAGGGGGCAATTGATTTAAAGCCAGAGCCATAATATCCTCCTGACAGCGGGTACAGGTACAGGTCCCGGGGTTGTTTTTGGCATATTCTTTTAATACCTCTGGTAAAAACCTTTGCACTGCCACTTCAGTGTAATTGTGGATCACAGAAAGGTCACTCCTTTCTCCTACCCTTCTATAAGCGCAGGGTAGCGATTAGCCGCTTGGGATGCAGCAACAGGTCCAGGCCCTCGCAGATGTCCGTGACCACCACGTCGGCTGCCAGAAGGGCCTGTACCGAGGTGCCTTCCGGTCCCAGGACAACGATTCCCAGGGCGGCATTTTTAAGCATCAGGCTGTCGTTGGTACCGTTGCCAATGGTTACTGTATGTTGTGTGCCCAGTTTCTCAATAAATTTTAGCTTTTGGATACCCCCTTCCCCCGGCTTCAGGACGTGTACGAAGGCCTTGATATTGCGGCAGGCCTTTTCCCCCGTCCCAAAGGTGTCGGCCGTAAGCACGTGGATCACTAGCTGTTCAGCAAGGGTGTTCAGCCTTTCCTCTACTCCCGGAAGCAGGGTGCCGTCTTTGGCCATCGTGCCGTTAAAATCCAGAACAAGATGTTGCAGCTGTAGTACCCCCCGCTCCGGTATATCCACGGTGAGCAATTCTATCCCTCCCCTACCAAAACGATAATGTTGGTCAAAACAACTTAATCTCCCAGGCAAATTCCCAGTTGCCTTGCCGAGAGCAGCAGATCGCTGTCCAGGGGGACGGAGCGGATCTGACCTGTAGCTTCCGTCAGGGGTACGGCATCAATGCTGGTACCCCGGAGGCAGACCATGTGTCCGAAACGTCCCTCCATAACCAGCCGGACTGCCCCCGTACCGTAGCGCGTTGCCAGAATACGGTCAAAGGCCGTGGGCGAACCTCCCCTTTGCAGGTGTCCCAGTATGGTGACCCTGGTTTCTTTTCCGGTGGCTTCCTCGACCTGTTGAGCCACCACATGACCAATACCGCCCAAACGGATGGGATCAAAGCTGTCCTCCACCCTTTTTTGAACCACTAATTCTCCGTCCACTGGTCTGGCCCCTTCAGCTACAACGATGATGCTAAACTTTTTACCCTGTACTTCCCGCTGGTTGATCATATCGATGACCTTCTCAATGTGATAGGGAATTTCAGGAATCAGGATCACATCCGCCCCACCGGCTACCCCGGCGGCCAGAGCTATCCAACCGGCATAACGCCCCATTACCTCCAGAACCATAACCCGGTGGTGAGATTCTGCCGTGGTGTGCAACTTGTCCAGAGCTTCGGTGGCAGTGGTAAGGGCAGTATCAAAACCGAAAGTTTGGTCAGTAGCCAGCAAATCGTTGTCGATGGTCTTCGGAACTCCAACCACGGCTAAACCTTTGGCATGTAGCTCTTTAGCAATGGCCAGGCTGCCATCTCCGCCGATAACCACCAGGGCATCTACCCCATGAATGCTGATATTTTCAAAAATGCGGTCGCTGACGTCTACAAATACCTTTTTCCCGCCTTTGACCACGGGATAATGGAAGGGGTTGTCCCGGTTGGTGGTACCCAGAATGGTTCCGCCCCGGGGCAGGATACCGACTACATCCTTTTCCGTAAGCTCCCGGGCCTGGTTCTTAATCAATCCGCCAAAACCGTTTAAAAAGCCAATTACCGAAAGCCCATATTCCCTGATGGCTACTTTTACCACCGCCCTGATGACGGCGTTTAGTCCGGGAGCATCGCCCCCGCCGGTTAATACACCAATGCGTTTAATTTTGGCTGGACCAGCCATGGTCGAACCTCCCCCATACGTTTTAAGCAAAAACAGCATTACTCGCTTTTATCCCCACACTTTTCTTTCATCCTGATTAACTCAATGATTCCCCGTAATGGTGCTGTGTTTCTCCAGGAATCGTTTTATAATAGCGTTTATTTCCCCTGGCCGTTCCAGCATCATCATGTGGCCGGCCCCGTGAATAATCTCTAGTTCGGCCCTGGGCAGCTTCTGTTGCAGATACTGGCCGTACTTTACCGGCGTGAGCAGGTCCTGATCGGCGGCAATGACCATGGCGGGGACGTCAATAAAAGGCAAGACATCCATCAAGTCAAAACCGTTACAGGCCGTAAAGTCTGCCAGGTATACTGAGGGTGGAACGGATTCCATTTCCCTGCGAGCAGCTTCCAGCAGGGCCGGGGGCGCGTTTTTGCCGTAAGCCAGTTGGATCAGACCCTCGTAGTGTTCGCTCTTTTGGAAGGTCTCCAGCAAAACAGGTAGCACCCGCAGGCGGGCACCAGTTCCAATTAAGACCATCCCGGCCAGTTTCTCCGGATAACAGCGGGCGAAATCCAGGGTGATTGCCCCTCCCATAGAATGTCCGGCCAGGAAAAATGGATGACCAGTTAGCCTTTCCGCAAAAGCATAAATAAATTCGCGATAAGTGGCAATAGCATCGGCTGCTTTTCCCTGCGACTGGCCGTGGCCGGGTAGATCCACTGCCAGCACCAGGTATTCCTCTTTTAACCCGTTGAGCTGATGAAGCCAGTGGCGGTGACTTCCCCCCGCTCCGTGAATAAAAAGGATGGTTTGCTTTGGATCCTTATTTTGGGGCATCCCAGCGGCGTAATGGTAATTGAGCCCTTCAAGGGTTATGAAAGGCATCAGGAAACCCTCCATGAAAAAATTACCGGCGTCAGGACCGGTAAAAGATTAAACGCTTTAGGTGGATTGCTGCTGCTTACGTTTAGTGATGCCCATGGGCGTCGCAGCTATGGGTTGGCTTTTCTTCCACATCCTCATACTTTTTCCACATAGTGGTGAACGCAGAGCCAATCACCAGCATCACCAGCATGGTGAAAAAGCCAAAGGCAACCCCCTGCCACCATTGTTCGAAAAACATTTTTTCTCCTCCCTTTTGCCCCGGGTCCCTTTGATGGTACTATTTATACTCCGGGGTTTTTATTGTTCCGTTGTTCGGGCTGTCAGTTCATTTAAAACACGTTTTAACTGCTGTAAAGAATCACCATAACCCGCCCAGTCTCCGCTTCTAAGCCTTTCCATAGCCTGATCGTAAAGCCTGCTGGCCTCCCGTGCCAATTCAGCCAGCGACTGGCCACCGGTGTCAGGTTTAGCCGCCGGTGTGGTTGCGCCCGGTTCCCCTTTGCCATCGGTAAAGATGCGCTTCAGGGCCTCCTCTAAAGTTGGTTCCATGACCACCCGGTCGCCGTGGACTACAATCACCCGGCGCAGTTCGGGCATTTTGCTTTGTTCTGCCTGCAGGTATAACGGCTCCACGTACAACAGGGAATCCTTGATCGGTATCACCAGCAGGTTGCCCCGGAAGACCCGGGAACCCCGCTGGTCCCACAGGGACAGTTGCTGGGAGATGGTGGTATCCTGGTTAATGCGCGCTTCAATTTGCATGGGGCCGTAAACCAGTTCCTGTTTAGGGAACTCGTAAACCAGCAACCGTCCGTAATTGGGGCCATCCGACCTGCCCGCCAGCCAGGCCACCATATTCTTTTTGTTTTGGGGAATAAAGGGCAGGATCTGTATATATTCGGGCTCTTTTTCCCCGGGTAGCCTGGTGATGATGTAATAGGCCTCCATGGGTTGTTCCTTGTCTTCAACTATCTCGGTGGGCCTATCCCATTTATCTTCTTTATTATAAAAGATCCGGTAGTCCTCCATGTGATAAATGGCATATTTTTGCGCCTGGATCATGAAGAGGTCTTCGGGGTAACGAATGTGTGTCCTCAGCTCTTCAGGCATTTCGGTAAGGGGCCGGAAGACATCCGGGAATATTTTGCTGTAGGTTTGGATTATGGGATCATCCTTGTCGGCAATATAAAAATCGACGCTTCCATCGTAGGCATCAACCACGACCTTCACTGCGTTGCGGATGTAGTTCAGCCGGTGGTTATATGGTTCTGCGTAAGGGAACATGTTGGTGGTTGTATAGGCATCCCACATCCAGTACAGTTTGCCGTTGGCCAGTACAATATAGGGATCTCTGTCGTATGTCAGGAAAGGTACCAATTTAGGTACGCGTTCGTAGATGTTGCGGTAATAAAGCACCTGGCTCTCATTGGTGATGTCTCCGGAAAGAAGCAGCCGGTAGTCCCCGAAAGAGATGGCAAAGAGCAACCGCCGCACCAGAGAGCCAACTTTGACGCCTTTATTCCCCTGGTAGGTACTCCAGGCATTTTCATCTCCCTTGGGGTAGTCAAATTCGGGGCTCTTGGTATTGACGATTACATAATTATCCGTGACCTCACCAAAATAAATTTCCGGGCGTTCGATTTTCAGGTCCGTATGGGTGGTGGGAGGAATATCTTTGATGAGGAAGCGTGGTAAGCCTTCCCTGGTCACCTCATTGACCGGGCTCATGACAATACCGTACCCATGAGTGTATTTTAGGTGCAGGTTTACCCAGGTTTGCGCCTGGGGGGGCAACTGGCTTTGGTTTAATTCCCTTGCCGCCACCATCACCTGGCGGTAACGGCCATCGATGATATAGCGGTCGATATCAATATTTTTCAGCTGGTAATAGAGACGCATTTCCTGCAGCTGGCTGTAAGTTTGCTGCAAGGGGCGGTAATCCCAGAGCCGGATGTTGTCAATGGTATCCTGGTTATTCTTGAGATCTTGCGCGGTTAACTCCCGGCCGGCGGGAAAGGACTTTCTTTCGATGCTATCCAGTTTATAGGCTAGGCGGGTAAATTTAATCGCGTTTTCAATATAAGGCTTTTCCCGGTTCATCTCGTTGGGAACGACAATAAATTTTTGAACCGCGGCGGGATAAATACTTCCCAGGACTATAGAGCCAACGACCAGAAAACCGATAGTATAAAGAACGAGCCGGAATCGGGAAAGAAAGATATTCAGTAGAATAATCCCCGTACAGGCCAGGGCCAGAACAAACAAGACCTTGTAAGCCAGCAGGTTAGCGTGAATATCGGTATAGCCGGGGCCATAGACTACTCCTCGCTCGGAATAAAGCAACATGTATTGATCCAGGCGATACCCCCAGGCCCGCAGGAGGAAAAATGCCGCCGCCAGGCCCGACAGGTGATATTTGGCCTGCTCAAAACGAAAAATGCTTTTCCAGCCGTTTTGAGCGGTGCCGCCAATCAGGGCATAGATGCCGCTTACGGCCAGCAAGCTGAGCACGCTGATCCACAATAAAAGCCGGTAGATAAAGTGGTAAAAGGGCAACTGAAATACGTAAAACCCTACATCACGATGGAAAATGGGATCTTTCAGGTTAAAGGAGGTGCTGTGCAGAAATTGCTGGACTATATTCCAATTATCGGTTACGGGCAGGGCGGTCAGAAATGCCGGAATGAGGCTTAAAATGGCCATGACCGCGGTTAATTTCCTTGATTGGACATACCTGCTCCAGGGGGGCTGGTAAAGGGTGACTATGTCGCCATTACTGATCGGCCTGGTCTCGGCTGCCTTAATCAGCGGGCCGCGGGTAAATAGCAGGTTGATAAAAATGACCAGGAAGACCGTTAGCCCGGCAACCAGCCCTACGGCCCACTGCGAAAGCAGAATAGTTAAAAACACTTTTTCAAAGTTTAAGGATTTAAACCACAGCCAGTCGGTATAAAAACCCGCCCCCCAGTATATCAGGGCCAGGATAATAAAGAGACCCAAAATTAGCAATGTTTTAGATAACCTTAAAGTTATCCCCAACACATGACCCTCCCCTGTTGCGATGCCGGAAGCGTCCCTTGCTCCGAGGTGTCCGGGTGCTACTTTAAAAATTACATGGGCTTGGGAATTTTCTGTGCCTCATCTGCTTCGTGGCGTAATTTTGCTTGACATAACTGACAAATTAAAATAGATGACTTTTTAGGTTGTAGATCCTCATCCTCGTAATCATCGTATGAATCCGGGTTAAATTCTTCAACTTCTACTAAACGACCGCACATGATACACCGCCCCCCCACCGGTAACACCTCCCCCATATATTTCTCTCATATGTGTTTATTCGCCGCCATATAGTAATTTCCTCCCTGATTTTATTAGCGAGGTTGATATTAAAGCCTGCCGGTAAATCGGCAGGCTTTGCCTCGCAAAAAAAGTAAAGTGTGTTCTACTTAAAGTATGTTTTCAATTCCTGGGCCAATTCTTCAGGTAAATGTAATGTCCACGGTTCATCGTGGAGCACCTGGAGATGGCTGAAGTCACTTCCCACCAGAGGGTAAATGGTGTAACGTCCCACGATCCGGACGGTGATCCAGAAACCCCGGTCCTCTTGCCGGGCGGTATACAGGGCCGCGTTAAAACTGGCGATGTTTATATTATCGTAATAACGAATAACCTTGAGCAGGCCCTCTGCCAGGTCTTGTAAATCCTGGTTCTGGACATCTGCGATGGTTGTTTTATGGGGCAGGATGGCCGTAACGTCACACAGGGCCCGGGGGGCAAAGGTAGCCAGCCAGTGGATGTTTCCCACCTGGCCCAGGTAACGTTCTCCCTTTTCCTGTTCATACTCCAGAAGATCTGCCCAAAAGTTTCGGCCGTTTTTTTCCAGGTAAACCCTTCCGTGATCAATCAATTCCGCATCGTAGCGGCAGGGCTGTGGCCCGCATAAAACTTGTAAGTGCGGATGAATTATAGAACCGCCGGAATAGGGCATGTAATTCCAGTTCACAGAACCGTAGCGGGCCCGCTCGGAATCGTAAGCTTCAACTAATTTAAGAAAGTCCAGCGCCGCCCGGAAGCTATCGACGATAATGCCGGGCGTTAGTGCGGTCATGGACAGGTAATGCTCCGGTCCCATTACTGTTACCCCGGCGTAAATCTCGTAAGGTGCCAGGTTTGGCACTACCACTGCCTGACCGTAATTCAAACGGCCCCCGGGTATCATATCCTCGGGAAAACGGGGCGTGGCCTTTTCAAGGTTTTCGGGGCAAAATGGGCAAAACTTCTGCCTTGATTCCTCCACAAAGGGCGTCCAATCGTGGCGGGGTAATTTGCGGTTGCGCAAAGGCAAAATACGCACCCTTTGGCCGGTTAAGGGATCAAACCTAATTTCGCTTGGGGTGCTGGTTAAGGCAAACCCCTGGAAGGGGTTATGAAATTGTGTTTCGTTTACTATTTTACACAGCTCAATACTCATTCAAAAGCCCGTGCGATTTATTTATCCCCGGCGCGGTGAAAGTCTATTTTGCGTTAACCTGCCCAGGGATAATCTTTTCGCTCCGGGACATTCCCCCCTTTCGCAAAGGTTTTCAGGTTTCTTTCATTTTAGCAACAACCACCAGTCTTGTCATCCCGTATTTCGCGGGTTAATATATTTAATGGCTCCCTGGGAAAATTGGTTAACGACACTCCGGCCAGGTAACAACACCTTTTGGAGCCAATTGCGATGTTCGGAAGTAGAGATGAATAGGCCGTTTTAGGGCAGTGGCAAAAATATTTTACCCCGGCACG
>NZ_RBWE01000001.1:1856221-1900211 GCF_003627965.1 Desulfofundulus salinus | reverse complement strand
CGGTCTTGACAGCCACCCCTCACGTGGTTAAGTTAAAAATGCCGACGGGGCGGCTCCGGGGAACATGCAACAAAGACGTAGCACGCCCCCGTCAAGTAATCCATTGTACCACGTGAGGGGACCCCGACTGTCAAGACTCCCCTTCGGCGCCGCCAGAGGAAGGCCTCAGGGGCTCACCAAAGAACATGCTAAAAACTGACGCCATGATTGATCTGACTTGATTTCCATGGCCTGCGCCATGGGTGGTCGGGGGCGGGTTTTCTGCCCATAGACTGCCCGCCCTTTTTCCCAGCTTCTTTATTCTTCGGCGACAAGGAACTCGCCGGAACCGGTTCAAGGGGGTAAATATGGCCGTTCCAGCCAACAAAGAGACTGCCGTCAGCGAGCCTGTGCACCTCCACCACCGTGCGCAAAGGAATGACCGGAACACCTTTGGTATTCACCACCCTGTAGGTCTGTTTCTGGTACTGAATGGTGTAGCCGGGGTTCAAAACCCGGCGCTCCTTCCAGCAAAAAACGTGCTCCAAACGCAAATGGGCAGGAACGGGGCGAAAGGCAGACGCAGAACTTTCCGGGGGTACCGCAAACCGCTGGTTGTAACGTTCAATAAAACGTTCAAGGACCTCGTTGGCCTCTTCGAGGGAACATGCCCCGGCCAGGCGAAGCTCAACGGTCAGGCGTTCCTGAAGAGTCCCAAAAGCCCTTTCAACACGCCCCTTTGCCTGGGGGGAGCGGGGTAATCCCCAACTCATTTAAAATGCGGCCGATTTGGGTCAGCGGCCGAACCTCTCCCAGCAACTGCTGCTCAAGGGATACTTCCTTTTCCGGGGGGAAGAAAAGGGTGTGCCGGTCAGAGTAAATGGCCAGAGGAATACCATAACGGGTAACCAGGTCGAAAAGAAGACGCCGGTAACCTTCGAAATCTTCCGTTAGACTGAAAAGGGCGGCCAAAATCATACTGGTGGCGTCGTCCACCGCCAAAAGCAAAACCAGTTTTGGTCCCCTTCCCTCGAGCCAATCATGATGGCTGCCATCGATCAAGACCAGCATCCCAAACTGGGGTTTCCGCTGACGACGGCGGTGCAGTTTAGGCGGACGGTGCTTCCGCGGGCTCGGAATGCCGGCGCTTTTCAGGATGCGACCCACCGAAGAAGGACTCAAGGTGATTCCTTCCCGTTCGCAGAGCAACTCGCTAAGAAAAGTATAATTGCACCCCCTGTAAATGGTTTGGGCGAGTTGGATGACCTGCTGCCGGGTCTCCTCGGGAACAGCGTGAACCGGCTTGCGGCCCCGGTTCCCATGGACCAGGGCAGCAGGCCCCTGCGACTGGAATTTGGCCTTTAACCTGTATACCTGACGTTCACTTAAGCCTAATACCAGGGCAGCTTCAAAGGTTGAAATCTGACCTTCCAGAACCCGCTGCAAAACCAGCATCCGCTTCAGTTCCGATGCCTTGGAAAACGTCCATGTCTGGTATGGGCGTTAGCCTCCCAGAGGGCAAAAATGTTTACAACGCAAATAGCTCTTTTGAAATGGTCCTTGACGGGCTGTTGAAAATATTTTATAATAACAATGCTAAGAATAGGTGGTTGTAGGGGAGTAGCTCAATTGGTAGAGCAACGGTCTCCAAAACCGTAGGTTGCGGGTTCGAGTCCTGTCTCCCCTGCCAGCCAGTAAAATTGCGGCCTTCCCAAAGGGAAGGCTTTTTTAGCGTAAACTTTTTGAGGAAAAAGTAAGGCAGGAGGTTTGCTCCTGCCTATTTTTCTGCCTCCGCCGCTTTGGCCTTTTTGATGATTTCCTCGGCTAAGCGGGCGGGCACTTCTTCGTAGCTGGAGAATTTCATGCGGAAGGAACCCCGGCCCTGGGTCATGGATTTCAGGTCGATGGCATAGCGATACATTTCCGCCAGAGGCACCAGAGCCTTTACCCGGGAATTTTTCCCGGCCGCTTCCATGCCCAGAATGCGTCCCCGCTTGGTGTTGAAGTCGCTGATGATGTCGCCCATGAAGTTTTCAGGCACAGTGACTTCCACTTCCATGATTGGTTCAAGCAGTACTGGCTTGGCCTGTTGTTGTCCCTTCTTAAAGGCCATGGAAGCGGCAATCTTGAAGGCCAGTTCCGAGGAGTCTACCGGGTGGAAGGAACCGTCGTATAGTACCACTTTCACGCCGGTAACCGGGTAACCGGCCAGTACGCCTTCCTGCATGGCCTCCCGCACGCCCTTTTCTACTGCCGGGATGTATTGCTTTGGTACCGCCCCGCCAAAAATCTCTTCGGTAAATTCGAAGGGCGCATCGGCCAGGGGCTCCAGGCGCAGCCAGACGTGACCGTATTGACCGCGACCGCCGGTTTGCTTCTTGTGCTTGCCCTCCACCTTTACTTCGGCGCGAATGGTTTCCCGGTAGGGCACTTTCGGGGAATCCATGGTTACATCCACGCCGTATTTGCGCTTTAACCTCTCAAGCAGGATATCCAGGTGCAACTCTCCCATACCGGTGAGCAGGGTCTGCTTTGTTTCCGTGTTTTTCTCCACCCGGACGGCGGGATCTTCCTCCAGCAACTTGGACAGGGCATCACCCAGTTTATCTTCGTCGCCTTTGCTCTTGGGCTGGATGGCTACCGTCAGGGTTGGTTCGGGGAAGTTGATCCCCTCCAGCTTGACGGGATGATCCTTATCACACAGGGTGTCGCCCGTACTGGTGTCCTGCAGTTTGACCAGCACGGCTATATCGCCCGTGGGCACCTCGGTGGTGGGAGTGGAGTTTTTGCCCCGTACGTAGAGGATCTGTCCGATCTTCTCTTGTTTTTCCTTGGTGCTGTTAAGCACGACGCTATCACTCTTCAGGGTTCCGGTGAAAACGCGGATAAAGTTCATTTTGCCCACGTAGGGGTCGGCCAGGGTCTTAAAAATCAGGCCGGAGAAGGGAGCTCCTTCCTCTACCGGCGGGGCAGGACAGTTTTTCACCAGGAAATCCATGAGGTTGGTTACACCCATGTTTTTCGTGGCCGATCCGCATAAAATGGGGACTACCTTGCCTGCAATAACCCCTTTTTGCAGGCCCTCTTTAATTTCCTCGCTGCTTAATTCTTCCCCTTCCAGGTACTTCATCATCAGTTCATCGTCGGCTTCCACCGCTGCCTCGATCAACTTTTCCCGGTAGGAGGAAATTTCTGAGGCCAGATTGTCGGGAACGGCTACTTCCTTGGGTTTACCATTTTCAAAGGAGTAGGCCTTTTGTTCCACCAGGTCTACAATCCCGGTAAAATCATTGGCCTGGCCGATGGGCAGTTGAATGGGGGCAAAATTGGCATTAAACTTGGCCTGCAGATCATCCAGCACTTTGTAGAAATTGGCGTTTTCCCGGTCCATCTTATTAATGAAGACTATCCGGGATTGATTGCCCTGTTCTACCAGATCCCAGATGACTTCGGTCTGTACTTCTACCCCGTCGACCGCGGAGACTACAAACAGGGCAGTCTCTACCACCCGCAGTACACCGCGCACTTCCCCGATAAAATCGGAGTAGCCCGGGGTATCTAAAATGTTCAACTTGCAATTTTGCCATTCGCAAGGCACCAGGCTGGTATGAATGGTTACCTGGCGATTGATTTCCTCAGGATGGTAATCGGCGGTGGTGGTGCCATCTTCTACCCGGCCCAGTCGGGTAATGGCCCCGGTATTAAAAAGCATTGCCTCTACTAAAGAGGTCTTCCCGGCGCCGCCGTGGGCTACCACGCCGATGTTACGGAGTTGAGAAGTCTGGTAGTTTTTCAAAATCCCGTTACCTCCCTTTTTTGTAAATAATGGTTTCCCCCCAGGTCTGTATTCTATACTCTATCGTAGCCAGAACTGGGCATATCTGGATTAGGCACAAAAAACAGCCCCACCAGGGGTGCACTTTTATGCAACGCACGTTGGGGTAATTGCGTTGCTTAAACCTCTATTATTCTACGCCATACTCGCAAAATCCTTTGGAAATACGAAAAATTTTTTCGACAGACATTCTGGCGGGCTTGACAAGGTTGGCCACATAGGCACCTGGGCACGAACATACATATAGCAAGAGGTGGCAGAACATGTCCCGGCAATCCTTTGTCTATGGTGCTTTTATCCTCTTGCTGGCCAGCCTGTGCAACCGGCTGATCGGGTTTGTTTATCAGATTTTGATGATCCGGCTGATCCGCCCGGAGGGGGTTGGTCTTTTTAACATGGTCTATCCCATCTACGTCCTGGTGCTGGTTCTGGCTACAGCCGGAATTCCGGTGGCTATTGCCAAACTGATGGCCGAAGAGGTGGCCCGGGGTAACCTGCGGGGGGCCTACCGGGTTTTCTCCATCGCCTTTTGGTGTATTGTAGCCAGCAGTCTATTCTTTACCCTGGTGCTCATGCTGGGCGCACCCCTATTGCAAAAGTACGTCTTCCCCAACCCGAAGGTGTACTACTGTTTTCTTAGTCTGGTCCCGGGCATTATCATCGTATCCCTTTGCTCGGCTTTTCGCGGCTTTTTCCAGGGACTGCAGCAGATGACCCCTACGGCCGTAACCCAGGTGGTGGAACAGCTGGTCCGGGTGATTGCCGGTTTGGGAATTGCCTGGTTCATGCTTCCCCGGGGAATCGAGTATGCAGCCATGGGTATTTCCCTGGGGGTGGTGTTGGGAGAATTTGTCGGTTTTCTGTTCATGCTGGCCATCTATTTCAAAAAACGCCCTTTCCTTTCCCCTTTTGCCGTTTATTGTCCGGAACCGGCACTGAAGGTTACCGGCCGGATTTTCGATCTGGCCGTACCCGTGACCCTGACCCGTTTTGTTTCCACTGCCTTTTTATCGGTGGATGCCATGCTGATTCCCCGGCGCCTCCAGGCAGCAGGTATGACCATAAATGAGGCTACTGGAGTATACGGTCAATTTGTTGGAATTGCCGAATCCCTCCTGTTTACCCCCAGTATTGTGACCATTTCTTTAGCCACGGCTCTGGTTCCGGCCATAAGTGATGCCCTGGCGCAAAATGACCTTTCATTGGTGCGTGGCCGTACGGAAGAAGCTTTGCGTCTGACCATGCTGGCCGGATTGCCCGCCACGGCGGTCTTTTTCCTTTTGCCAAGGGAGTTATGTCATGCAATTTTCGGCTATGCCGACGCCGGCGTGGCTCTGGGCACCCTGGCCCTGGGGGGGCCGTTTCTTTACCTGCAGCAGACTACCACGGGGATTTTACAGGGATTGGGTCGTGCCGAAAGGCCATTGCGCAACCTGATTATTGCCTCTGCTTTTAAGGTAGCCGGCATTTACTACCTTACAGCCATTCCCACGCTGGGCATCAGGGGTACCGCCCTCTCCCTGTGTGCCGCCTATATCATTATGTCCCTGTTGAATTACCGGGACTTAAAGAAAATCATCGCTCTAAGGGTGGATTTTGGTTATTGCCTGGGTAAACCACTCGTGGCCACCGCGGGCATGGCGGTGGTTATGTGGTATGTCCGTAACTTTATGCTGGGTTCCGATGATTTATCCCGTGCCGGCCTTTTGATTGTGCTTTTCCTGGGGGCCGCGACCTATTTACTTTTGTTGTTTCTTTCCGGTGGGGTGCACAGCCATGATTTACGACGCCTGGCCTCCTTCCTGGGCTGGCGCCGTTAAAAATTAAAGGTTACCTCCCCCCACTGCTGGCGAAGAATTTGCAATGACTGGTAATCAGTCAGGTCCAGCTGGATTGGCGTGATGGAGATAAAATTTTGTTTTATGGCCTGCACGTCCGTGTCATCGCCGTTTTCATCCAGGTCCAGCGGTTCTCCGGCCATCCAATAATAAATGCGTCCGCGGGGATCGGTACGTTTGTGGAAAATATTCACATACCGCCGGTTGCCCAGGCGGGTAAAGCGTATGCCCCGGGGCTTAGCTGCCGGTACATTAATATTTAATAATGTTCCACGGGGCAGGCCCTTTTGCATAGTCAGGTTGACCATCTTCCGGGCCACTTCCGCAGCCGTAGTAAAATCATGGCTGCCATAGGTGGTTAAGGAAATGGCCAGGGCCGGAAAACCATTGATAATTCCTTCGATGGCTGCGGAAACCGTCCCGGAATAAAGGACATCGGTGCCCAGGTTAGGTCCCTGGTTAATGCCGGCAACCACCAGGGCCGGGGGATCGGGCAACAGATCCTCCACGGCCAGCTTCACACAATCGGCCGGTGTGCCGTCCACGGCCCAGGCCCTGGCCTTAATACCGGGAATACTAACCGTTTCCAGGCGCAGGGGGCGGTGAACGGTAATCCCGTGGCCGGTGGCGCTGCGTTCCCGGTCCGGAGCCACGATATAAAGCTCACCCAATCCCTGCAGGCTCTCGGCCAGGGCTTTTAAACCGGGGGCATGAATGCCGTCATCATTGCTGAGCAAAACAATCATGGTACCCTCCGCTTATATTTCATAAATTGAAATAATCATCTTACCTTTCTCGGGATCTTTGGTTAAACCAAACATTACTTTTTTATGCTTCAGGTTTTTATTTAAGAAATCAATTACCCTGTACATTTCCGGATAAGGAGTAAAGCTTTTGGTGGCTATTAATTCCAGCTTGCCTTCTTTTTCTTTCATCGGTTTTGACCTCCAAAGGTATTGGTTAGCTAGCCTTTAATAAGGGCCAGGGCTTCTGCCCTTGTGGCCTCGCTTCTTTGGAAGGAACCACGGACTGCCGAGGTAATGGTTTTCGAGCCAGGCTTACGGATTCCCCGCAGAGTCATGCACATGTGTTCCGCCTCAATTACAACCAGCACACCTTGCGGATTTAGCCGGCGCATAATGCTGTCGGCGATCTGGGTGGTCAGGCGTTCTTGTAATTGAGGGCGTTTGGCAAATCCCTCCACCACCCGCGCCAGCTTGGAAAGCCCCGTTACTTTACCCCGCCTGGGTATATAGGCTACATGGGCCTTGCCAAAGAAGGGTAACAGGTGATGCTCGCACATAGAATATATGGGGATGTCCTTCACCAGGATCATTTCTTCATGTTCCTCGGTAAATATTTTCTCTAAGTGTAATTCCGGATCTTCCCACAAACCACAAAAAATTTCTTTGTACATTCTGGCTACCCGGGCCGGCGTTTCCCTAAGTCCCTCCCGGTCAGGGTCCTCGCCGATGGCTTCTAAAATCATGCGTACCGCTTTTTCAATCTTTTCGGTATCAATCATTACCTCTCCCTCCTGACATTACAAGTGACCCAAAAATTTGTGCGTCTGGGGGATGACCCTGACGTCGGTCAGTCTTTCCAGAGCCCGGGATTGCCAGGTGATTGCTATTTCCGGTTTTAACCGGGTTTTACCTTCAGGGGTTGTCACCGGCTGGATCACCAGGGGGATATCCCCCACGCTGCAGATCAAGTCCAAGGCCCTTTCTATTTCTTCCGGTTTGCTGTCTTCATCCACTACCAGCTTCACGAATACATGTTTCCCGCGGGCCAGCTTTAGAAATGCCCTGTGTTCCTGCCAGCAGGGGTTTATGTTGGCAGTTCCCGGTAATTTGATATCCATGGCGATAATGTCCACCAGGGGAAGTATCCTTTCCAAGTTATCCGGTAAAGTGCCGTTGGTTTCTAGATAAATACCCTGCCGGGTTCCCTTAAGGAGGGGAATGAGCTCCAAAAGAAAGGATGTATGGAGCAGCGGCTCTCCCCCCGTTAGACTGATGGAGTGATGGATGGCTGGATTTAATTTCCTGATCTTCAAGGCCACCTCCTGGGGAGTGAGGGGGTTGGGTAACAAAAGAAATTCTCGGCTGCCCGGCCGGGCTTCCCAGCGGCAGTGCCGGGGTATGTCTCTGGGTGTGTCACAATAGCTACAGGTCAGGTTACAGCCGGCAAAGCGCAAAAAAATTTGCCGGCAACCCACCCAGATACCCTCGCCCTGGATGGATGAGAAAATTTCAACCAGGGGGGCAACCGGGGAGGACACCTAACCCACCCCCCTTACTTTACATCTGGAACGTTTCACGCCCTGCATTTCGTCAGCATAGGCCCGGCCAATCTCCCTGGCCAACTCCGGGATTAGTGCCACCGGCCAGCCCAGTTCCACCAGGCCGGCTGCCGGTACCGGTGTGTTTTTCGCCGTTATATTTAAGGCCGTATGAATCATGGTGGATACGGGCGTGGTGGTAGCAATGGAAATGGACAGCTTGCGTTCCTGGTAATATAAGTCATCCCCTGCCCGTTGCAGGCCGTGCCCCTTTTGCTCCAGTATTTCTCGGATTATGGCCACCAGCAGCCGTTGTCGCAGGACCGCCCTTTCTAAATCGTGATCAAAGTGTTCCACAATGAAATGCAACATATCATCACCGTAAATGGGTGATTGTGCCCGTACATCCTCCAGATCAACCATGTGATCGAAATGGACGCGGCAGGGCCCCCTGAAGGCCACAATACTGTCCCCTAACAGGCCAAAGGAGCGGTAGGCCCAAAGGGATGAAAGTTGTGTACCGTCGTACAGGATGGTCTGGGGAGCAAAATAAACGTGCATGGATTTCACCTCCGGACCTGATCCTCTAGCCCTGCGGCGGCCATGGCCCGACCGAGTCGCCGGCAACTTTCACAGCGCCCGCACATGGTCTGTCCACCATAGTAGCAGCTCCAGATCAGGTGCCACGGTACCCCCAGGTGTTGCCCCAGGCGCACTATTTCCGCTTTATTTAGTCTGGCGGTGTAGCTGACTACGCGCACACCGCTGGCCGTGGAATAGGCCAGGGAGTTGTTGATGGCCTCTAAAAAATCAAGGCTGTTATCAGGAAAAGTAGCCGCTTCTTCCCGGTTAAAACCGGTCACCACCTGCTCACAGCCCAAAGCTTCCGCAAAACACGCGGCAATGTTAATGAACAGGCCATTCCGATTGGGTACCCATACTGCGGCGGCCGTAGCCGTAGCCTGCTGGGGATCGTTTAAAGATTCTTCCGCGGGTTCCGGGATGGTTTCTTCCTTGTTCACCAGGGAGGTAGTGGTAACCTCACCCAGAAAGGGCAGCTGGATTACCCGGTGGGCCAGTTTATAATAAGCAGCCAGGGCGGAGGCAGCGGCAATTTCCCTTGCGGCCGCCCGCTGGCCGTAATCCATGGTCAGGCAAAGCTCTACCTGGCCTTCGCGTAAGGCCTGGGCCATGGAAACGGTGGAATCCAGGCCACCGGAAAGCAAAACGATACTTTTCACGGTATGACATCCTCCCGGTAGCTGGCACAGACATCGGGGGATTCCCAAACCCGTACTTCGCTCATGGTCAAATCGGGGGGCAGCAACGACTTCAGTTTATAAAAAATGTGTCTGGCCAGGTTTTCCGCGGTGGGGTTAAAATTAAGTTCATTAAACGGGTGTAAATCATTTAAATAGCTATGATCCAGTTCCCCTACTATCTTGCCTACCAGTTCCTTTAAGGCTCGAAAGTCAATGAGCATACCGCAAGAGTCCAGTTTCTCTCCCCCCACCGAAACCTCTACGGTCCAGGTGTGTCCGTGCAGTCGGGCACACTGACCCTGGTAATTGACCAGGCGGTGGGCGGCTGCAAAGCGCTTAATTACAGTTAATCGGTACATATGTTTAATTCCTCCACCGAGTAGTATAACTCAACTACCTGGATTTAAACTATTTCGCCACCCTTCCCGAACGTCCTTCTACTTCCGGCGGGACAAAGACAAAAAAAGAAACCCGGCAACGAAAACAAAGACGGCGGTCATCCCCGGGCGATGCGGGAAGACCGCCGTAAAAGGCGAAAGAGATTATATGAAATTTAGCTGCCTACAAATTTTCCGCAGGACAGGCCCAAAGCCCGGTTGTAACATTCCACGGCTTCCGAGGTGCGCCCCATCTCGTTCAGCACGTTTCCCCGCATGCCCCAGCTTTCCGGGCAGCCGGGTTGCCGGGCCAGTATCTGGTCACATATGGCCATGGCCTCGTCGTAGCGTTTCAACTTCACTAAACATGCTGCCTTGTTCAGAAGAATTGTTTGGTTATCCGGATCCATGGTCAGGGCCCGGTCGTAGAGCTGGAGGGCTTCCTCGTGCCTGCTTACTTCATCTAAACACAAGGCATAGTTGTTCAAGGTTGTGGCGTCATTGGAGCTACAACGCAGGGCGTTTTCATAACAGGAAAGGGCTTTTTGATAAAACTGTGCCCGATGGTAGCAGGAGGCCAGATTGGAAAGCACGGTGGCGTCACCCGGGCACATTTCTTTGGCCAGTTCATAACAGGCAATGGCCTCCTCATATCGCCCCAAATGGGACAAGCTGTATCCCTTGTTGTTCATAATTTCTACGTTATTTAATCCCCCGGCCTGTGCCCGCTGGTAATATTCCAGGGCCTCTTCATGCCGGCCCAGCTTGCTGGCCGCCAGCCCCATATTCAGGTATAGTTCAGGACTGGCTCCCTGACAGAGCAGAACCTGCCTGAACACGGCCAGAGCATGTTCGGCCCTCCCTATTTCCAGTAGTTGCACGCCTATTTCATCCAGAGGCGGCGTGTCGGGCCGCCTCTGGAAAAGATCTCCAAACCGACCTAAAAAGCGGGGCAGGGAATTCTTTCTCTCTTTAACGGGAGGAGCAGGATTTTTCTCCTTTTCTTCCAGGGAGTAAGTACCGGTCTTTTGTATCAACCGGGAGGCATTAAAAGCCCGTTGGTTGGTCCGGTTAAGCCAGTACAAGAGGCTGGTTTTACCCTGTTCACCGGCCACTTTTTTCCAGTGCAGGATTGCCCGGTCCAGGCGGCCCCGTTTCAGGCACAGCCTGGTTGCGTGCAGGTGGAGTGTTGCTTGTCTGGGTTCAAGCCGCATGGCCCGATCAATCCAGCGCAGGGCCTGTTCATCGGCCCCCAGGGCTTCCAGGATGCGGGCCCCTACTTGCCACAAAACGGCCAAGGCACTCTGGCGCTTCAGTGCAGGTAGTGGGTTCCACATCTGAATCGCTCCTTCTCCTGTTATCTGTTAAATCCCATTTCTTTCTGTGTCCTGGTTTTTCCTGCTAATAACTGTAACTTTATTCCATCAAATATTCTCTTCTTACGACAGGAGGTTCAAACAGAAAACCGGAGGCGACAATATGTTACCTCCGGATACTGGCAAAACTAAAGTTATGGAAGCACGTTATAGCCCGCCTTTTCAACTGCCCTGGCCAGTACCTCCATGGTTACCTTGGGATCGTGGGTAACCATGGCCCTTTTATTGTCCAGATCAACAAAAACGTCCTTTACGCCGTCAATTTGCTTTAAAGCCCTTTCTACTGCTGCCTTGCAATGGTTGCAGGACATCCCTTCAATCTTTATCAATGTCGTTTGTGCCGTCAAAGGATTTTTCACCCCCTTCCTTTACCAGATAGCCGTTTTTTATTATCCCCGGGTTATATTCGTATAAGAGCAGGAACAGCCGGTGATGATATAAAATCAGTACTATGCGTCGGGCCCTAAACGTTCTAACGACGGGGGACGACCACCTTTCTTAAATCTTTTATTAAGTAAGGAGGGAAAAATGGTGACGAAAAAGAAAAAAAAGCACCCTTTTGCTAAAGGCGATGCCTTTATCCCGGAGGCCACCGGTTCGGCCACCATGGTTAACTTCGATGGCCAGTGGGAACACGATTTTGTTGATGATCCCACTCCCCCCGGTTCTCCCGAAGAAAAGTCTGCAGAAAGGGCGGATGATGCGCCAGGCAAAAGGCCCTAGTTACGGGCGTTCGACCAAAAGCCAGGGGCGCTGGGATTGCCTCTGGCTCATGCCTGTTTGAGCGTACCGGAAAACCGCCGCAGCTGGAATTCTGCTCCCAGCTTGCGGGCAATTTCCCGGCACTTTTCTACGTCCACTCCCGGCCATTCCACTACCGAAAGGACCACCCTGGGAATTTGCCCGACACAACAGCGGGCAAAATCCAGCACGGCCTGGTAGGCTTTCTCCCCATATATGGGCCGGCAAATTTCCAGGTAGCGGTCGGCCGATTGTGCGTTTAAGCTGATACAAATGGTGTCTACCAGGTTTTTTAATTCCGGGACCACGTTTTTTTGATAGACTAGATTCGCCTGCCCGTTGGTATTGATTCTAATTTGCGTCCCCCTTTTTTTTAGCTGTTCTGATACCTCCCTGACCACTTCCAAACGCATTAGCGGTTCCCCGTAACCACAAAAAACTATTTCCTGGTAGCAGGTGGGGTCTTGTACCGCGGCAAGCACCTCTTCCGGGGATGGTTCCTGTTTGAGCCAGAGATCATAGCCAACACCCTCGGAGGTGCGGCGGATGCAAAAAAGGCAGTTATTTGTACATCGGTTGGTGATATTGAGATATAAATTTTGCCTCAGTGGATAAGCCACAATTTGTCCTGCCATTTTTCCTCTCCCGACCATAATTAGTCATATTATCCACGGTCACCTACTATAGATGGAAAATAAAAAACGGAGGTGATCAACCTTGCTCAATCAGGAAACTCCCGGTTCCTTTAGCCTCTGGGAAGTGTTGCGGGGGGCTTTTTGGGGGCTGGCGGTGTCCTTTCTGGGCAGCGCTTTAATAGGCGCGGGTTATTATTTTACCAGCCTCTCTGAAAGCAGCCTGCCCTGGTTTGCCGCAGGTCTATTTTTCTTCAGTGTGCTGGTGGGAGCCTGGTCCGCTGCCAGCCGGGCCGGGAATCGGGGTTTGCTTCACGGTTTAGGGGTGGCCGTACTTTTTTTCCTCGTTTCCTGGCTTCTAGCCACCACCGTACTTCCCTCCCAGGTCATGCCCGTTTCCCTGTTCCAAAAATTGATCCTGGCCCTCGTGGCGGGTGCCCTGGGAGGCATACTGGGGGTAGGTTTCAGCGATCAAGGTTAGACCATTTAAACTTCTACGGGATTATGGCGAAATCCTTTTTTAGCGCAGCAACAGGGTTATGCCCAGCAATATCCCTCCCGCACTTAAAAGAAACAGCCCCACATAAATGCGCCAACGTGACGCCTTTGCCATCCTTATCACCCTGGAAAAAAAGACCTGCAATATTATATGTGGAGAAAAAGACACCGGTCTTTGAAAGACGGTGTCTTTTGTTTTTACCAAAAACTGCTATTTAAACCTTGAGCGGCCGTCGCCCCGTTCTTGCAGGAGGCCGGACGACCGCCCGCCCTTAGCCATCCCGGGGTTTTCACAGTAAAGGGCCGATTTTCCCGGGTGTGCCGGGCTACTGCCTGCCCGCTTTTGAGAGGCCGTTTCGCTGGCCCGGACAGGGGCCGGAGCCTAAGCGCATGTTAAAATTCCGGCGGCAGCTGTTTTAGCTGACTCAAGTAAAATACGGGCCCGTCCAGGCACACGTACTTGCTGCCGATGTTGCAACGGCCGCATTTGCCAATGCCGCACTTCATCTTTAGTTCCAGGGTGGTGACCACCTGGTCGTCGGAAAAACCCATCTTTTCCAGGGCCTGGAGCACAAACTTGATCATGATGGGCGGACCACAGGTAATGGCATACTTGTTTTCCGGGGAGGGATTGATTTCCTCAAGGTAGGCTGGGACAAACCCTACATGCCCCTCCCAGCCCGGCTCGGCCCGGTCAATGGTGGTGTAGACGGTAGTGCCCGGCATTTTGGGCCAGCGATCCAGGATATCGTATTTAAAACAAAGGTCATCCATGGACCGGGCACCGTAGATAATATCTACCTTTCCGTAGTCCCCCCTGTTTTCCTCGGCCAGTACGAAATCGATGAGTGCCCTCAGGGGAGCCAGGCCAATGCCACCGCCAATGAACAAGAGATCCTTGCCTTTCATTACCTCGTACGGAAAGTGGTTGCCGTAAGGACCGCGGATACCCACCTTGCTGCCCGGTTCCAGGCGATGCAGGGCACCGGTCAGCATGCCCACCTTTTTCACGCTAAACTCCAGTATGCCCTTTCTGGTGGGTGAGGAAGTAATGGAAATGGTAGCCTCCCCCACACCAAACACTGAGAGCTGGGCCACCTGGCCCGGCTTTTGCCGGAAGCTTTCCATTACCGACGGGTCATCGAACACCATCTGGAAGGTTTTCACGTCCGGGGTTTCATCGATAATTTTCACGATGGTGGCTGGGTAGGGCTTTAAAGGGTTGCGACAATGGCAGTTACTCATGCCGGGCCACCTCCTGCAGGTCGGCAATGATCTGGCGGATGTCAATATTTACCGGACACCTGGTGACGCAGCGGCCACAACCGACACATCCATCCAGGTTATAGCGGTCCCGGTGGTATTTCAGTTTGTGCAAAAAACGGTTGCGCACCCGTTCCTTTTTGGTAGGCCGGGGGTTGTGTCCGCCGGCCATACGGGTAAAGTGGCTGAACATGCAGGAATCCCAGCAGCGCGACCGCACTCCCGACTCCCCATCCGGGCTCTGGTCGAAGATATCGAAGCAGTGACAGGTCGGGCAGATATAGGTGCAGATGCCGCACCCCAGGCAGCGACGGGCAAGCTCACCCCAGTAAGGCAATTCAAAATTTTCATCCAGAAATTCCTTTACGCCCGTGGTGTCTACGGCACGGGTAAACTGGCCTGCTAATTTTTTACCCAGCTCTTCCCTGGCGGCGGTTACACGGTTATCCCGGTCAGGGATAAAGTAGTCTTGATAGCGATGAATCAACTCTTCCCCCCGGGAAGTTAGTGCCTCGAGGCCATAGCCACCGTCCATCTCTGTTAATAAAAGGTCGGCTCCCCCCCCGTCGGTGGGACCTCCTCCCATGGAGGTACAAAAGCAGTGGCGTTCCACCCGGGTACAGGATAGACCCACCAGAATGGTATTCTGGCGGCGCTTCTGGTAATAGCAGTCCTGGTAGGCACCATTAAAAACCGGATCTAGAACCAGGATCCCTTTAATGTCGCAGGGGCGAAGGCCAAAGAGTACGGCCGGTCCGGGAGTTTGCGCGTCCGCGAGGGTAATCTGACCATCGCCGGTGGAAAAGAAAAACATTTCTTCGGTCTGGGGGAAAAGCCAACCCTTTGGAGATACCGTGCTATTGGTATAACCCAGGTTTATCTCTGCAAAGCCACTTACGGGTTTAAATAAAGAAACGGTTTCTTCTTCCCTGACGGGAGCGATCAAGGTATAATCCCTGGCCAGGGCATCGAGCCAGGCCCCTAAATTATCCCTGGTAATGGTGTATGCTTTCATCGGGCGTCCCCCTCTACATAAATTCATCGGGATCGGAATTGGTAAATGTCCCTAAGGGCGGCAGTTCTTCCAGACTGGTACCCGGAGTGGGGACGTTGAACAGGTCCTTGATGTCCTTTAATATCTTCCGGTTGAGGAGCGAAAGGGGTATATTTACCGGGCATACCCGGTCGCATTCACCACAATCCACGCATCGTCCGGCCACGTGAAAGGCCCGGATGAGGTGAAAAGCAGTATTCTCCGAGAGGTTATTGGCTTTGGCCACCCAACACGGTTCCGCCTGGTCAAAGACACATTCCCGGCAGGTGCAAGCCGGGCATACATTGCGGCAGGCATAACACCGCAGGCACCGGCTGAACTGCTTATCCCAGTATGCGCTCCTTTCTTCTACCGGTAGTTCTTCCAGCGTTTTTACTGCGATAAAGGGATCCCCCGGATCGTTAGGCGGTATTTCTTCCCCGAGCATAAAATCGGCAATTACCGGGGTGTGGTGTTCACAGTCCCGGCACTTCTCGAGCAGGGCCTCGTCCCGGGTAAAAGTGAAAGTTCCCTCCCCCGTCTGTAAAGAAAAGTCTTGCTTACTGACGGTTGCTGCCGTAATTTGTGCTCCCGGGTCAAGGCGGGCTGCCACCAAATCGGGGTTGATCAGGCCTGAGCAAGGGATGCCCAGGATGATCACCTTTTCCCGGATGATCTGGTTATCCTGCAGCAGGCGAATGATGGCCCTGGAATCACAGCCCTTGACTACCACCGCCACTTTCCCCGGTTCATAACGGTAATCCAGCAGGTATTTAGCCAGATTATTGATACAGAGGGGATTCCAGACCAGACGGTTTACCTCTTCTTCCCGGCTGATGAAGGCGGGAACTACCCGGCTTACTTCACTGCCCGGGGCATAACCGATCACCAGGCTGGCCTCCCCACCGGCTAACAATTTCCGGGCTGTTTCCCTTAAATTTTCTTGGATTTTCATTTGTTCACTCACTCCACCCTCACCCCGGTGGAAACATCAATAGGTTTCGGCAATGGTTTCTGTCTCATCTTGCTATTCGGTCCCAGGGCTTTAATTTGTGCCGTAATATCTTCCACTGTTTGGGCAAATTTAGCCCCTTCGGAGCCGCTGATCCAGCGGGCCTGGAAGCGTCCCGGTTCAAAGCCAACGTATTCCAGCAGACGCTTAAAAATAAGGTAGCGTCGCCGTGTATGATAGTTGCCACTAACATAGTGGCAGTCCCCCGGGTGTCACCCGCTTACCAGCACACCGTCGGCACCCCTCTGGAAGGCACGCAAGATGAAAACAGGATTAACCCTTCCCGAGCAGGGCACCCGGATCACCCGGATTGATGTGGGATAGTTCAAACGGCTAACGCCCGCCAGATCGGCGCCGGCATAACTGCACCAGTTACAGCAAAAGCCAATAATTTTAGGTTCCCATTGTTCTGTTACAGACACAGCGCGTCCACCTCCGCCAGCAACTGCTCATTGGTAAAGCCTTTGACGTTGATTGCCCCGGCCCGGCAGGCTACGGTGCAGGCGCCGCATCCCTGGCACAGTCCGGTGTTAACATTGGCCACCGTGCGTTCCACTGTTTTACTGCCCACCCGTTCGCTGACCGTTGCCCTTTCAATGGCCCGGTAGGGACAGACGTTTTTGCATTCCAGGCAACCGGAACAAAGGATCTGGTTGACGTGGGCAATCATGGGATCCACGGCCATCTCGCTACGGGAGAACAATGCACATACCTTTGCCGCGGCCGCGCTGGCCTGGGCAACGGTATCGGGGATATCTTTAGGTCCCTGGCAGGCTCCGGCCAGGAAGACTCCCGCGGTATTGGTTTCCACCGGCCGCAGTTTGGGGTGGCTCTCCATAAAGAATCCATCCTGGTCGGTGGAAAAGCCAACAATGCGGGCAATTTCGGCCGATCCTTTGCTGGGTACCATGGCCGTGGCCAGCACCACCAGATCCGCGGCTACTTCTACCGGCCGGCCCAAAAGGGTGTCCACACCCATGACCACCAGGTGGTTACCTTCGGGGTAAATTTTGGATATCCGGCCGCGGATATACCGGGCACCTTCATGGACCGTGCGCAGGTAAAATTCCTCGTAGGCTTTACCGGGGGTACGGACATCCATGTAAAAAACGTAGACCTTTGAACCTGGGATTTTTTCCAGCACCTGGTGGGCGTGTTTGGCCGTGTACATGCAGCAGGTCCGGGAGCAGTATTCCTTCCCTTTGGCTGCATCCCGGGAACCTACACACTTTATGAAAACTACGTTTTTCGGTTCCTTCCCATCGGAGGGTCTTAAAATCTTACCCCCTGTAGGCCCGGAAGCGTTGTTCAACCTTTCAAATTGCAGCCCGCTGATTACATCGGGATAGCGCCCGTAACCATACTCGCCGTAGACCTGTTCCCATTCAAACAAGTCGTAACCGGTGGCCACAACAATAGCCCCCACCTGTTCCTTAATAAACTGGTCTTCCTGCTGGTAATCGATTGCCTGTGCCGGGCAAACCTTCTGACAAACGCCGCATTTACCCCTGGTAAATTGCCTGCAGTGTTGCCGGTCGATAACCGGTTTATTGGGCACGGCCTGGGGAAAGCTGATGTAAATGGCCTTACGCATTCCCAGTCCCAGATTGTACTCGCTTACCACCTTGGTGGGGCATTTTTCCCAGCAGGTGCCGCATCCGGTGCATTTGCTATGATCGACGAAGCGGGCTTTTTGCCTGATGGTAACCTCGAAATTGCCGATATAGCCTTCTACCTTTTCTACCCCGGCGTAAGTAAACAGGGTTATATTAGGGTGCTGCGCCGCAGCAACCATCTTGGGCGTGCTAATTCAGGCCGAACAATCCAGGGTGGGAAAGGTTTTATCCAGCATGGCCATTTTCCCGCCAATGGTAGGCTCCCTTTCCACCAGGATGACCTGGTAACCGGCGTCGGCAATGTCCAGGGCGGTCTGAATACCGGCAATGCCGCCTCCGATGACCAGCGCCCGCTTGGTGACGGGAATGATGGATTCAAAAAGGGGCTCCAGCTTGCTTACCTTGGATACGGCCCGGCGGATTAATTCAATGGCTTTTTGGGTGGCTTTTTCCGGTTCCCGCTGATGTACCCAGGCACACTGTTCCCGGATATTGGCCATTTCTAAAAGATAGGGGTTCAATCCAGCCCGGGCAAGGGTTTTGCGGAAGGTAGCTTCGTGGAGACGGGGAGAGCAGGAGGCTACCACCACCCGGTCCAGGCGGTATTCCCGCACTGCCTGGATAATGGTTTCCTGCCCGGGTTCAGAGCACATGTACTTGTAGTCGGTGGCATACGCTACCCCCGGAAATTTGGAAACAGCTTCCACTACCCGGGGTATGTCTACCACCGCGCCGATGTTTGAACCACACCAGCAGACAAAGACGCCGATATGCTGCATACTTCTATCGCTCCTTGTCGGTGATAGTCTAACCAACCAGTTTAAGTACCTGGCCGGTATCTACAAAATGGGTGTGCAGGCTCAAGTCCTGCGGATTCAACCCCATGGCCACTCCCAAAAGCTGGGTAAAATAAAATACTGGCAAGTAATAATTGGTTCCCCGCAGTCGGTTAACCTTTAACTGGCGCATGTCAAGGTTGAAGTGGCACAGGGGGCAGGCGCACACCAGGCAATTGGCACCGGAGAGTGCCGCCGCCTTCAGAATACGGGAAACCATGGGAATGGCTACCTCTTCATTGCTTACCGCCAGGGAAGCCCCACAGCATTCGGTCTTGTGCGACCAGTCCACCGTATCCGCCCCGGCGGCCTGCATGATTTGCTCTATAATTTGCGGGTTTTCGGGATCGTCGATCTGGATGGCCCGGGGCCGCACCAAAAGACAGCCGTAATAAGCGGCAATTTTTAGCCCTTTTAAAGGCTTCACTACCTGGGCCCGGATCTGCTCCAAACCAACGGAACTGATCACTTCCAGGATGGATATCACCTTAATCTTGCCGTGAAAAGGCCGCCCTGTAATTTCATTGACTTTTTCCCGCAACTGCGGGTTTTGTTTCAATTCGTGGCAGGCCAGGGCCAGGCGCTGGTAACAGGCAGCACAGGGTGCGGTTACGTCGAGACCTGTTTCTTCGGTCAGGGCCAGATTGCGGGCGGGCAAGGCCAGGGCTAGAAGGTGGCTCGTGCTGTGTCCGGCAGTGGCCCCGCAGCAGCTCCAGTCGGGGACCTCCGTAAGTTCAATACCAAGGTGTTTACTTACTGCCCGGGTGGAAAGATCGTATTCCTTCCCGCTGGTTTCCAAACTGCAACCGGGGTAATAGGCAAACTTCACGTTTAAACCTCCTTTTCCGCCTGGCGTACTTTTTCAAAAATACGGTTGATTTCTTCCAGGCCCCGTGGCTTGGTTACCGATAACTTTAACTTGCCCCGCCTTAACATAGTTAGCCCCGTATCGGCTTCCCGGAAAGGCTGGCCGGTTTTAAGATTGAACATGGCCATGGTGGCAAATTCAAACAACCGCCCGTACTTTTGAATGGACCTCAGGAAATTGTTGTTGAACAGGGCTACGTTGCGGCCCCTGCCCGGGGGTATCATGCCCTTGCGCCGGGCCATAATCCGCAAGGTATCCATTACCATCGCCACGTCAATATTCCGGGGACAACGGGCCGTACAGGTAACGCAGGAGGCGCAGAGCCAGATGCTCTGGCAACGGAGCACCTCTTCCTTTAATCCCATTTGTACCATACGCATTACCTGGTGGGGCATTAAGTCGTAGGCGAATGCTACCGGGCAGCCGGCGGTACACTTGCCGCACTGGTAACAATTTTCCACTGCCTGTCCGCTTTCCCGGGATACACGTTCGATAAAATCCCTATCTTCACTTTCGTTGAGTCTGATGGTTTCCATCTCAACCCCTCTTTTGTAATGAACTTGCCCCTTTTCGAATATGATAGGGGTTAATTTCACTAAAACAATAAATGCTATGTGATTTTTAAGATATACTTTCGACGCCTAAATGGTAAATCCTTTTTAAAGTCTAAAAAAAATCTCCGTTGGAAAAATGACGGAGATCACAATATTACAAAAAAGGGAACAAAAAAGGGACAGGTTTTTGGCCTGTCCCCGATCCTATTTCCAAACCCTCAGCAAAAGGGCTCTTATGAAGGATGGCAGCCGCACGAAATACACGCGCAAGACAACTCACCCCTTTACTTTGTTAGTCCTTAATATAGTATGTGCCGCTGGCCGAAATGTGACAGTTTTAGAAATTAATTTTCCTTTTTTGACTGGAAGAAGCAAATCGCTCCATATCTTCGGGTTGATTGATCGCAAGCCAGTCGGGCCGACTGCCGGGGTGGGCAAACCAGTGGGCAATCCGCCTCATAATTAGGTGGCGGTTTCCCTGGATGTGGCTTTTTAAAGGTAGAGAATGTAAAAAATGGCGGCCGTATTTTTTGTGCAGCAGGCGTCCATCTAAAACCACCACTACACCCCGGTCCTGGGTTGTTCGGATTAGCCGGCCAAAGCCCTGTTTAAAGCGAATAATGGCCTGGGGGAGGCTGAAATGTCGGAAACCATCCTTCCCCTGGGAGGCCAGCTCTTCCAGGCGTGCTGCCACTACCGGAACCTGGGGAGCCCAAAAGGGGAGTTTGACCATGACCACACAGCTTAAAGCCGGTCCGGGAATGTCCACACCTTCCCAGAAGCTGGACGCCCCCATAAGGATAGCCCTTTCGGAAGTGCGAAATTCCTCCAACAGTTGCCAGTGGTTGCCGTCAAGATTATGGCCGAGGAGACAGATATCCCTCTCTTCACATGCGGGCTTTAACCGGCGATAGGTTTCCTGCAGTGCCCGGTGGGAGGTATAAAGGACCAGCATGCGACCTCCCGTAATTTCAGCCAGGTCCAGGAGTGTACTTGCCAGGGTTGCGAAGTATGTATCTTCGGCTCCTTCTCCGGGGGTGGGCATTCCTCTCACAATGCATAGCAGGGACTGGGATTCGTACACAAAAGGTGAGTCTACCTGCATGGTTACTACACGTTCGGGAGGAATAAGGTCCAGGCCTGTACGTTCCATAAAATGATCAAAAGATTCTTCTACCGTTAACGTTGCCGAGGTGAAAATGATTGATTTTTTACTTTGATACAAGTGCTCGTAAAGTATTTTATTTACCTGAATTGGTGCGGCCCGCAGGCTGCAACTGGTCTTTTCCCCTCCTTCATGTACTTCGACCCAGTAGACGTTTTTCTCCAGGGTACCCTGAAGAATGGATTCCAGGTCCGCCACCATCCTGGTACCATCTGTGGCATGGAATGATAGCTCCCAGGTCAGGTCGGCCCAGCTCTCATCTTCTATCTGGCTGAACTCCAGGTGCTCTATGAGTTTTTTCAAGCCAGCCAGCAAGTCCTTGAGATAAAAAAGGAGGTTAGACTGTTCCGATTGCAGCTCGGCAGTGATATCTCCCTCTAAGCCCGGTTGTAAGCGAAGAACGTACCGGGGTCTATTTTCTTTTCCTTGGAAAGAGGCTTGCCGGATTACCAGCTGCTGCAAGGCGTTAAAAAACAACTCCGCCCCCTGCAATGCCCTGTGGCTGGCATCGCGGGCCTTTTGGACGCTGGAAAGCCAGGAAGAATCGCCCCGGGGTGGTGCCATTTCGCTCAAGCGAACCAGGAGCCGGTTGAGCTTGTTTAACCAGCGGAAAAGCACGGTGCGCGAAATTGCGCGCCCCAGTTGTTCAGTGGCCGCGTCTTCCAGATGATGCGCTTCGTCCACCACCAGAGCGGCATATTCTGGAAGTACGCGGTTTTCGGCCCGCACATCAGAAAAGAGGAGAGAATGATTGACAATGATCAAATTAGCTTTCTCAGCCTGGTTTCGGACCCGGGAAACATAACAGGCCCGGGCGAACCATCGGCAACGGGAGCCCAGGCAGGCTTCACTATCGGCACACAGTTCCTGCCAGAGTTCCTGCTCCAAACTGGAAAGATTGAGTTCGCTCCTGTCCCCGGTGGAGGTTTCCTGTGTCCAGACCAGTATGCGCGCATAGAAAGCTGCTTCCGCAGCAGTCCAGTCACGGGCCTGCAGGGTGTTTAACCAGCGCCGCAGGCACAGATAATTTTGGCGGCCTTTAAGTAATGCCGCGCGGCAGGACCAGCCGAGGGCCTCTTTCACCAGGGGGATGTCCCTTTGCCATAGCTGTTCCTGGAGGTTAATGGTTCGCGTAGCAATAAGGACACGCTGCCCCCGGGATAGGGACCAGTAAAAGGCCGGAATCAGGTAGGCCATGGATTTTCCCGTTCCCGTGCCGGCTTCTATAAGCAAAAATTTTTTTTCCTCCAGGGCCCGGGTTACCGCCTCTACCATGCGTCCCTGTTGCGGGCGGTATTCATAACTCTCCAGATGGAGAGCCAGGGGACCGCCGGGCTCCAGCAAAGCGGCCAGTTCCCGGGAGGATTGAGGAAGGTTTCGCGGGCAAACCGGTTCCTGTGTTTCTTCCAGTTCAGGGGGCAAAAAGAAGGCGGGACGGGTAATCTTCCTTGAGCAGGATTGCCAGGCCAGCTGTGCTATTTCGTTTGCCCAGGCCGATCCGGCCCGTTGCAAAAAGGCGGCCAGGTGTAACAACACCTGCCCCTCCATTTCCGCGGCCTTATGGAGCAGCCGGCGATAAAGGGAGACCGTAGCCAGGGCGTCATCCAGTGCCCTGTGAGCACGCCTTTGTTCTATCCCCAAAAGCCGACAAAGGTCGGCCAGTCGAAAACCCGGGGCGTTGGGTAAAAGAATGCGGGCCAGTTCCCGGGTATCAAAAAGCTGAACTGCGATCGGGGTACCTGCCGCGGCTTGCAGGAAATCCCGGTCAAAGGATACGTTATGACCCATCAGGGAACTCTTGCCAAGGAAATCCATCACTGATGGTAACACCTCATCCAGCGACGGGGCAGTGGCCAGAAGTTCCTCACTTAAACCGGTGAGACGGCGGATAGTAACCGGGACCCGTTGTCGCGGGCGGACTAGGCTATGGAACTGCCCGGTTATTTCTCCTTCCTCCAGCCGGAGGAGAGCTATTTCGATGATTTCATTATGTTGAGGATTCAAACCCGTTGTTTCCACATCACAAACTACCACCGAATGAGGCACCACGCACACTCTCCCCTTTTCGAATTCTGGTAGTGGGGGCAAAAAAATAAGCACACACATATATATAGTATCAAATTAAAGGAGGGGAAGAGTAGATGGAAAAATCACCTTTGGATTTGGGCATGTTGCCCGAACCCTTGCGTAATCTGTTCCAGAGCATCGATCCGGCCACACTGGAACAGTTAAAGGCCAGCGTTGATCCGGCAGCTTTGATGGTTTTTTTTAGTAATGCCATGGAATTTATGCGTCAATCCCTCAGTGAGCAAGATAATCAGGCACTAAATCAATTGCTGGCCAATGTGATGCAGTTAATGAATCAGCAGGGTAAAAGCTAAAATAAATTTTGGGGTAGCTTTAGAAGCTACCCCAAATTCTTATTGTTCCCTCACTGGTTCCCGAAACAAAGGGCCAAAGTGCAGTGGTGGGAAGCGGTGGCCTGGTTCATGTACCTGATCGGCACCGGTTGTTTCCATTGCCGGGGTTTCCAGTTCTTCTTCTTCTTTTCCCCGGCTTAGTTTTTTGCCGGCCAGATCCGCCCGTACCATTCCTGCCCCCTGCTGTTCACGGGTCAGATCAGACAGTCTTTCTGCCGAGGAATAAAGGGTCCGCAGGATTTGACCGGAGTTTAGTTGGGGTGCCATGGACCATATTAAGGCCACTATCCCGCTGACGTGAGCAGTAGCCATGGAGGTACCGCTTAAACGCCAGAATAACCCCCCGTTTCCGGTGGAAAGTATACGTGTTCCCGGGGCGACAAGATTAATTTCCGGCCCCTGGCTGCTAAAGGAGGCCAGGCGATTTTGTTCATCCACCGCACCTACCGCCACTACTTCCGGATAGGCGGCGGGATAATCCACCGAACGGGTGGTACCGTCATTGCCGGCTGCAGCCACCACGATCATTCCCTTGTCGGTTACCTGGCGGATGGCCTCATGGAGGGCCTTGCTGGGAGTGTTGGAGCCGAAGCTCAGGTTAACCACCTGGATGCCCTGTTCCAGACACCACCCAAGAGCCCGGATTACATCAGCGAAATAACCTTCGCCCTTGTGGTTGAGAACCTTTACGGCGTAAAGTTTGGCTCCGGGAGCGGCACCGACCACACCATAGTTGTTTTTTACGGCCGCAATGGTACCACTCACATGGCTGCCGTGGCCGTTATCATCCTGGGGGGGAAGGTGGGGTTCCACAAAATTCACGCCCCCAGCAATATTTTCCTGTAAGTCGGGGTGGTGCAGGTCAATTCCCGTATCTAAAACGGCTACTTTCATGCCTTCTCCCGTGGCCTGGGACCAGAGCTGGTCGGCTCCAATGCGGTGAATGCCCCAGGGGATGATCTGGTAACTCTCCTGTTCCAGAAAGATATTTTTTGACTGTACCTCGAACGGGTGCAATTTTACCTGGAGATTTTCTTCCAGGACAGCTACTTCTTCCTCTTCTCTCAGGGCCTGTAGCTGAATCCCCAAGGAAAAATTGCAAACCACGCCGTTTACCAAAGGCAGAGGTTCAATGCGGGTGGCACCATGTTTACGGAGAAGGTCCTGGTATTCCCTGCGCAATTCCTTCCCGTCAAAAGCGGGTTTTTTAAAAAGTACTATGTTTGAGATTTTTTCTTGGGCAAAAAGCTTCATCGGCCCCATCTCCCTACGCCTGCTTGCTGCCGCTAACACTCGGGGTATCTTCCGAACTTGCCGTTGGTTCGGCGTTACTTTTTTTTTCCATGTTGGTGGCCAGGCTTCTTAAAAAGGTGTTCATGGGCTCTAGAACCCTGGCCAGATCCAGAGAATTGCCCTTACCGCTGCGAGTATTTTGATTAGCAGTTACCTTGAAGTCATTGAAGGTTTTCAGTATGGAATCAAACATGATCTGTACACTGTTGGCGATGATTTCAATTACCTGGCCGACTGTTCTGGTGCCAGCGATAATCTTGCGCAGTGTGAGCTCCAGATCCTTTTTTGGGGCTTCGGAACGAAAAAGAGGTTCCTTGGTCAGGCGCTCCAGTTGATTAATGACTACTTCTAGCTTCTGGGTCAGTTTATTTTCCCGTGAACGCTGTACTTCAAGATCGGCAATTAATTCCGCCAGGCGGTCCAGGCTGGCCGACACTTTTCCAGTATCTTCAATCTGACCGCTTTTTTCTGCCTGCAGGTTTTCCAGTTTTTCTACCAGGTCATCGAGAGCTTCGTGGATGGGCTTTTCATAGCTCACGCTCTGCACATCCTTTCATCTAAGATGCGGGTGGAGGGCTACACTGGTGTAGCCCTCCTGGTTAGGGAAAGGTTCCTCATGGGCACCGGTAGCATGCTGGCTTTAAAAGGCCAGGACAACCAGTCCTACCACGGCAACCAGAGCACCGGCGAAGAAGAACCCGAATCTGATCAGCAAAAGGCCAATTAGAATCAAGAAAATACCCGCAAAAACTTCAGTGACGCTAGTAGCCTTGGTCCCCACTTCCGGTTTTTCCACCACATCGGGCATCGTAAATTCCTCCTTATGTATGGTATTAGATTTTTAGTTTTTGAACGACACCCGGGTGCATCGTTCTGGTTTATAATATGAGGATAACTCGGGTGGTGTGACGCTGTTAGACAAATATTTCAAAGAAAGGAAAAAAGAGAAACGAAAAGAGGAGGCTACCGTTCCGGTAAGCCTCCTCTTTAACCTTCCCTTTAACCTTCACATTCACACCGGTGTTCGGTAAGAACGGGTCTTACCATTAAAGCGGCCTTTTCCCCCAGATTGCCGGGCCCTGGGAAGAGAAAATGTAGGGCAATGGCCAGGCCATAAATCTGCCCGTGAAGGAAGGCCGCGTAATTGGCCAGTTGCGGGTCAGGTGGGAGCGCCTGCAGCTGGTTCAGGGCCTGGTTAAACAATGTTAGGAGCTTTTGTCCCTGTTCCCGCATCCAGGCTGGGTCCGGCTGGTGATTAGACTTCATAGCTCTCTCCCGGGGCGAGAATGATTACCCGCGCCGGTGTTTGTGCTTCCACCACCCGCTTGAATTCCTGCGGATCCTGCTTAATCAGGGGCCAGGTATTATAGTGCATCGGAATGACCAGGTTTGGCTTAATCAGGTGTACTGCTTCCAGGGCGTCTTCGGGGCCCATGGTGAAATTATCCCCGATGGGCAACAGGGCCAGATCAATGGGATGCAGGCGCCCCACCATGGCCATGTCCCCAAATAGTCCGGTGTCTCCGGCATGGTAAATGGTATTTCCGTCCAGGGTAAGAACAAAGCCACAGGGGGTGCCAAGATATTCAGCCGGTCCGTTGGTAATCAGTCCGCTACCGTGCCAGGCGGGCGTTAACTTTACTTTTACCGGACCAAATTGATGGCTGCCCCCAATATGCATGCCGTGGGCCTGTGCACCTTGACGGCTGCAATAACTGGCCAGTTCAAAAACTGAAACTACCGTTGCGCCGGATCTTTTAGCGATTTCAATTGCGTCCCCCAGGTGATCGCTATGGCCATGACTGACCAGGATCAGGTCCGGGTGCAGGTCTTCTGCCCGGACGGTGGTCACCGGGTTACCAGTAATAAAGGGATCAATCAATACCGTTGCCTCTCCCTCCAGGAGAAAGGCTGCGTGGCCCAAAAAGGTAACCTTCATCTGGCAACATCCACTCCTTTCCGCTAAAGAATGTTAGATTATAATTATTATACCCCAACCTTTCCTTCTTTGGTATCTATTTCAATCTCTGATACCAGTTTTTGGTGATATTTCTCCAGCAGGTATCTGGTTATCTCCCGTGCTCCCCGGTAAGGGTCTTTTTCCCTCCTGGCAACTGCATCAAGAATGGGATTAATATAATCCAGCTCCTGGGTAATAATGCGCTGCCAGAGGTATTGTGCCAGTTCCAGGGTTTCGTTTCGTGCCCGGAACAAGCGTCTTTCCCCCAGGGTTTTATCCTGGAGCAGGTACTGCCGGTGGCTTTCAATGGCCGCAAGCAGTTCAGCTACTCCCCGTCCATCCAGGGTAGAAGTCTTCACCACCGGAGGACGCCAGGTTAAACGGTCGCCCTGCATATCCAGCATCATTTCCACTTCCGCCGCAATTTTGTTTGCCCCCGGTAAATCGCACTTATTGATGGCAAAAACATCGGCTATTTCCATAATGCCGGCCTTAATGGTCTGAATGGCGTCCCCGGCCCCTGGGGTTAACACCACCACAGTGGTATCGGCCAGGTGCATAATATCCAGTTCGGCCTGGCCCACCCCCACTGTTTCGACAATGATCCAGGAAAAGCCAAAAGCATCCATAGCTTTAATCACTTCGCCGGTGGTATGAGCCAACCCCCCCAGGCTTCCCCGGGTGCCCATGCTCCGTATGAATACCCCCCGGTCAGTAGCGTGGTTTTGCATTCTTATGCGGTCTCCCAGCAGTGCTCCTCCGGTGAAAGGGCTGGTAGGATCCACTGCAACAATGCCTACGGTTTTCCCTTTCTGGCGCAACAGGGTGGTGAGACAGTCCACCAGAGAGCTTTTGCCTGCACCCGGGGAACCGGTAATACCCACAATATACGCCTGGCCCGTTAGGGGATAAATCTGTTCCATGATGTGTTCAACAACAGGCTCCTCATTTTCCAGGTAACTGATTACCCGGGCCAGTGCTCTGGGGTCGCCGGCCCGAAATCTTTCTATAAGGCTTGCCACATCCTTCAATTCGTACCCCTCCCCCCTTTTTTATTATAACTGAAAAATCTACCCCCACGGCTCTATTGTTATGTGAAAAGAGAAAATTATAAAAAATATTTACCAGCCGGGGCAGCTGGAATGCCACAGGTATCAGCCAGGTGGTTTTTATGAACTGCCGAATGGTAACTGCGAGGAAAAAAATAGAGCCCGCCATGAAACGAGGGGGTCGCTGAACTGTAAGAGCTATTATCTTCCGCTAAGGAAGTAAATCTAACCGTTTGGCCGGCAAAACTTTTCCGCTCCCGGGGTAATGGGTACAATAAGGGCAAAGGCTGACAACAACCTAATCTCCTCTCCCTTTCTCCGCTGTATCAATAGATACAGCTTTCTTTTTTGTTTTTTTAGCGGTTATGTTCCAGATACTTTTCCGCACTGACTGCCGCGATGGCGCCGTCAGCTACGGCGGTGACTACCTGGCGCAGAGACTTTTGCCGGACGTCGCCCGCGGCAAAAAGGCCGGGACAGCTGGTCTGCATGTTTGCGTCGGTGAGGATATAGCCCCATTCATCCAGCTTAACAAGCTCTTTCACTATAGAAGAATTGGGGCTGTACCCAATGTAAATGAACACCCCATCAACGGGCAATTCGCTGGTTTGGCCGGTGCGCACGTCTTTAATGCGTACACCGGTGACAGTTTCCTTGCCCATGATTTCGTCCACCACACTGTGCCAGATGAATTCTATGCGCGGGTTTTGCCGGGCTCGCTCTTGCACGATTTTGGTGGCTCTTAATTCACCCCGCCGGTGAATGATAAACACCCGGGTAGCAAATTTGGTCAGAAACATGGCTTCTTCTACTGCGGCGTCTCCACCGCCCACTACCGCCACGCGTTTATCTTTAAAAAAGGCCCCGTCACAGGTGGCACAATAGGAAACACCCCGGCCATGAAAAGTTTCTTCACCCCTGACGTTTAGTCTTTGGGGTTGCGCCCCGGTGGCCACGATGACCGTACGGGTCTTGATTTCCGCGTCCTCTGTTTTCACTATGAAGTTAAGGTTATCCTTTTTGAGGTCCTCAACATTGGAATTAAGGATTTCCAGGCCAAAGCGCCTGGCCTGGGCTTCCATCCGGCTCATCAGTTCCGGTCCTCCAATGCCTTCGCTAAAACCCGGATAATTTTCAATAAATTCCGTGGTGGCTGCCAGGCCACCGGTCATACCCCGTTCAATTAATACGCTTTTCAGTTTTGCTCGTGCAGCATAAATCCCGGCCGTTAAGCCTGCCGGGCCACCTCCGATAATGGCTACATCGTACATTACGCACACCCCCGAAAAATAAGGCTGTATTAAGAGCTATTCCCGGCATAACTTTGACATAATTTGTTTCTCTTTAGTATAACATAGCAGCGGCCACATCTCAAAAGCATTTAACCCTAAAATGACACCCCTCTGCGGGGCAATTTAAGCCTCCTCCTCTACTTCGCCCAGATAGGCGCTCCGTATTTGCGGGTTGGCCTGTACTTCTGCTGAGGTACCGCTTAAGACAATGCGGCCTGTTTCCAGCACGTACGCCCGGTGAGCTATCTGCAAAGCCATATAGGCATTTTGTTCCACCAGGAGCACAGTAGTTCCCTGCTGGTTGATATTCTTGATAATTTCAAAGATCTCTTCTACCAGCAGGGGTGACAGGCCCATGGACGGCTCGTCAAGAATAAGCAAAGTGGGTTTGCTCATTAATCCCCGGCCCATGGCCAGCATTTGTTGCTCCCCGCCGGACAGGGTGCCGGCCAGCTGTTTGGCCCGTTCCCGTAAACGGGGAAAACGGTTCAGTACTTCTTCCAGGCTTTCCTGTACCTCGGCCCGGTTGCGGCGGGTGTATGCTCCCATTAAGAGGTTTTCCATGACGGTGAGGTTGGGGAATATTTGCCGCCCTTCCGGCACATGGGAAATGCCCAATCTCACTATCTGGTGGGCCGGGGTACGATTTATTTTTTGGCCCTGGAAATATATTTCTCCCTGGCGGGGAATTAACAGCCCCGAGATGGTACGCAGGGTGGTGGATTTCCCCGCGCCATTGGCTCCGATAAGGGTAACTATTTCCCCTTTCTCGACGTAAAATGAAATCCCCTGTAATGCCCGGATGGAACCGTAATAAACTTCCAGGTCTTTTACTTCCAGGATCAAGCCACCGTCGCCCCCTTGCCCAGGTAGGCCTCCAAAACCACCGGGTTGTTTCGGATTTCCAGGGGCGTACCTGTTGCAATAATTTGTCCAAAGTCCATGACCACAAGCCGCTCGCACAGGTTCATAACCATACTCATCTGGTGTTCAATTAGTAATACCGTCAGTTTGAATCTCTCCTTGATGTAGCGGACTAATTCCACCATGCGCTTTACTTCTGCCGGGTTCATTCCCGCCGCCGGCTCGTCCAGGAGCAGTAGCTTGGGGTGCGTGGCCAGCGCCCGGGCAATTTCCAGCCGCCGTTGATCCCCGTAAGCCAGGTTGGCTGCCTTTTCATTTGCCCGGTGGGCCAGGTTTAATGCCTCCAGCAGTTCCATTGCTTCCCGAGTAACCCTTGCTTCTTCAGCGTTATACCGGGGCGTTCGTAAAAGGGCATCAAAAAAGTTATATTTAATGCGGGGATGAAACACTGCCCGCACATTGTCCAGCACCGTGTTTCCTTTGAAGAGGCGAATATTTTGAAATGTCCTGGCTATGCCCCGCTGGGAAATCTTAAAAGGTGGTAAGCCTGTAATATCTTCACCACAAAAATGTATGGTACCAGCGGTTGGTTTATAAAGGCCGGTGATCAAATTGAAAATTGTGGTTTTGCCCGCACCGTTGGGGCCGATGAGGCCGACAATCTCTCCCTCATCCAGTCTTAAGTTAAAATTGTTCACTGCTTTGAGGCCGCCAAAGGCTTTGGACAGATTACTAATTTCCAGAACCGGCATGGGTGTGCTCCTTTCTGGTCACCATTTTCAGATGATCAGGGACTAATAACCGCAATTCCTTGCCGCTGAAAAGACCCTGGGGTCTGACGATAATCGAAACGACTAGAATGAGGGCATAAATAACTCCGCGCCAGTCAATAAAGTTTTGTCCCAGGACCACACGCAAAACTTCCAGCAAGAAAACCCAGCCCACTGCCGTGACAATAGTGCCCGTCATACTCCCCAGTCCGCCCAGCACCACAATGAGGAGGAAGTCAAAGGATTTCAGGAAATCAAAACTGGCCGGGTGTAAAAAGGGATAACGGTGGGCGTAAATGCCTCCGGCCAGGCCCGCTAAGGCACAGCCCAGGACAAAGGCCATGACCTTGTAACGGGTGGTATCAATGCCCATTACATCGGCAGCAATTTCATCTTCCCGGATGGAGGTGCAGGCACGACCGTAAGTGGAAAAAATGAAATTACGCACCAGCAGAATTACAATCAGTGTCAAGATAAAGATCAGATCAAAGTGGGCTACCTGGGGTGTGCCGCTCATCCCCGTGGCTCCACCCAGCACCGGGAACAGCTTGTTGCCGTTTTCCATGCCTACTCTAACAATAATTCCAAACCCGAGGGTGGCGATGCCCAGGTAGTCGGAACGCAATCTTAAAATAGGCAGGCCGATCAGCAATGCTACCAGACCTGCTACCGCGGCTCCGGCCAGGAGGGATAGGAAGAAAAACAGCATATTGCCGTTTCCATAGACCTTGTCCAGGGCTCCGGCTGTATAAGCTCCCAGACCGTAAAAAGCTGCGTGGCCCAAAGAAAACTGCCCGGTGAAGCCGTAGATGATGGAAAGCCCCAGGGCACCGATGACAATAATCAGGGCCTGGTCCAGCACCAGTTGCCAGTAGGGAGTAAGCATCCCACTAAATTGCATGGCCTTGACCAGGGCAAAGGAGAACGCTGCCCCTGCAAAAAAGATAAACGTGTTGCGTGATAATTTCATCTGCCCCTTCACCTGCTTTATGACGTTATACTTTTTCTGCTTCCGTACGGCCCAACAGCCCCGTAGGCCGGAATAGGAGAACCAGAATCAAAATGGCAAAGGCAATGGCATCTCGCATTTGGGAAGAGATATACGCGGAAGTCAGGGTTTCCACCTGACCCATAATAAGCGCGCCCAGTACTGCTCCCGGAATAATCCCGATTCCGCCCAGTACGGCGGCGGTAAAGGCCTTTAAACCGGGCATGATACCCATGAAGGGGTGAATCTGGGGATAGGCAATGGCGTATAAAACGCCTCCCAGGGCGGCAAAGGCCGACCCGATGGCAAAGGTAATGGATATGGTGGTATCCACATTTACGCCCATCAGCCGGGCGGCGTTATGATCCACGGCTACCGTGCGCATGGCCATGCCAGTTTTCGTATGGTAAATTAGTATTTGGAGCAGGATAAGCATGAACAGAACAACCACAAAAACGATCACTTGAATATTGCTGACGGAGAGGCCGGCAATATTCCAGTGCACTTCAGGAAAAGGTCGCGGCACCACCCGGTAATTGGGGCCAAATACGAACTTAAGGCTGCTGAAGTATTCTAAAAAGAGAGATACACCAATGGCGCTAATCAGGGCGGCAATTTTCGGGGCGTAACGCAAGGGACGGTAAGCTACCCGTTCAATGATCACCCCAAGCAGGGCACAGGCCACCATGGCCGTAAGTATGGCCACGGGCAGGGGCAGCCCCCATACGGCAAAGCCAAAGTAGCCGAGAAAAGCCCCCACCATAAAGACGTCACCGTGGGCGAAGTTAATCAGCTGCACTACTCCGTAAACCATAGTGTAGCCCAGGGCAATCAGGGCGTACATGAGTCCCAGTTGTAAGCCGTTCAACACCTGTTCCAGGAAATGCTCCACTCCACTAAACCTCCTGCAGTCAACCAATCTGAATGCGGGGAGGGGTTTCCCGCCTCCCCGCTTCCTGTTGCTGTTTTAATTGGGCTTGATGGCCGTGACGAACTTCTGCTTGCCGCCCTCAATTTTGAGTATGGTTACCGGCTTAATCGGGTTGCCGTTCTCGTCGAAGGAAACTTTTTCGCCGCTTACGATGGAGAAGTCCTTGGTGTTCTGCAAGGCTTCTTTGATCTTGGCCGGGTCATCGCTGTTTGCGGTCTTAATGGCATTAAGCAGCAGGTTGGTGGCGTCGTAGGTCAGGGTAGCAAAGGCGTCGGGCTCCTGGTTGTACTTCTCCTTAAATTGCTTGACCCAGTTTTGTACCTCCGGCCTGGGGTCTTGTGCGGAGTAGTGGTTGGTGAAATAACCGCCCTCCATGGTCGTGTAATCCAGGTCGCTGGAGTCCCAACCGTCACCGCCGATAAATACGGCCTTGATGCCTTTATCCCTGGCCTGTTTGCCTATCAGGCTGACCTTCTGGTAATAATCGGGCAGGTACAGAATGTCCGGGTTTTTCTTGGCAATGTTAGTCAGCACTGCGGAGAAATCGGTATCATTCTTGGCATAGGCTTCCATGGCCAGTACCTGTCCTCCGCCGGCAGTGAAGGCTTCCTTGAAGTTGTTGGCCAGACCAATGGTATAGTCGTTACCCTGGTCATAGAGGATGGCGGCAGTTTTTAGCTTGAGTTCTTCCAGTGCAAACTTTGCTGCCACTGTGCCCTGGGTGGGGTCAATGAAACAGGCCCGGAAGATATACTCTTTGCGCTTACCCTCATCTACAGTAACCTTGGGGCTGGTGGCCGTGCCGCTAATTAAGACCACCTTGTTATCATTGGCAAACTTGGAAATGGGGATGGTAGTTAAGGAAGTAAGGGAGCCTACAATGGCCTTGACGCCATCCTGGGTGATCAGTTTCGTGGCTACGTTGACGGCTTCTGTGGCGTCGTTGCGGTCGTCGGCCTTAAAAACTTCAATTTTATAATCCCCTGCCTTATATCCGGCCTGTTCTAAAGCCAGGTCAAAACCTTTCTGGGCTGATTCACCAAAGGTTTTTACATCGCCGGTCAAGGGGGCAATAAACCCGATCTTGATTACCTTTTCCCCCGAGGCGCCTTGGGTTCCCGTTTTACCCTGGCCGCCACAGCCCGTAACCGCCAGGACCAGACTGAGCACCACAACTAAAAGGATAGACCATAATTTCTTACGCACGGGTCGTACCTCCTTCTTTTTAGATTGCGAGCTGCCAAACAAGCTTTTGTTTCCTCCCGGGCACCGTCACCTCCCTTTTGTTTTGGCTGGGTTAGTCATATTTTTTAACTAAACGGTAAGTTAATTCCACAAAATATTCAAAAATCCTTTTAAACTCTCCTTGTGGGAGGATAAAAATTTTGGAGCGCCTTTATTGGCGCTCCACATAGCTTTTTTCATGTTTTTTGGAGATTTCTGGACAATTTATTAATTGTGGCAGGGAATCCTTTCCTCTTGCCCATCCACCTCCTTGTAACCCGATTACACTAAAACTATATTAAAGGCACCCGGGTATTTTGTCTGGTAATTTATTCCTTGAGCAGGGTGGGATGGCGTAAATCTGCACAACCACATTCCTGCCGGTCATCGATTTGGCGCATAGCCTCCAGGAGAATGTCCCCCATGCGGTGCGCTTCATGATAAAAAATGTCGGCCAGTTCCCAGTGCTCCCATTCCCTGATCACACCCTCGGCGTAGTTGGTCACTATATCCACCCTGCCGTAGCAGGCACCAATTTCCCTGGCCAGATAAACCTCGGGGCACATGCTCTGCCCCACTATATCGGCTCCTAAACGTCCGAGCATGGCTACCTCGGCCGGGCTTTCAAAATGACGTCCGTCGGTAACGGCATATATCCCCCGGTCAAAGACCCGCCCCCCTTCCGGGGTATTTTTTTCAGCCGCGTTAATCAGGGCATTCCGGAGGACAGGACAAACGGGCTGGCGCATGGTGAGCAAGAATTCACCATCAAGGCCCACGTCTTTGCGCATGGAAAAGTCCAGGTAATCCGAGGCAACCAGAATATCCCGGGGCTTAAGCAGGTGGTTGATGGACCCTACCCCGCCCTCGGCCAAAATTCTCTTTACTCCTGCTTCCCTCAGCACCCAGAATAGTTGTTGGGAGGCCTTACCCCGGTGTATCCCCCGGCGCCAGCCGTGCATTTTTACCGTCAACACTTTTTTCTCACCCAGGGTAAATAATTTTAAAGGAGGACTGTCACCGTAGGGAGTGGGGAAAACCAGGTTTTCAGCCAGAACCTGGACATCGGGAGCACCCAGATCTTGAGGGAAATTTAAGCTAAAGGTGCTTGACCCGCCAATGATGGCAAAAACCACCCGTGGGATGTTTGGTGCGGACACGCAATCAACTCCTTTGGGCCACATAAAAATGGCGCCGGCTTTCTGTATGAATGGGGGTAAAGGAAAAGGCATCGTAGGAAGCGAGATGCTTAAAACCCGCGGCTTGTAAGGCCTGCCGTACCTGCTCCGGCGTGTAGCCGTACTCCCGGTGTTGTTCGGTAAATTTATAGTAGTATTCCCCCTCCCGGATAAAAGCGGTGAGGTGGATTTCCCAGCTGCAGTCGAAAGACCGGTAACAGCTCTGCCAGACGAGGGTGAAATTCGGTTCGTCCACTACGGTTACTTCGGGGGTGGTGCCAGCCAACCACTGAATGGCATTTAAATCAAAAACGAACATTCCACCTGGCGTAAGGTTTTTTCTCACCTGTTGAAAGGTCCTTTCCAGGTCCCTGTAGTCTGCTAGATAGTTTAATCCATCATGAAAGCAGGTAATCAAGTCTACCGGTTCCTTAAGCTGAAAAGAACGCATATCGGCTGTAAAGAAATTTACCGCCAGCCCTTGTTTTGCAGCCTTCTCCCTGGCAATGGCAACCATGGCCGGGGAGAGATCCAATCCCATGACCTGGTAACCCCTGCGGGCCAGGGGCAGGGTGGTGTTCCCCGTACCACAGGCTAGATCCAGGATCGTGCGGGGGTGATAGTTAAATCGCAGTAGAATTTCCTCCAGGTAGTCGGCCCAGCCCTCAAAGTCCACCCCGGCCAATAAAAAATCGTAAATGTGTGCCAGACCGGCATAACACTGCATAACCATTTCCTTTCACAAAAATTAAGTTAAATGTGCCCCCGGTAAAATTCCGGGGGCTTTGAGGAAATTTATCATTTCAGGCTGGCCAGAATGTCTTCCAGCACCTTTTTAATTTCCTGGTCACCGTTAATATTTTTGAGCAACCCCTTGCCGGCGTAATAATCAATTAACGGTTGGGTCTGGGCTTCGTAAACATCCAGGCGGTTGGCTACCGCTTCCTCGTTATCATCGCTGCGCTGGTAGAGCTCGCCGCCGCAGCTATTGCATTTACCCTCCACCTGGGGTGGGTTAAACAGAATATGATAGCTGGCGCCGCAACCGCGGCAGACCCGGCGGCCGGTGAGGCGAGCCATAAGCTTGTCCCGGGGTACGGCAATGTTAATTACTGCATCCAGCCGGATGCCCATGGTTTGAAGAGTGTCATCCAGTGCCTGGGCCTGGGCCAGGGTCCGGGGGAATCCATCCAACAGGAAGCCCTTCTTACAGTCGGGCTTTTGCAGGCGGTCCCGCACCATGCCCACGACCACGTTATCGGGGACCAATTCGCCCTTATCCATATATTCCTTAGCTTTTTTTCCCATCTCCGTACCTTCTTTAATTGCTGCCCGGAACATGTCTCCCGTGGAAATGTGTGTAATATTCAGTTCCTTCACCAGCATTTCGGCCTGGGTACCCTTCCCGGCCCCTGGCGGCCCCATGATGAGTAGTTTCAAAACTATCCCCTCCTGAAAATAACCGTAATCAATTAATATAAATTATAGCATGGATTACCCACCAGGGAAACAGGTTTGTCAAGCGTCAAAAACAAAACCCGGGCTTGACCCGGGTTCATTCCGCCATAAAAAATACTGGTCGGGATGACAGGATTTGAACCTGCGAATTCCCGTAAAATATCCTTTTTCTTAACCTCCCCCGGGGTCACTTCCTCGGGGGCCACTTTACCACTCGACTCCTGCGCAGCGCCGACCAGGAACCTGGCCAAACCGGGACAGTTAGAGCCCGCGACGGCAAGCGGAAAAGATACTTAAGCTAAACAAACCTCGCTATATCTTCAATCGCGCAGGTTTTCTATCAAGCTAATTATCTTATCCCAGTACACCTCAAGCTTAGACTTAGGCTTGCGCTCCGGGACTCTGGTATATTTTTTTAAAGTCCGCGCAATATTATTGACACTTGGTTTATCCATAACTATTTTCATTGCTAACCGATACATCTTGTTTTTTGGTGCAATAACCTCATAGCCATTTTCTTCTAGGAAAATTATCGTAGCCATCATCGCCGTCCGTTTGTTGGCATTATAGAAGCCATGGTTCTGGGCTATCGAACGAAATAAAGCAGCAGCTTTGGACAGTATATCCGGGTACAGCTCCTTCCCATCAAAAGTGTGTTTTGGAGCACCGAGGGCGGAAAGCACTAAAGAGGGGTCTTTAACCCCTCTCTCTTCGTCGCCATCCCTGCCGTAAAACTCACTAAAATACTCATCTGCCACAACATAATGAATAATCAACAATTCTTCGAGGCTCAGATACTTTACCTTTTTAACGTTTGGACAACTCCCTTAGATCTTTTTTAAACCTCTCAGCGGTTTTTACTACCTTTTCAATGTATTGAGCCGGAACCTTTTTTTGCCAGCCTTCAGACAAACCAAGTTCTCTCATTTGATGAGGTGGCAGTTTAATGCTATGAATTTTTTGGACAAATTGAGTCACGTTCACCGCCCCCTCTCTTCCATTATCTCTATGTTTCGTAACTTTAGTATATGCAACCAATCTATATTTTGCAATTTTGGCTTTCCGCCTAAAATGATGCTCCACCTTCCACAAGCTCCCTTATACATCCGATAATACAATAATATGCCCCAAAAGCAAACAAAACAAAAATCCCCGGGCCTGAGCCCGGGGATTACTCACCGCCACTCCTCCACCCTCACACCATGCCGCCACAAAAACTCTATTCCCTCGTCCGTATGCCCTTCCCGGCGCACTACCACCCGGGAAATAGCACAGGAGACAATCAGCTTGGCGCAGGTCAAGCAGGGATCCGCGTTCACATACATGGTCCCGCCCTTCACAGCCAGGCCGCGCTTGGCACAGAGGCAGATGGCGTTCTGCTCGGCGTGGACGCAGGGTTTGTAGTCTTCCCGGCCGGCTAAATCCTTCAAACAACGTCCCGTATCAATGCAGTGTTTGTAACCGTGGGAGAGGATGCGCCGGTCCACCACAATCACCGCCCCCACCTTTTTGCGCAGGCATGTGGACCGGCGGGAGATGACGTCCACCACGTCCATGTATATCTCATCAAATGTCGGTCTTACCTCTGGCACCACTCACTCACCACCGCCCAAAGTTTCTCTCTTTCTTCCGGGGTTAACTCAAAAAGAAACCGCTGCAGCATATCATCCTGCCCTTCCAGGCCATTTATGGCGGACTGGGCACCATCGGCAATATTTACCGCCCGGGGATGTACTTTCACCTTACCCAGGACGGCCCACAGGAGGTTTAAAAACCACCCGTTTGCCCCGGGTAACCGGGTGTCCAGGACCTCCATGGTGGGCTGGATCATCATGTTGATCATGTCGGCCTGTTCCCGGGTGGGCACGATGATCGGGCCGGTATTCAGCCCCAGGGCGGCCAGGGCATTTTCGATCATGCATTCTATGTCGTACCTGCTGGCGGTCAGGTAGTAAGGGGTTTCCTTATGCCGTAAATAGAACCCTCCGGGGAATTGGTAGTCTTTTTCGACGCATATACAGCCTTTGTTCCGGTTCCGTACTGCCTGCCAGTCCACCTTCAGTCTGCCGTTATGCTCAATTACTCTCAAGGATTTTCGCCTCCTGGTTTAGTGCATTTTTAATTTTAACCGGATTGTCGCTGTTCGCGTTGTTGATAGCGTTGAGCAGCAGGTTAGTAACGCCATAGGTAAGCTTGGTTAATGCATCAGGTTCTAAGTCCCGTTGGGTGCCGGTTAGCAGGATCACCTTATCGTTGTTCAGGGCAGGATTGGCCAGGGGACTTACAAGAGCTACAATTTTGTCCTGCTCGATAAGCTTTCTGGCAACCTTAGAGGTCATGTCGTTGTTGCGGTCATCAGCTATAACAGGCACAATTTTAAAGTCACCCTTATACTGCTGTATGGCAAGCTCAAAGCCTCTCCTGGCTGCTTCCCCCTGTACTCGCCTGTCTCCTGTCAGGGGAGCGATAAATCCCACCTTGATTACCTTTTTGCCCTCACCATCTTTTGTACCGTTGCCGTTCTTAATGCCACAACCCGCAACCGCCACCAGCATAATTAACAGGACAGCACATACTTTACGCATTTGATACGCCTCCTTTGTTAACGGATTCATGTAAGCCTTCCACGGCCCGTTCCAGGTCAGCCCACCCGGGCCGGGTGTACCTGGCGGTGGTGTCTATGCGGGCATGTCCAAGCAAAGCGGCAACCACCACTATATCCACCCCCTGGCGCAAAAGCCGGGTGGCAAAGGTATGCCGCAGGACGTGGGGGGTAACGTGTTCAACGTCCAGCCGCGCCAGGTAAGCGTATTTCTTCACTACGTCCTGGGCGGCCCGGGTGGAAAGGTGTTTATCACCCAGGCCGGGGAAAAGCCACTCCCCACGGGCCTGGGAAAGCCAGGGCCGGATCATGGCCCGGGCCTCGGCTGACAGTGGCACCTCCCGCCTTTTCATCCCCTTGCCCGCCCGGACCACCACCTTACCCTTGCGCTCACTTATCTCTACATCGGCGGTGCGGGTGCGGACAGCCTCTCCCACCCGCAGCCCGGCATGGAGCATGAGGGCAATCAGGGCCTGATCACGGGGAGATCCTTCCCTCTCCACGGCCCGAAGGAAACGGGCCTCTTCCACCCGGGATAGCGCCCGGGGAGCCCCTTTGGGTTCGGCTGCCCGGCGGGGGAAGGAAGGCAGGTCCTCTATTATTCCGTTCTCCCTGGCCCACCGGAGCCAGGCCCGGACGGCGGCCAGCCGGCGGTTCACGGTGGCCGGTTTAAGGCCGCGCACCGCCAGCATGTGCCCCTGGTACTCCCGCAGGTCGATGCCGGTCACTAATTCCGGGGTGGGATCCTGCCCGTTGGTATGGGCAAACCACCGGGCGAAGTCGGTCAGGTCCTCCCGGTATGCCCGGGCGGTGCTGCCGTCCAGGGTATTAAGAAACTCCTGCACTATTGATCACCTTCGTTAATCGCGCTGTATGTTAATTGCTCCGCAGGCAGGCATGTTATCCTTTCCGTTAATTTCATGAGTTTTTCCACCTCCCGGGCGATTACCCGCAGCTTGTCCCGAAATACTGGAGGTGTTCCGCGGCTCAGGACATTCTCCAAGCTCCGTTCTATCTCGCCGTTGTAGATGTTGACATCATATCTCGCCAGAATATCTTTAACTCTTTTAAAAACCTCGATTTCTCTTTTCTGCAAAGATAGTTCAAACTCTAGATCCCTTACCCTTTTCGTCAATTCCTCGATCTTTTCAGTCATTTTGTTTCTAACCCGCCAGCCAAGCTCTTTTCGCTCGGCTTTATCCTGAACCCATGCCTCCAAGTATTCGCGCTGGCTGCTGAAAAACGGGTGCCTGTCCGATTTGGACCGGCATATGAGCATGTAATACAGCATTTTCCAAGGTATCTCAATATCTCTGAAGGCGGCGGCCCTCTTGGTGTGGATACAGTCCTTTTCAGGGTTGTAGTAGATAAGTCCTACATCTTCCGGCACCTCCTCCGGCGCGATCAATCCCGCCGGGCAGGCAAAGTACAGGCGGTGGCAGTATTTCAGGTAGTAGGGCCACTTGTTATCCCGTAGAAAATCCTGCCGGCTGGTTTTTATTTCATACCCTGTGATGCAGGGTTTCTTCCAGGACTTTTTTACGGCCACGGCGTCCATGATCAGGAGGCCTTCACCAAATAGCGTCGGCCCGTTCTTTACCTCGGTTAAGAACAGTTCATCCTTATGACGCCGGGCTATCTGACGGAGAATCCTGTCAGCACGGATTTGGATTTTCCGCATCATGCTTCCTCCATTCTCTGGTCACCTTCATACTTTTCCGCAAACAGGCAATCAGAAGGGCGGTAATGCCAGTTACCAAACACATTGCAGTAACCGTTGTCGTTTTGCTTACAATTTCTGCATATCCTCGGCGGATTAACCCGGGGGTATTTTCTTTTCTCGTTGCGAATCACCCCGGGGGTAAAGTTTTCTTCCGGTACCCGGACGGGGGAATTAATCAAATTTACCCCTCCCGCATTATGCGAAGCCATTTTTAATAGATAATGAGGCCGGAAACCCGTATAACTCCGTTCCGGTTCCGGCCGTATCCTGCGCCTAAGAGACATTAGCCGAAGGTATTATGTGCGTCTTTTGGCCTGGGGGATCTTCCTCCACCACCCCGGATCCTTGACCCACTTACCGTCAACCATGCGCCAGTCAAGTTGTTCCGTCCCCCAGGGATTTCCTAAGGACTTACACGCCGTGGGCCGTTCTTTTTCTGTTTCTTGGTGCTGGTTCTTGTTCAACCTCTTCACCCTCTTCCATCTCTTCCGGGTCCTCTGTTTTCCCCATTACGGCGTTTAAATCCGCTCCGTCTCTAACCGCTATGAGTTTTGTCAAAAAGCTGTCAAAGGTCCGCTCGTTGGCCGGAAACTCAATGCTGCGGATGATGGCGTGGGTATCGTACAACCCCACCTCAAACAACTGCTGAACGATATATTTGGGCATAAACCTGCGCCTCAAGAGCCTTTCAGCCTGGTAGTCGTATATGTCATACATAAACCCCCCACCTACCCTCTGGCAGACAACAAGAATGTTGGTTAATTGCCGCATTCGCGAATCCAGATTGCGAATGTGAGGGGTAGTCATAAAAAGGCTGGAATGGAGCTTTCGGAGGTAGAAAAAGAACTGCGTCATGTAGATGTTTGCCCCCCGGTGGAACAGCCGGGAGTCAAGGTTAACGTGGGCCTCGTCTAAAAGGCAGATTGAGTTTGGGCTTTTCGCCACCCGGTAAAAATCAGTGTAATGGTTCAGCTGCCGGGCACCTTTCAGCCCGTAATTTGCGTACAGATCCACCGGTATCCCGGCCCGGCGGGCCTTGGCCGCGAAATAATGAGCCAGGACACTCATTCCGAACGTCTTACCTTCCCCCAGGTTGCCTTGGAAAACCCAGACATACATTATTTATCTCCTCCAAAAGCCTTGCGGAGGTTTATTTTCCCGGTCACAAAACCGCCCAGTGTCATCTTTTCGATGACCTCGACGAACACTCCGGGAGGAGTAATATCTTTTGCCATCTTGGTCATGGTCTGGATAATAGGCTCGTAAGTTTTATCCCCTCTCCTGGTTTGGAGGTAGCGCAAGAGGGCTACCCCCTGCACCTGCATTTCACTCAGAGGGGTACCGTGTCCCTCCATAAACCGCAGGGTTTCCACCAGGTCACCCCGGGAACTGGCAAAGAGCTCGTTAGACATTATATCCTGGAGGGTCTTGCCCCCACTGGTGGTAGTTTCTTCGGCCATCTTTTACCCCCCTAATTACGTAAAAGAAAAATGGTTATAATCAGGGCCGCTAGCATGACATAGAACTGTATATTTTGCAGCTTAGAAGCTGATCCGTAGTTAAACATGTTTTTCAGCACAACGGATTTTTCTAGATCCGCGATGTTCTGACTTTCGGCAAGGTAAGGGCCGGTGTACCCATAGATAAACGCCCTACCGCCCCCAGGGTAATACCTTACCTGCGCGTCAGCCCGGGGCAGGACAAGGTTGCCGGCATGGACGGAGTTTTCGTCCAGTGCCGTCACTTCGAGAATCCTTATCTCGTTTTCGTTTATCAGTATAACGTCATCGACCGCTTCTTTCTTTCGCTTAAAGATCACGCCCTATTCCTCCTTGAGGAGTTAAAATACCTATTGTAAACATACATGGAGGGTATGACCACCACGGCTAACCCTGCCGCTATTCCTGCCGTGGCCGCAAAGAAGAACTCAAAGACACCCATGATTACACCCCCTGATACCATTTTGAGGTATGTTAGGCCTTCGCACAATGAATAAAAACTGCATTCTTTTTGCAATAAAGTAAGCCCCGGGTGTTCTTTCTACCCGGGACCTGATGAATTAATCATAGTAAACATAAACCCCTGTTTTGGTCCTCCTGATTTGGGGGTTTCTTTCCGAGCTGACATATACTGAAGCCCGGCGGCGCCGTTGGCTGGTAGTAGTGGAACTTTTAGTTTTGGCAGTTGTTTTGGACTTTGCCGGGAAAAACTTATCCATAAGTTTCCCGAGCCCGTATTCAATAAGCATACGTGCTCCAAGCATTCCAAAGGCTATCGCATATATGGGGGCTAGAAATTGCACAACCATCCACAATTTATTCAGAACGTCACCAGCGTCTGTTTGAAAAACACTCATCCCACCTCCCTCCTAATTTGCCCTGTAGCAAGAGATAATTACCGGGTTAATGTGATTACCTTCAGGACAAAACATCTCGCGCTACAGGTCAATTATGCAAGCCTGGAAGCAAGTTAACCTTTTACTGTACCGTAAGCACACCCGACCACTGGCTCCTTGCGTGAGTCCCGGCCTTAACTCTCACCTGGCAGGGCCTGGGGACCGTTACGGGAGGGCCGCTGACGGTTGATGTCTGCCAGGTAACTCCCCCGTCAGTGCTGACCTGAACCTGATACTGATCTGCCCCGTTTACCGGTGTCCAGGTTACAGTTGCCGTAGTGTCCCCCCGGTAAGTTACTTTTAGCCCGCCGGGGGCGTTAAAGGGCCGGGGGTTTACTGCCCAATCCGATTCCCAGATCACATCCCAGGACCAGTTAGACGTGTTATAAGCCCGGATCTGGTACTTGTAATTCAGGCCGGCAGTAACCATTGTATCCGTCCACGTAAAAGAGTTTATTTCGCTGCCTGTTATGTCTTTCACCGGCATCCAGATGCCTGACGTGGAATCCGTGCGCCACAACTGTACCCAGTCGGCATCAATATGTGAGCCGTTACTGTTCCACTCCACCCTTACATCTTTGCCCCCCACAATCCAGTGTAAGCGTAAAATAAACCCCACCTTGCAATCAGGTGGGGACATAATCTGGCTTATTTATTAACCCTGCACACAGGGG
>NZ_RBWE01000001.1:1783381-1856121 GCF_003627965.1 Desulfofundulus salinus | reverse complement strand
CGGCTATTCGGGTTTCCCATAGCGCTTCCCGTTCGGCTTTGGTCATAAGAAAAAATCCTCCTCATCGAGCTTATTTTTTGAGGAAGATTATCCCTTAGACTTGGGTATTGTGCCAAGGTGGGTTGTGTTTGACGCTTACCAGATTTCCATTTAAGTAAACCTTATATTCGCTGGCGTTTGGCGTACCTGTCCAGGTTGCTGTTGCGGATGTCTTTGTAATGTTGATTACGTCTAGGTTGGTTACCGGATCTGGCGGCAAGGTGGTAAAGGTTGTTGACACCCCCTGCCCCTCAACATTTCCGATGACACCTACAACCGTGACCGTATGGGAGGACCCTATCTGCAAGTTTGTAAAATCATACTGATTGCCTGTCGTTGTTCCCATATAAGTGCCATCTAAATAGACTTTATATGCCTGGGCGTTTGATACCGTCCAGGTTGCGGTTGCTGACGTTTTGGTTATATTAATCACCTGTAAGTTAGTAACTGGATCTGACGGGGCGGGCGGTCCGTAAGATATCGATCCTATTACTATTTTCCCTCCGTTTTGCAATAATGTTGTTTTTGTGTAATCATGTACTCTTATTTGTGATATTTGCCCGTTTATTACATATGTGTCATTCTGGCCTGTCCCTGTAGATGCAGATGTTATTAGTTTAGCCCTGGGACCTTCCTGTCCATTAATAATTGGTGCCACTTCAAATACATACCCTGCACCACCTCCAACAATTGGAACTGTATATGTAGTGCTCGTTGTATTTCCTACTAAGGTACCGTCCCTATAAACATTATATCCGCTGGCGTTGCTAATGCCGTCCCATATCAGGTTATAGTTATAAGTCGAATAAGATCCGGTGTATTGTATGCCACCGTTATCAGTCAATCGCAGGTTATTTACGGCATTTGCAGGAGGCGACAGGGTAAAAGTAAATATGACCATATAATTAGCGATGCCCGTATAGATATTGACAGTGCCAACAAATACGGGATCAAAACTAAATGTCGCAAGCAGATCACCCTGCTGGATACCTGTAACATTATCCATAGTCAAATGGCCAAACGTATTGGTATCGGTATCAAATATATATTGCAGGTTATCATATGACATGCCGGTTTTTAGATATGATACACTTACATTTGTGAAGTTTTCAGCATAAGCTGAACCATGAAACAAAAATAAGCCGGATAATGCCAGAATAGCAAGCATGACTATAGATATCCTGCGTTTTACAGCCGGACTTACCACCACTTAACCCCCTCCTTTAGCGCCAGGTAAATCCCGTACCCTTTTCTGGCCACCAGGACGGTCAGCAGCAGGAAAGCACTTGCCACTATTGAGACAATTAACACCTTCCACTGCGGCCCGAGCATCATCACAGGCCCTAAAAAGTAATCCAGGTTCAACCCCCGGGCGGCCACCTGGGAGACGTAATCCAGGCGATCCCTCACCGAAACCAGGATGTTGATGATGGGGTTAAAGAAAGTGTCTACTATCCGCTGAAACACGCCGTATGACCTCTCTTCGTATGTCAGGCCGGCAGTAGCCATGACTTTTTTCACGTAATCCCTTGTTTCGCGGAAGGGGGGAATACCCCCGTACTTGTCCACGTTGCCCGGGCCCGCGTTGTAGGCGGCCAGGGCAAGTTCAACGTCCCCTTTGTAGCGGTCTAGCAGGTACTTCAGGTATCTGGCCCCTGCCATGATGTTCTGCTGGGGGTCCCGGGGATCGCTTGCCCCAAATGCAGTCGCAGTAGAAGGCAAGAGCTGCATTACCCCTATGGCCCCTGCACTGGATACCGCGTTGGGGTTGAAGCCACTTTCACAGTACCCCACCGAAACAAGCAGGTTGTAATCCACCCCTGTTTCGCTGGCGGCCTGCTGGAAGTAGGGGATCATGTAGTCGGGAGGGGTGGGAACGGCCAGGGCCGGAGAGGGGAGAAAGATAAGGGCGGGCAGGAGTGCAAGGAAAACTGCAAGAACCCTCACCTCTCCCCACCCGCAATCTTTATCACCGCCCAAGCCGTCAGGATCCACACGAAAACGCAGGCGACCAGGGCGATAGTGTTCAGCCCTGTTTTAAGGAAAAACCCGGCTACCCCGTCCCAACCCTGCTGGTATGCCCCGGGTAAGTAGTAATAATCGGTGCTACCTGAAAAACCCATCAGCCCCGCAAAAGTGTGAAATATCCCGGCCACAATGGACCAGACAACCTTGAAGAGGCCGAAAATGACCTGCACGGCCAGGACGACAATATCAAAGACCTTCGTAATCAAGTACCACAGCCCCTGGAAGAATAAAAGCAGGGGCTGAAATATCATGGCGATGAACTGTTTGAAGGCATTCCAGATGTTCTGGAATAGCTGGCCGAACCAATGTACCGCATTGATTATACCGTTCAATAAGTGCTGGAAAAGGCTCTGGAAAAACTGGTACATGAGATCACCCTCTTAATTCAAAGGCGGTTCCGGGGTGAGCGGAGGATCCGGTGTCAATGGTGGATCCGGGGTCAATGGCTCTTCCCTCGTAAGCGGTTCATCTCTTTGTATCGGTTCATCGCGGCTCAACGGCGGATCCATAACCACCGGGTCACGGGTCAGGGGTGGGTCCATAGTTGCCGGGTCACGTTCCAGGGGAGGATCCATGCTCACCGGGTCGCGTGTTAACGGCGGGTCCATGCTTACAGGGTCCGGTGTTCTCGGCGGATCCAGCTCCCGGGGGTTGTCCCTTGCGGCCGGAGGGTCATGCTCCATTACTGTAGGGTCCGGCGCTATCGGCAGCGGTCCGGGGCTGTCCTCGAACGGCGGCATTTGCGGCGTTGGCCGGTTATAGGTGTACGGCTGTTGCGGCGGTTCGGTTACCGGTGGTGGTGTAGGGTCTATAGAGGGTACAGGCCCCAGGGAGCTTGTGTCCAGCGTCTCCGCCTGTCGAGGTATGGTTAAGTAGTCATCTATATGACTTAGGTGGCTAATTACAGTGTCTAATTGGTTAACTACAGTATCCAATTTGCTCTTGACGTAATTAATCTGGCTTATCATTTGTTCCTGTTTGCTGATTATCGTTGATAATTGATCTTTGATATTTCTTAATTCCGCAACTACCTCGGAATTGTCTATGTTTATGGTTGTCTGACTTGTACCCACCGAAGGTGTTTCTCCTACGTTAGTAGGTGGTGGTGTTGATATTTCCGGTGCCGCGAAAATAGCAGTATGACCGTTTGTGTTGCTGGCACTATCCCACCACAAATATCTGTTTCCAGAAGCATCTCCAGTCATTAAGACTAATTTAGCAAAATATGCATTAGAAGGGAAACTTATACTTACTCCCCTTGCACTCGTATTGCTCGTATCCAAATGTGCCGAAGGTAAGGGGTTTAAGGCTCTATCCCAAAACTTAATTCCTACCTGGTCACCAGGTTGAAGTTCCCACGATACTTTTATTTCTGTAAATCGCGTTGATTCCAAACCGGTAGTATCTGCCCAAAGGTACTCACTCTGTATGATTGTTGTATTTGGCTGCGATGTAAATATGTAAGACGGGTTTGCATATACAACTGCCGCCAGCGCAGGTGTAGCAGTATATAGAGAGATAAGAAATACCAGTAAACGGGCCAAAAACCTCATTATTAAACCCTCCAGGAGAACGGCGAGAACGGCACCCTGGCCATACGCGCTATGGCGAAAGCAGCCCCCACTGCAAAGACCGCCACCAGGGCGGGTATGGCATCATTCACGTAAGGGAAAATACGTTCCTTCAGCCCGGATAAAGTTATGGCCTCGGGGACCGGCAGTGTTTTTACCTGCAACGTTGCCGGCTGGCTCCTGTTGCCGTCAGGGAGGACGGCTATTAGAGATACCTGGTATTCCTGATCCGGCTGGAGGCCGGTCAGGGTATAGCTCGTCTGGTCAGTTGTTCCTGCGAGTTGTTCCCCCACGTAGATCTCATACTTTTCAGATCCCGAAACCTTATCCCACTGCAGCCAGATGGTGTCGTGGGAGTGGTTGACCATTTGCAGGCCGGTGGGAGCAGTTACGGCCTGGACGGTAAAACTTACAGCCGGTGATTGAGGGCCTTCTTTGTTGGCATTTAAACCACTGACAGCCACTGTATGGATTCCCGGTTTCAGGTTGGTCAACTCGGCAGCCTGCATCCCTTCCTGCGGTTGCACATCGGCCACGGCCTTACCGTCCACGTAAACCCGATAAGCCTGGATGTGCTGGTCCGGAGGCAGGGGGTGCCACTGCACCGTTGCCGTATTGTCGGTTACCTTCGTAACCACGGGTTTCTCCGGGGCTGTGGGAACCGGGGGCATGGTGGTAAAGCTGACGGAAGCTGACGGTCCGCTTTCCCCGCTCTCGTTGGCCGCAGTGACATAAACCGTATAGGTCATGCTGGGTTGCAGACCCTGGATGGTTACTCCCGGGGAAGTGCTCCCCGTCCACCGCTGGCCGTCCACCCAAACGGAATACTGGGTTGCGTAAGGTACCGGGGACCAGGAAATTGTGGCTTCAGTATCGGTCACCCCGGAAACGGTTACTTCCGCAGGGGCCGCCGGTGGAAGTGGAGGGCTTATAGTCACGGGGTTGACAACTTCTACCGGGGTCGGCTCGGCGTGGGCGGCCACGGCCAGGGCCAGGCAAAGGCACACACAGACCAGAATTTCCAGCAGGTACACAAGACGAAATATCATCCTGGTTTGATACATAAAATGATTACCTCCCCAAAAGGCCCATCACCGTGGCCACGTAATTTCTGGTTTCCCGGTATGGAGGTACCCCCCCGTACCTGTCTACCGCCCCGGGACCGGCGTTGTACGCGGCCAGGGCCAGGGGCAGGTTACCCTGGTAGCGGTCCAGTTGCCGCTTTAAGTACATCGCCCCTCCCAGGACGTTTTCCCGGGGGTCGTAAGGGTTAACCCCCAGGGCCCGGGCCGTGGAGGGCATGAGCTGCATGATGCCCACCGCCCCGGACGGGGATACGGCGCGGTGGTTCCCCCCGGATTCGGCCCGGGCTACGGCCCTCAGCAGTGATGAGGACAAGCCTACCTTTTGTGCGGCCCACTCGATGAGGTTATGCACATCTTCCGCAAGCCGAGTTATGATTGGCCGGATGGTTATCCCCCGGGATAGCTCGGGGAAATAAGATAGCCTGGTTTCCCGGGTGTTCACCTTGGGGGGATCCACCTGTGAAACACCCAGGGCGGAACAGTCTACAGCCACGACACGGGCCGGTTTGAGGTCTGCACAGTTGATCTGGCTGGGGGCAGCAGCTGCTACCCCCGCGCCTGTATGCAAAGTGGCCCCGATTACAACGGCGGCCACCAGTTTTTTAATCAAGGCTACCACCCCCTGAACCATCTGGCCAACATACCACTTTTAACGGCTGCTATTATCAGGGGACTTGCTTTCAGCGCAAGCCCCAGGGCTATCAGCCCCCCGAAGGGGAATATTACTGCCGCAGTGTTGCCCAGTATGTCCTTTGCGGCTTGTACCACTCCAGGGGTGTTCAGCGCGGATACGGTCACCGTCACCGGGTCGGAGGGGTACTGTTCCCCATTAACCACTGCGATAACCCTTACTTCATACGTTCCCGGTTCAGCCGTGTAAGTGTACTGCTTGTCAGAGGTGGTGGTTATCTGCTGGCCGTTTGCTTCAACGATAAAACTATTAGCTATGCTTTCCCAGGACATGATAATTTGGCGGTTGTCAACCCTGACGGTGAGTTTTGGCTTATAGCCTACAAGCGTTGTAAAGGTCGTCGTTGCTGGGTCACCTTCCACGTTGCTGATGACCGCAGTAACCCGAACTGTATAGCTCGTCGCCGGATCCAGGCCAGTGATCTCACACTGGGTTTGGGTAAGGTAAGCATCATACAGAAAATCGTTGATATAGACGTTGTAAGATTCGGCTCCCGACACCGGGTCCCAGGTCACCGTCGCCCCCGTGGAGGTTACGTTGCTCACGGTCAGGTTGGTTGGCGCAGGGGGCTTCGGTGTGGTCACCTGAACTGTTCTCATGTCGCTGGTCAGGTTTGAGGTGTTGTAAGCCTTGATGCCGTAAGTATAGGTGGCTCGTGGCGTCAAACCGCTGTCTGTATACGTGGTGGTGTTTTTATCTACCCTCGCTATCTCCGTGTTGTTGCGGTAGATGATGTATCCGGCCAGGTCGGGTTCGGTATTTGGATTCCAGTTAAGCCGCACCTGGGTCGGACCGGTAGCTTGTGCCGTAAAGCCAGATGGCGGCGCAGGAGGTACGGGGGCAGACTGATCGTAAGTAGTAAAGCTCGTAGTCGCCGGGTCACCTTCCACGTTGCTGATTACGGCGGTAACCCGCACGGTGTAGTTCGTTGCCGGGTCCAGACCGGTGATGTTGTAAGAAGTATCGGTAACATAGGCGGCATAAAGGAAATCGTTAAGGTATACGTTGTAAGATTCGGCCTCCTGTACCGGATCCCAGGTCACCGTCGCCCCCGTGGAGGTTATGTTGCTCACGGTCAGGTTGGTTGGTGCCGGGGGCTTTGGTGTTGTCACTGTCACCGTGTTGCTCATTTCGCTGGTAAGGCCGGAAGTATTGTAAGCCTTGATGCCGTAAGTATAGTTGGTTCGTGGCGTTAAACCGCTATCTGTATACGTGGTGGTGTTTTTATCTACCCTCGCTATCTCCGTGTTGTTGCGGTAAATGATGTAACCAGCCAAATCAGGTTCAGTATTGGGTTGCCACGTGAGAAGGACTTGGGTTGGGCTTGTAGCCGTAGCGGAAAGACCCGTAGGTGGCGCAGGCGAAGTGGAAACGGTAAAGGAAACTATATCAGCCAAATAGTTGCCGTTATATCCTCCGAAGATGTAGATCTTACCATCAGACCCTGTCGCAGCAGAAGTATAACCCCTCCCCGAGGGAAGAGTTACCGATAGCTTTGTAATCTGGCCAGTAGCTGGATCAAAGTAAAGTATGTCGGAAAGATAGGAACCATTGTATCCCCCAAATATGTAAATCTTACCATCAGGCCCCCTTGCCGCAGATGTACCTTCACGCTTAGAGGGAAAAGTTACCGATAGCTTTGTAATCTGGCCGGTAGCTGGATCAAAGCAAAGTATGTCGGAAAAGTATACAAGAGCACCTACGTAAGTACTACCTCCGAAGATGTAGATCTTACCATCAGGCCCTGTCGCAGCAGAAGTATAACCCCTCCCCGAGGGAAGAGTTACCGATAGCTTTGTAATCTGGCCAGTAGCTGGATCAAAGTAAAGTATGTCGGAAAGATAGGAACCATTGTATCCCCCAAATATGTAAATCTTACCATCAGGCCCCCTTGCCGCAGATGTACCTTCACGCTTAGAGGGAAGAGTTACCGATAGCTTTGTAATCTGGCCAGTAGCTGGATCAAAGCAAAGTATGTCGGAAAGAAAGGAACCATTGTTTCCCCCAAATATGTAAATCTTACCATCAGGCCCTGTCGCAGCAGAAGTGAAATGCCTCCCGGAGGGAAGATTTGCCGATAGCTTTGTAATCTGGCCAGTAGCTGGATCAAAGCAAAGTATGTCGGAAAGATAGGAACCATTGTATCCCCCGAAGATGTAGATCTTACCATCAAGACCTGCTGCAGCCGATGTGCCATACCGACCGGAAGGAAGAGTCGCAGAAAGCTTCACCACTTCGTAGGCCCACGCAACGTTATCGGAAAGAATACCAAAGATAAACAAAACCGCTAAGAAAATTCTCCCTAACCTCCATGAAATCCTAATGCCGCGTCCTCCACCAGCTTTTCTGATCACACGTCACCACTCCGTAGGCAGTGATTGGTATCCACGTAAAGAAAAACGCCCCTGCCGTCAGCAAATAAGTCCAAGCCCGGCGTATCCTCACCCGCTCGGCCAGCAAAGGCAGCAGGTAGAAAACAGGCACCGATAACAGGAGCTGGCAGGTATACTCCACATCGTCCACCAGGGTGGTAACGTTCCAGCCCACCCGGCGCAATACATCGGTGCTTATGCACAGCCCCGTCCCGGCCAGCCAGGCCGACAGACCCAGCCGGGTGCGGGCCATCTGAAGGCGGCATAGGTACCAGAACATATATGCGTAGTTGGCGGTAACCCACGAATCGCCGGGGTTTTTGGTTTCGACGTAACCCTGGATCACTTTATGGCCGGCTGCCAGGTAGTGGTCCAGTACGCCCAGGAAACCCGGGTGCACGTGGTTGTCGGCATCCAGGATTACCACGGCGTCATATTCGTCCAGGTTTATCTGCTCAAACGCCCACTTGAGGGCGTGTTGTTTTCCGCGCAAAGTTTTGTTTTCCCGCTCCAGTACCAGGGCACCGGCGGCCCGGGCCAGCTCCGCCGTCCTATCGGTGCAGTTGTCGGCAATGACGTACACATCGAATTTGTTCCCGGGGTAACGGGAGGCCAGGATGGAGCGGACGGATGAAGCTATCACGTTTTCCTCGTTGTGGGCCGGCATAAAAACGGCCAGGCGGTTTTGACCTGTTCCCGCCGGTGTGCCGGTCAGGGGCCTGCTCAACCCCAGGCTAAAAAGCAAAAAAAGCAGATGGTACAGATAATAAAGAGAGATTAAGAGCATAAATAATTCCATCTTTTTCAACTCCAAATTAAAAACGGCCCGTGTGGGCCGTTGATTTCCGGGCTAAACGGCCCGGGTAGCCCTTGGCAAGAGAGAGGCTTTTAAGCCAGCCTCTCTCTTGCTCTGGGGTGAAGGAGATGATTAACGCCGACGGCTGAAAACAACTTTGGCCGCGCCAAGCAGCATCGGGACAGCCATGATGCCCAGGCCAATAGCCAGGATGGGCCACAGGCCGTTGAATACCTCCCCGATGTAACCCAGTACGTCAGCAGGAACGATGTTAAGACTCATCTAAAATACCTCCTTTTAGGTTGGGTTGGCTTTCTATGTTTAAGCCAGAAGGCTTAACGCCTTTCGTCAATCCACTTGTAGAGGACCGTGGCTATTCCGGCCAGCACCATCGTCGCAAGCATGATCGCGAACGCCGGGGCCACAATGGGCCAGATGCTGGCCATAGTGTCCGCTATGGCCTGGTACATTTTGGTTATATCGTAATTGAGGTAGGACATAGCTACCGCCTACTTGCTGGTGTAGTGCCGCAGGATCGTGATTATACCTCCGAAAACGAAGAGAGCAAGCAATGCACCGATAAAGGGCCAGAGCAAGGGGGTCATGCTGCCGAAGACGTTGGCGAACTGGCGGTAAACTTCACTCATATCGACGTTAAAACTCATCCCCTCAACCCCCCAGTTTTAAGACTACAGCCGCTGTGGACAATCCAAGGGCAGTCAGGGCAACTGCCTTAATAATCCACGGGCAGCTTAAAAACCACAGGACACAGGAAGAAAAGTTATAATCCATGTCTTACCACCAACCCTGGTAACGGAACAGGGCTTTCATCCTGTTTACCATGTAGGCAGCCGCGAAGGGGCCTAAAAAGAGAACCGCATACAGCGCGGCCAGGCTGTGACCATCCAAGACAGTCCACATCAGATGTACCCCTCCCGGTCTGCTATGTCATAGAGCGTTTTAAACGTAAGGACTACTGCAATAACCACCAGTATGCCGGCTATGATCATGTCCCCGTAAGATAGTGATTGCAGCACTTCAAAGACCCCGTGAGGGGTGGGGACCTGGTATTTCATGTTAATCATCCCCTATTCTGATTCTAGATACATGAGCGGGAAAAGCGCAATGAGCTTTTCCCGCAGGAAATATGCTCCCTATTATGCGAAATATCGCGGTTAATTTAACTAAGGCGCTGTATGGCGCCTGTCTTTTAAAGGTGTATAGCTGTTTTGTCATAACAGGACAAACTATTGACAAATTCATGCTGTGAATCCCCCCGGTAGTAATAAACCCGTGCCAGCTTACCGTTATCCCGGGAAACAAGAACGCGGTCTATTACCCCCGTGGCCACAAGAATTTCAATAAGGTCCAGGAAGTCATCAATGCTTAAACCTGACCGCTTCAAGTTCATGTTCATGAGAAGCCGGCTGTGGCTTATTGGGCTGTGCCTGCGGATCATGGCGATCATTCGCTGCTTGTGGGTTTCAAATCGCTCATGGTCGCAGTACAGCATCCACAGCGTTATGACCTTTTCCCGGAAAGTGTATAATGACCTCTCGGCATAGCCCATTTCTTCGGCTACCACCGCCATTGACTTCCCCTGGGCGTACCTTTTAGAAGCGAAGTCGCGGTACGGCTGGTCAAGGAGGTTAATAAATCGATTTACCTTTTCCTTCAACCTTGCCGGCAGAAAACGGTAGTTTGCAAGCATGAAGGGATCCTCGCGTTTCATATTCAACCCCTCCAAATATTAAGCAGAGCTTTATTTTACCGCGCTTTACATTCCGCTTTAGCTTGAAGCTCCATAATTACCTGTTCCATAAGCTCCTTAAACTTTTTATACCGCTTTTTTAAGCCTGGTTTCATTTCATCAGGTTTGATTAGGTAAAAAGCACTCTTCCCAATGCTTACCCTGCGATTTTTATAACCATCTTTGGCTATGTGCCTGTGTAGTAATTCAGTAGGAACCGGCTCATAGCCTGTAATTTCCGCCGTTCTCAACAACAGCATGTAAGCCCGGTTGTTGCAGTAACTTTGGGCCCATCTGGCCAGTGTAATAATGTCATACTTATGCGGGTTTAGATACACACTGTTAAAAGGATTTGCACTCCACCGCAGGATCTCCCTGCATTTTTCCACAGCAGTTTCAATGCAGGCCGTACTTCTCAATGCCGTCAAACCCTCCCCCACCTTAACTTTGCTCCTGCTCTATAATCCCTTTTCTTTCTCTCCAGTGACCTTTCATGGTTATTCTTCTCGCAAACGGCCTCCAGCAGTACCATCACTTGCCATCGTTTGTCTCCCCTGGCCCGCAGGCAGTCGTTGTCGGAATTGCGGAGCCATTGCCGTACCCACCTGTAGGTCTCACAGCTTGCTACATTTACCGCCCTGCCCAGAATCTCAAGGGCCATCCCGGGTTTCTCATAGATGACGTGGTGCGGTATTACCCTGGCAAGGGCATCCGCGTCCTCCGCCTCGATTGCCCTTGCAACCCGGCGGGCGTATTGGTCCTTGATAGCTTCTTCGAGTTGTATCATTTTCACCACTTATACCTCCCGTATGGTTTTTCCAGATCGTACCGGTCACCCCGTTCTCTTGTTTTCGCCCTAAAATCACATCTAGCGCAGCAGCGAGGGTGGAGGGGAGGGGAATTCCCCTCCACACCTCTTGCAAATTCTCATCAGCATATTTAGGCATACAGCACCACCTAAACTAGCTTTAAATTCCGTTTTCCGGCTTTACTTTTCTTGGGCAATGCGTCGGCAACTTCCCCGGCCTCCCCAGCCAGGTCGTGAAACCGTGTATGCTCTTTTACGAAAGCCACCCATATCGAGCCCGTAGGACCTTCCCGCTGCTTGGCTATTATTATTTCGGCCATGCCCGGCCTGTCCAGCGGGTTGTAAAATTCTGGCCGCCAAAGTAGCAACACCAGGTCCGAATCCTGCTCAAGGTCCCCACTGTCGCGCAGGTCTGAAAGCGTCGGCCTTTTTTCACCCTGGGCTTCCACGGCCCGATTGAGCTGGCTGGCCGCTATAACGGGACAGTTAAAATCCTTCGCCATCGCTTTCAGGGAGCGCGTGATTTCTGCCAACTCCCTCACCCGGGTGTCCACCTTTTTCCCGGGGTCCAGCTGGCCGATGTAGTCAACCACAACCAAGTCAACCCTCCCGTGCTTGGCATTTAACTTGTGGACCTGAGCGCGGATGTGGGCCGGTGTTGGATGGGGGTGGTCGTCCACATACAGCTTAATTGAGCTGAGTTTAGCTGACGCATCACATACCCCCGACCACTCGTTTTCCCCAAGGTAGCCAATCCGTATGGCGTGGCCGTTCAACCTGGCTGTCTGAATTATGATTTTTTCGGCCACCCGGGTACCCCTGACCTCGGTGGTGAACAGGGCCACAACCCCGCCCGATCTTGCCACCTCCACAGCAATCTGGTCACAAAGTGAGGTCTTCCCCATACTTGGCCGGGCGGCGATGAGGATTAAATCCCCCTTCCTCAAGCCCCCGGTAAACTTGTCTAGGTCAGCAAGACCCGTTGATAGTCCTGGGAGTTTGCCCTTGTTCCTGTACCGCTCTTCGATACCTGCCACAGCACCTTGAAGCAATGGTCTAATTGGCTGCAGGCCCGCGTTTTGTTTATCCTGTTCGGACAATTCCAGGGCTGCTCTTTGCAGGTCCTGCATGGCCTCTTTGCCGTCCAGGGTGCCAGCATATATACGCTCTACCAGGTGGTGACACCTGGAAAGCACCGCCCGCAGGATGGCCTTCTCCCTCACCAACTCGGCGTGGTGTCTGGCCAGCAAAGGACTTTCAACATGATTTGGCAGGGAAGCTATATAGGTGACACCGCCTACCCTGTCCAGCACACCCCGGGACCTCAATTCCTCCGTCAGCGATATTAAATCCACGGGCTTACCGGCCTGGTACAGGTCAAGGATGGCTTGAAATATTTGCTTGTGGTCGGCACGATAGAAGTCATCCGACGTAAGGATCTCTGACACTGCGTCCACGACTTCCGCACTCAACAAGCAGGAGCCAAGCACGTACTGCTCCGCGTCGATGGACTGCGGTGGCACTCTTTTCCCCATCAGGCACCCCCGATTTCCCAATCTAAGAACTCAGGTCGCTCGTATGTTCGCTGACTAACTGGCGGTTGTGCTCGGGCAAGCGTTTGACGCAGTTTCTCGAACACGTTGGCAGCAAGAAACACTGATATAGTGCGGCCGGCCCGGGACACAAAGGGGTCGTCCGTCTCAAAAAATGCGTCTATCAGTCGACACATTTCGGACAGTGATTCATCAGGGTCCTCATGGTCGTGGTCCAATGCAGCCAGGCGCTGCTTGATTAGCTTGCCGTGTTTCCCGTAGTCAATCACGGGAGTTAGGCCCATGTGTTTAACCGCTGTATCCTGGAAATAGCGCAGGACATGCCTTACCCTGGGGTCGGCCTTGTTTTTTGCTCTCTTGAGTTTAAGGGGCGTAACTTTCTCGTCAATGCCCCCATTTTCGGCAGGAATTACGATACTTTCAACAGTTGACGTGATAGGGATAACAGGGGTTTTCTCATCGCTGTCTCCTTCTTGCGTGATTTCTTCCTGGCTTTCGCCCTCGTTTGGCAAAGGCAAAGAATCCCCCTGGCGAGTGCCGTCAGGCACCGCCGCGCCGTCAGGCGCGTTCGCCCTTTCCGTAAGGAAAGTATTATTTAGTTCCAGTTCCGGTTCCAGTTCTACCCGGACCTGTCCCGGACTTGTCCCGGACACGTCCCGGACATATCCTGGACAATGGTCATCAGTTAGTGAAACAGGCAACAACTCTTCCCGGACCACGTACCGGCTGGTCCTCCTGCTCTCCCCCTCTACCCACTCCAACCAAGGCGGCAATGGAATGCTGGCCTTGCTCGGGGGCGTGGGCTTGTCCGGTGTCTGGTGCTTGTGGAAGTTAGCTATATACAGATACGGCTTGCCGCCAACATCATAAGGTATGAGTTTACCTGCTTGTATAAGCTCATCACGCCACTGTGTAAGCAGTTCAACCGTTATGTCAGCATCGAGTGGCGAGGGGAAGAGTTGGATTTTAAACGCAAAGGGAGAGTTTTCCAGACAGCCACTGTCGTCGGCCAGCTGTACCAGGCCAAGATAAAACCACCGCTTTTCTCTTGGCCACTGAAGCAGGTCGGGATCATTCCAGAAAGATGCCTTTATTTGTCTATTGTGTAACCTCATGTTTATAAATCTCCCCTCTTTTGTTACCCTGCCTGTATAACGCTTCGTTGTACCCCTGCTTAAACCCGTCTATCATGCCATCCATCCTGCCAACCATGTAAAACAATAATGCAAGTTTTTCCTTTTTGAAGCGGGAGAGAAGAGATTGTCTTGCTTCTTTTTCTTCTTCGGAAGTGAGAGCCAATATAGCAGTTTTAGCATCCTCGATGTCTCTGTAACTATAGCCCGCTTCCAAAAGCCCACTTTCCATTTCCTCCTGCAAATTGTCCAGCCAAGTTAAAAACTCTTCCGTTGTCATGACCGGGCCCCCTCGTTAGAGAACAGGCTCATTCTTTCCGTATTATTTCCAACAACCCATACTCCTGTGTTCCCCAAAGCCCATTCACCCTGGGAACTTACCAGCAAAGCCAACAGTATTTGTTCCCCTATTGCCCGGGCCGTCGGCGGGGGGACGGCGTTTCCTATTCGCTCCCGCCAGCGTGCGTCAGATTTCCCGACCAAGGTTAGCGGCCTGCCGTCCGGCATAACCGCCGGGAACCCCTGGAGCACCGCCAACTCCAAGGTAGTAAGAGGCCGATGCCAGGTGCCATCCAGGGCTATTATCACCGGCGGCGGGTTCGGGCGCTCGTCGTCTGTAGGAATGCGTGGGTCCGCCACGGCGGCCGCCCCTGCATGGATGTCCCCGGCACCGATTACCGTAGCGGCAGGCTCGTTCCATGCTTGGACCTTATAGCTGCCACTTCGAGGGCGACACCCCAATCGGGGGTCTGCCACGGCTAACGCCCCACTCCCAAACCTGGCACCTGTGATACATGGCCCCGGTTCTTCCCACCTCACCACCCTGAATGCTATTGTTCGCCAGGTTTCCGGAACACGCGGGTCCGCTATTGCCGCAACCCCGTTGCTTCCCTGCACCCGGGCACTCCCGATAACAGTTCCGCATGGCTCGTCCCACATGGCAACCTGGTAAGCACCTGTGCGTGGTGTATGTTTGAGCCTGAGATTTTCAAAGTCCAGATGCTCCAGATCCCGCCAGTCTCCCCCGGGTGGAATAAGGGCCAACCTTACCCACGTTCGCCACTGGAGTCTTGGTAGTCGATGCATCGGACCCATAGAAGGGTCGTCAGGAAGGGGCAACTTTCCCAACACTTCCCCGATTGTTTTAAGCCTTCGGGAAGGTGGCCGATATACAAACGCAGTCATCTTTTTTTCCAGCCTTGCTATCAGCAGGTACCTCTTTCTACGTTGCGCCAGCCCTCCAATTTCCCCGCAACAGTGAAAACCCTCGTGAAACACGTACCCATATCGACGTAACAGGCGTTTTACTTGTCTTAGAAGCCATTCCCCCCGGGAAGTAATGCGGGGGACATTTTCCAGCATGATGATTGAGGGCGGGTCTTCTCCAAAGGCCTGCATGGTCAGCGCCAAGCCCCGTACTACCAAACGGTTCAAGGCCTGGTATTTCTCTGACATAGCGACCTTCTCGGGAAGTAGACCGGTAAAGCCTTTACATGGGGGCGAGAGAAAAACTACGTCAGGATATTCTCCCCCGGTTGCTGCCAGCAGGTCTTCCGCCGAAACCTCCCGCCAATCTGCCGGCGGCTCGTGACCGTGAAAAGCTATGTAGTCTGCCCGTGAGAACAGGTCCATTTCCACCGCCGGGGCTCCTGTCAGGGTCCGAAAATCCTGACAGGCTTCCGGGTCCACGTCGATACCGGCCAGGGTGCGAAACCTGCCGACCATGCCCTTATATTCCGATACCGCCTGCTGGAAACCTAAAGCTGCCCCTCCAATGCCCGAGAATAAATGCAACACCGTAAACTCTTTCATTTTATACCTCCAATATCAGTACAACAGGCAAAACTCCTTTATACTTTCAAACGCCAACCTCCACCTTGCCCCGTCTGGTACACATATCACCTCAAAATATCCATCTTCAACTGCATATACTTCTACTTCTCGCCCCGTAGGTATATGTATCATACGCATACCTATTCTTATAGATGTCATGCTCGCATCCCCTCGCGGTAGACGGTTATGACCCTGATTTTCGCCGGAACAACCTCACACACGGCAATTATCCCTTCATGTGCACCGGAAAGCTCCAGCCGTATAGTTTTGCTGACATCGTTTTTGCTGGCATGACGATAGGCCCTTAAAATAGCCTCACGAAGCCCGCGTCGGTTAATGCCCCTTTGCTCTATTCTCCTTTCGCAATGCCTGGTATTGACAACACGCATACGCACCACCTAAATCAGGTATCCTGCTCGGAAGTAGTTCTTTCTCCAGTGTTTCTTATACCTGTACCTTCTTAGCTGACTAATAAGGTAACGTAGTAACTTCATCTACAGCCACCACCTGCAATTTTGTTCCTCGCATAAATACTTCCTAATAAAGTCCAGCAATTTTCTGCCCACTTCGGACGGCATGTACTTCTTTCCCCTGCACTCGGGACATACGTTTTCATGTATCATCCCATCATCGTCAACACCGCCTATATATCCCTCACCTTTGCAGGCCTGGCAGGGGACTTCCAACTTACCAAGCAAATCATCTATGTTTGCCATAACTTACGCCCCCTTTAGGGTTATCCACCTCATACATCCTAAGTATCCACCCACTGTTCTTGTTGAATCCCGCTGGCTCAACTTTGCAGCAATGCCTCCAGGCACTGCCCGCAATCCAGCGGGCATACTTTTCAGCTTCCTGTTTTGTACGGAAAAACACCTGTCCCATACTCACACCCTCTTTTCTCAGGACATACACTTTAAACCGATACCACCTCGAAGTCTACAACCCACACCAGCTCGTTCGGGTCCCACCATCCATATATCCGCTTAAAAACCTCTTTGTAAGCCTCGATAGACGGATAACCTTCCCGCTTGGCATCTTCCTCCGAAATATCCCCCAAGCGCTCCTGGCGCACGGAAACAATGCGGAGCAAGGCAAAAGGTTTACTACCCTTCTTAAAATCGGTTTTGGCCTGGTGTATAGACCCGGGGCGCCACCGGCATTTGCCGGTGCGCCGGGTCTGGGTCTTTTTGCCCCGTATGATTGGCTGAACATGCTCCGGTTTGAATAAAATCATCTCATTAGACCTCTTTCTTGCGAGGTTAGGCAAATGCCCAGGTGTTACGCCATTGGGATGATCTCAGACATGACACGAGCCAGTGTTGCATTTGACACTAAATACGTCCCAGATCGTACCAGGCGCGCTATATGCTCGGCGTATTCATGGTCTTCCCTAGCTCGATCGCGTATAGTGCTTACCAGCGCTGCTGGCACAGCACCACAGTGATACCTCCAGAAAGCTACTGCCTCTATGTCTTGCACAGCCTGCACGTATTTATCACAGCTTCCACCCATTAACAACTACCCCCTTGGGTTTTAAATTTCGAGAAATATGGGTCGATAGGTGACTTCTAAGCCATCACCTCCACCACATCCTCCCGGCCCAGGGCAAGCGCCACCGTGCCCCTGACAGTAGCAGCTATACACCGGGAGCATACCCACCGGCCACCTCCGGCCGGTCGCAGGTCACTTACCCGCTGCCACTTGCCCCACGGATCCTTTTTCCTTACCCGAGGGTGCTGGCCGCAGATATAGCACGTTTTTCGTGGCATTAGATTTCACCTCCCGCTGCAACCGCCTATGTATCCCTACCGCTATCAGCCGGCAGAAAGTTTCCATGTCAGCCCTGTCCTGTTGTGTCACGGGTTTCCCCCCTTACTTCCATAGATAGGGAACAAAGGTTTTTACACCTGGGGCATTTCACGATAAGAGTAATTGACCCGTGTACTTGAAACTTAAGGAGTAGCTTACCGCACTTGGGGCATCGTAGATCAGCCATAACGCACCGCCTTTTGGGAGGTTTTCCCTCCCCCGGCGTCGAAATTTGCTGGTTGGGGTTGCCAGTTCGACCGAGGGGGGAGGGAAAAGATGTTTGCAGACTGTTGACGTCACGTTAATTTTTAAATACATGTGGGAAATTATAAAAGTAATCTGGCCGCTAATTGTTATTCTTTTTCTCTTTAGCCAGTTAGAAAACTTATTAAGAGCACTAAGTAAAAGACGAACAAGGAAAACTAATCTTCCACCTGTCAGAATAACAAGCAATAAACCGATGAGTAAAAAAACTTACAATGATGACGACTTTCCCTGGCACAACCCGAAAGCTGCTCTTAAAGTTATTGACCGTATGTCTGGCCGTGAGTTTGAAGAGTTCCTGGAAAAGCTCTTTCAAAAACTGGGTTATCAGACTCTCCTGACCCCGGAGATGAAGGACCACGGGGCCGACCTTGTAATAATTGACCAACAAGGAAGAAAGTTCGCTATTCAAGCCAAGAAATTACAAAACTACGGGAGAGTTGGCGTTAACGTGCTCGGCGAAGTTACCCGAGGCCAACGGTGGTACGGGTGCCACGGGAGCATCGTTATTACGAACCAATATTTCACTGACCAGATGATCGAAGAAGCTAAGGAAATAAACGTAGCACTCTGGAACCGTACCAATTTAGGTAACCTCATCAGAAGGGCTCATAAAATAAGCTGATCAGAGAGCTTGACTTGACCCGCCCATCGGCAACCCTGGGCGGGATTTCTCCAAATTTTGTACCGTACCAGTAGTATAATTAAGTAACTAGTTATCTTCTGGTCTTACCTGCTTCAGGAGAATAGCCCAAGCCAGCCGGCCAGTCCACGGAACAGCACAATCGTCCCCTATCCACTACCTGCAGCGAGACTCTATACAGTGTTTGCGATCATGTATGCCTGTAGGACTGGACATATCTTTCTTTTGCGCTCGGGGGGCATGTTATAATTTAGCCCCCCCTCAGTCCCGGTAGCACACAGTTTAGAGTTGGTGTTTTGATGCGTTTCGCAACCATCATCTTTAAAAAAAAGGGTCCAATCAAAACCAAGCACCATAGCTATTTTTTTTGCTGTAGTAACACTTGGGTTTTTTAACCCCGACTCAATTTCTGTATAGTACGAACGGCTTATGCCCGCCATATTAGCAACTTGTTGATGCGTAAAATTTCCACGATATTTTACCAGCCAGCCTCTTGATTTATCCTGCTTCAATTACCTCACCCCCTGTAAGTATAGTAGGTGACTGTTGCGAAACGCGACCCTGCTTCCCATATTATACTGTTGCGTAACGCGACTGTCAATAGTTTTTTGATGAGAATCGCGACAAATATTTTAAATGTCGCGGATGGCGACTATAATATAAAGCAGGAAGTGATGAAGATGATTGGGGAAAGGCTTACCTTTTTACGAAAGAAAAAAGGACTAACGCAAGAAGAATTAGCAAAAATCTTTAATATGTCTAGAAGTACCTACGCTCAATATGAAGTAAATAGGCGCAAGCCTGACTATAATACTCTTAAAATGTTTGCCGATTATTACCAGGTTTCGATCGATTGGCTTCTTGGCCTTTCTGATGATCCCACTCCTCCTACCTTGCCTACACGAAAATCCCCTGCTGGAGATGCCGACAAAGAAGCCCTGCTCCTTTTTGGCCGTATAAGCCGCCTGAGCAAAGCGGGCAAAGAACAAATCCTGAAGGCCCTCGAATGGATTGAGGAAATAGAGGCCCAGGAAAGAAAAATAAAAAGTAAGGAGCCAGAAAATTAGGCCCGTTGCAACCTATTTGAGAGGTAACGGGCCTAAGTTTTTTTCTACAAATGACGAAAAATATCAAAAAGTATATAATCACGGAGGCAGAAATGGACCCCCATGCTACAGTGATTATGATTCTCAAGGATCTTAACCCCTCCTTCCCCCTCTCACTCCGTGTTCTCGCAGATTATATCAAAGAAAAAATAACTGACCGCCCCATTGAGTTTCACCCCTACCCCCTCCCCACAGAAGCTACTGCCCTATGCTACTGCCGCCCTTCATTCCAAAAGATCCGCATCCTTCTAAATTCAAATCGTCCCATGGAAAGCCAGCGTTTTGGAGGCTTTCATGAGCTGGGTCACCTAGCTTTAGAACATAAAATCGGAATTTTGCGGATATGGGGGGAAGATATTACCGGTGAAGAGGACCCCCTGGAGAGGGCACAAGCAGATCAATTTGCCGTGGAAATGATGATGCCGGAAACACATGTATTCCAGGTGGCAACGCGATTTGCTCACCCCTTAAGGCTTATTAACGAAATGAAAAAAACGTTTGGTGCCAGCATGGAAGCTGTGATAAGAAGGATCGTTGAACTTCGAATCTATCATGGCGGTTTTTTCCTTTATGACCCCTGGAAATTATACTTTGCTTACTATACGCACGATTTTGATTATACCAGCCAGAAACTCAAAGATATTATGATTTATGAATACCGTCGCTTACGTCCAGGCGATTTTGTAGAGCGGGAGTTACCCGATGGGACAATGGAATATTGCGTAAAGTGGAGAAACGGTCAGGTTTTACTTGCTCTGGTACAGGGGCGGGGATCCTTGTATGAGAGCCTTGCAAAGTCCTGGTCGCATTGGTTCGGTATAAATTTCTGGGAGAAAAGAGGGAAACCAGATTTTGCGTAGAATATCAATATCCAGAGCACCAGAGCGCCGTGAGCGCCAGAGAGCCATACATAACCTTTTCGAGGCCCAGGAGGCCCCTATAAAAAAGGGGGCCTCTATTTATTTTGGGGAGGTATGGAGATGGCCAGGACAAGCAGAAAAACCGTGTCCATGCCAGAACCGGCGATAGTCTGCGGCGGCTACGTCCGCAGCTCCCGGGTGGAACGGGATGAAGAGAAGGTCAGCCCGGAAATGCAGGAAAAAGAGTTTACCCGGTATGCAGAGCGCAAGGGGTGGATCCTCCCGCCGGAATATATCAGGCATGACCTGAATAAGTCAGCTTTCAGGATCCACTACAGCAAGCGAAAAGGGCTGATGGAACTTCTGGAGCTGGCCCGGCAGGGGAAGATCAAGAAACTGCTGGTCTACAAGTTTTCCCGGTTTGGGCGGAAGTATTTTCAGGAGCTGGTGGACAAGTTTGAAGAGGCCGGCTGTGACGTGGTATCCGTCCGGGAGGACATAGATACTTCCACCCCGGCCGGCCGGATGTTCCGCAATATGATCGGGGTAATTAATCAATTTTACTCTGAAGATACAAGCGAGTGGATTACCGACAGCCAGGAAGCCAATATAGCCAAGGGGAAATTTAATGGTGGCCGGGATTTTTACGGAGCCAGGTGGAACCCGGAAAAGAAGGTCTTTGAGAATGACCCCGTGGCCGCCCGGGTGGTGTTAGCCCTTTTTGAGAAACGGGCCGCCGGATACGGGCGGGAACTGCTGGTCAAGATGCTGCACAACTCCCCCGAGATCTTTGGCTTTTCCAGTCCGGTGCCCTCCCCTGCCGGCGGCGAGTGGTGGGACGGTACGTCCGTGGCCTATGTGCTTACTAACGTTAAATATATAGGCCTCTTGCAGCGTAGCGGGTTATATTACGGGGGTGAGCGGATAGACGGGCCTGTGATCCTGGATGGGGTGGAATACGAGAACTGGGGTGATTACCTGGTCCGCAAGCATGGGTTGACCCCGGAGGAAGCCCAAAAGCAAATACAGGAGGCCCGGCAAAGGGATTACTGGGCCATCCCCTGTCCTATTGTGCCGGTGCCCTTATGGAATCAGGTGCAGAGGGCAATAATGGCGGACAAGGCCCGGCACAGCCGGGTAAAGAGCAGTCCCCACCTGCTTTCCGGGCTGGTGTTCGATGCCCGGAACGGGGCACCCTACCAGGTCAAAACCCAGGACCAGCATCATCCCCCCCGATACATAAACAAGATCCGCAAGCTGCGCGGCCCGGCGGCCTGTGATTCAAAGATGCTGGATGGGGAGAGTGTAGAAAAGCGGATTGTTACGGAGGTGCTCACCCTGGCCCAGGATGAGGACTTCTGGCGGGAGATCCGGGCCCAGTACCTGACCCTGGCCCGGGAGGCCGCGCCAAAGCTGGACCGTAAACGGATCGAAAGGGAAATAAAAAAGCTGGAGCAGGCATTGCACCAGCTTGAGGATGACCGGTACCGGAAACAGATCATCAGTGCAGAACAGTTTGCCCGACTGAACAAGCAGTACCTGGCAGATTTAGAGGAACTGAGGGGAAAGCTGGCCGCCCTGGATAATCCGGGGGTGGATGTCCTGGCCGACATTGACACCTACCAGGCTACCATACAGAACCTGGCGGAGGCCTGGGCCGAGCTGGACATGGTGGAACGCCGGGCGGCCCTGCGGGCGGTAATAAAAAAGATCCTCGTGCATGAGGACCACCTAACCCTGGACGGTAAGTTTTTCACCCGGGAGATCTACCCGGTATACTCCACCGATAAGGTAATGTTTTTCTAAATAAAATGGTCGGGGCAACACGACTTGAACGTGCGACCTCACGGTCCCGAACCGTGCGCTCTACCAAACTGAGCTATGCCCCGACGGTAATCAAAACGATTTTTTAATGATGTAGCGGGTATTATGCGTGAGAACGCACCTGCGACCTCACGGTCCCGAACCGTGCGCTCTAGCCAAACTGAGCTACATCCCGCCCGCAAAGAATATTATCCTATAAGGTTTACAAAAAGTCAAGGGCTTTTCCCGAGCCAATCCACGGCCTGCCGTGCCGGTTGGATGAAGGCTATAAGCCTGTGGGTCAGTTCTACACCCAGTACCCAGAGGGCGGCGGTGGTTAAATGGGTGGGGGCTACGGCGTCAAAAAGAATGTTGGCCCGGGGCGGGAATTCCTCGTCGCCGGCCCAGATGGTGACGGCCAGAGGCAGTTTGGGCAGGGCCGGGATTTTAGCACCCGCATCTCCCACATTCAGGGGTTCGCCTCCCAGATGCCTGGTGGCCCGGTGAAAATCCTCCAGCCTGGTGCCAAAGGCTTCCGCCAGGGGGTTAAGGGCGTCGGTGTGGAAGGGCGCATTGTGGTGGGCGCCATCGGGTAATTCCAGGAAGGACAACCAGTGCCCCCGGGGCGGCAAACCGCTGGCCGAGCACAGGTATTGTAGAATCAGGGTGCGGTCGTTGTAGGGTACTGCTCCGGGGGAGCCCTGCCTTTGCACATTGCCGGCGAGATCAATTTCGTAAATCTGTCCCAAATAGGATAATAAGAAAATTTTTCTTTGGCTATCAAAGGAGGCACCGGTGCGTAAAACCACGGCTTCCGGTTCGCTGGCCAGGGATGCGAAGTTCCGCACTGCTTCACTAAAGGCGTTAACCTGATTACCCATAGTCCCACCTCGTCAGGGTTTTTAGCGGCCGGTCAGGTACAGAACGACGGCTGTAATGATTACCACCAGAAAAAGAACCATGGAAAGTCCGCCAAAATTTGTCAGGGCCTTAAGCCGAATGCCTTCGTTTTCTGCCCTTTCCCGCAAACTCTTGTAGACCTGTAACCGGCCGATCACATCCATAACCAGGCTGTCGGCCAGGTCCGGGTCGCCTCCTTTTTCCAGGAGGCTTTGCACGGTGGTGTCCATCCATTTCTGCCGTCCTCCTTCATCCAGGAGGGCGTACTTTTCCTTCAGGAAGAGTTTGAACTCCCTTTCCCTTGGTTTTAATTGCTCAAAATAGGTACGCCGTTCCAGGCGGGATAGCTGCCGGATATTCTTACCCAACAGGGCAACCTCTTGCTCGTTGAGACGGAACTGTTTACCTATGGCGACGGCAAATTCCCGGGACAAGATTTCCACCCCTTGTACTGTGCGGCGTTATTGCCTCAATGATTCTTTTTCTCCATACCAGGGTCCAGATCCTTTAAGGTTTTCCATAATTCTTCCGGTAAAAAGTTCACGTCCTGTTGCAGCAGATCCCGCAGTTTTAAACCCCAGGGGGTGGTGCTGCCCCAGAAACTGGGGAGGGTTGGTTCCGTGCCTTTCACAAAGGCTGCCTTAATCACCCGGGAACTGAAAGGGGTGGCCCGCAGTCCATCATCGGCGCAAATGTCGACAAAGATAATGTCTTCGGGTACGGGGAAATCATCCTCAGGTTCATCCCGTAAAGCCGCGGCCATGAACTTGGCCCAGAGCGGGGCGGCCAGCTGACCTCCGGTGGCCCCCACCGATCTCGACTTATCATCGTAACCGATATACACGGCGGTTACCAGTTGCGGAGTATAACCGACAAACCAGGCATCCCGGAAATGGGCGGTGGTTCCGGTTTTCCCCGCCGCCGGCCGGTCCAGGAGGGCGCCGGCCGCTGCCGCCGTGCCTCCCGGTTGGAGCACTCCTTTCAGCATGTCGGTAACAATATAGGCTGTCTTAGGGTCAAGCACCTGTTGTAGTTGAGGGCTGTTTTCTTCCAGTACCCTGCCCTTTTGGTCCAGGATTTTGGTGATCAGGAAAGGTCTGGCCAGTACACCTCCATTGGCCAGGGGGCCATAGGCCCGGACCATTTCCAGCGGAGTCACCTCCGAGGTGCCCAGGGCCAGAGAAAGGTAAGGCCTCAGGGGGCTCTCAATCCCCATACGCCGGGCGTATGCGACCAGGGTCTGCGGCCCCAGGCGGTTGTTCAGTTCCACAGCCACCACATTATCCGATGTGTAGAGGGCCTCTTTAAGGGTAAAGGGCCGGTTATGATAGCCCCCGTTAAAATCCCGCGGCTGGTAAGGTGGTTGGCCCGGTATTTCGTAGCTCACCGGTTTGCACTCCAGGGTGGTGGCTGCCGTGTAGCCCCGGTCGATGGCGGCGGCATAAAGAAAAGGTTTAAAGGCCGAGCCCGGCTGATTTCTGGCCAGGGCCCGGTTAAACTGGGACCGGCTGAAGTCTTTGCCTCCAATCATGGCTTTGACATGACCGGTTCGGGGATCATAGGCCACCAGGGCTCCTTCCAGTGCCGGGTCCTGTTGCGCAAAGTTCTCCTGGAACGTTTTTTCTGCCGCCTCTTGTACATCCAAATCCAGTGTGGTGTGTATATGCAGCCCGCCCGTATAAGCCAGGTCCGGTTGGTCGGGGAATTTTTCCTGCAGGTATTTCACTATTTCAGCTACAAAGTAAGCGGCGCGGGTTTGCCCGGCCAGCCGGTTTTGGGGGTGCAGGGGCTTCTGCCTGGCTTCCCTGGCCTCTTCAGGAGTAATCATGCCCAGTTCCACCATGCGCTGGAGAACCAGTGATTGCCTTTCCCTGGCGCCGTTCAAATTGGTGGCCGGGTTATACAGGCTGGGTGCCCGAACAATTCCAGCCAGCATGGCGCTCTCACCCAGATCCAGTTCCCGGGCTGACTTGTCAAAATAGGTTCGGGCGGCCATTTCAATGCCGTAGGCCCCCTGGCCAAAATAAATCTGGTTCAAATACATCTGCAGTATTTCCTGTTTACTATAACGCCTTTCCAGCTGGATGGTTAACCACAATTCCTTTATTTTGCGCCTGGCGGTCCGTTCAGGGCCCAGGAACATGTTTTTGGCCAGTTGCTGGGTGATGGTGCTCCCCCCCTCCACTATTTTCCCTGCCCGAATATTATGATATAGTGCGCGCAAAAGGCCTACCGGGTCAATACCGTGGTGCTGGTAAAAGCGGGCATCTTCAATAGCCACTATGGCCTGCTGCATGTTGGGGGAGATGTCTTTTAAGGGTACCGGTATACGCTTTTGGGGAGAAAGGGTGGCAATCAGTCGCCCCTGGGCATCAAATACTTTCGAAGGGGTGGGTAATTCAGGCGGTAGGGCCAGGCTCGTACATCCGGCAAGCAGGCCCGCTACAATGAGGAGCAGCAAAAGCATTTTTTTCATTCTCAGGCACTCCCAGGGAAGGCCCCATGGCCTTTTGTTTTTAAAAATGGAGATACTTCCAATTGATATAGTATTTTATCCCATTTTAACCTGGCGCATCTACTGCTAATTTGACTCTGAAAAAAAGGAAAGTGGTCTATGTACGTAGAAATGTCCTTTTCACGTTATTTTGGAGGGAACAACGTGGAAGTTTACGCCCTGGTAGGTCCCAGCGGTACCGGGAAGAGTTTCCGGGCCATTGCTACCGCTCATGAATGTGGCGCGGAATTGATCATTGACGACGGTCTTTTGATTAAAGGCAATCGAATTCTTGGGGGTATATCGGCAAAACGACAGTCAACCCGTATTGGAGCCATTAAGGCTGCCCTTTTCATGGACGAAGAGCACGCCCGGCAGGCCCGGGCGGTGTTGGAAAAGGTAAAACCGTCCCGGGTTTTAATCCTGGGCACTTCGGTGGGGATGGTGGAAAAAATTACCGCCCGGTTGGACCTGCCCCCGGTTTCCCGGGTCATTTCCATTGAAGAAATAGCTTCTCCCCGGGAAATCCGTCAGGCCCTGACCATGCGCGTCCGGTACAGTAAACATGTCATTCCCGCCCCCACGGTGGAGGTCAAAAAAAGATTTCCGGATATATTTGCCGATTCCTTAAGGATTTTTCTGGGTCGTAAAGGTCCGCAGGGTAAGCGCAGCTGGTTGGAACAATCGGTGGTGCGTCCTACCTTTACCTATTATGGTAAACTGACCATTACCACCAGCGCTCTGGTGGCTATTGTATCCCGGGCTGCGGAAGAAGTGCCGGGAGTAAAAAGTGCCGGGCGGGTGACCGTACAGAGGAATGTGGACGGGGTAGTTATTGAGGTGCACCCAGTTTTACACTATGGTTCCGTGTTAAACCAGGTGGGTCGGGAAATCCAGGAGGCGGTGAAAAGGCGGGTGGAGGAGATGACCGGCCTGGTGGTCAAGTCCGTAAACATCCTGGTGCGGGAGTTGTCTTTCCCACGGGGGAAAGAGCCGGTCTAACGGCCGGCTCTTTTTTAGGCTTTGGTAGCGAACACATGGTTACCGATGCGAGTGACCACCGGCAGGGTACGGATCCAGCGGTCCGTGGCAGTACGGGGGTTATAGAAGAACAAAGCTCCGTTGGTCGGATCCCGCCCCGCCAGAGCCTCCAGAGCAGCATTAATGGCCGTTTCATCCGGTTCCAGGTAGATGGAGCCGTCCTCCACCGGGGAAAACTGAAAGACGTTACTATCTTTCTGAAAAATTACTTCCCGGATGGTTTTGGGAAAGCCTGGACTGGCTACCCGGTTGAGGATTACTGCCCCCACGGCCACTTGACCGGTGAAGCTTTCCCCCCGGGCTTCGGCGTGGATTAACCTGGCCAGGAGCATCAAATCCTCCCGGGAAATACCTCCGCGGGAAAGTACTGCCGGGACGTTGTCGCTGACCCGGTCCGGTACCAGCAATACATCACCAGGCCTGATGATGGTGTCCTTTAGTTTATTGGTATCCATCAGTTTAGTCAGGGGTACATCGTAAGCTCTGGCTATATCGTACAGGGTATCTCCTGGCCTGACGGTATAGCAAAGCATATATCTGTAGTGGGTCAGGTCGCTGCCACTACCCCAAGATGTGCTGGCTTCTACCTGTTTTCCGGCCGCAACCCAGGTTAACACAAGAAAAAAGGTAACCACGCCAGCATATCTGGTTAGTTTACTGCCCATTGTGTCCTCCTTTCCGGCCACATACTATTTTAAACAGGCCGGGGAGGAATTATACACGGGCATCATTTTTTGACATTGAAAGTTTCCAAAGCTTAAGCCATGAGCAAAAGGGCATTAATCACTGCCGCGGCAATGGTGCTGCCCCCTCTGGTGCCGGTCATGGTGATATAAGGAATATCAAGGGATATTAATTCTTCTTTGGATTCGGCCGCGCCCACGAAACCCACGGGTGTTCCCACTACGAGGGCCGGTTTGGCCCGTCCGGTAGAGATCAACCGGCACAGGGTGAAAAGCGCCGTAGGGGCGTTGCCAATGGCAATGATACCCCCTTCTATTTGGGGGGCGCCCAGTTCCATGGCTACCATGGCCCGGGTAGTTCCCCTGGCCCGGGCGCGGGTAACTACCTCCGGATGGTTAATCAAACAATCTACTGCCACCCCCAGGGCTGTCAGGCGATCTTTAATCAAGCCGCTGCGAACCATGTTGACATCGGTGAGGATGGGTCTGCCCGCCCTGAGGGCACTTAAACCACTTTCCACGGCCCGGGGGTGAAAACGTATGAACTGGGCGCAGGAAAGATCGCCGGTGGTGTGCACCACTCGCTTGACAATGGCCCTTTCCCCTGCCGGCAGCATGGCCAGGTCGGGTAAATGGTCCTCAATAATGCGCATGCTCTGCTCCTCAATGGCCCTGGGGTCAGTAATTAATTGCATGCTGGTCACTTACCTCCCGGATCCGTTCCATGATGATCTCGGCCAATTTGCGGTGGGCGCCGATATTAGCGGTCATAACAATATCCATGTGCGGATAACGGGTCCTCTCCCTGGCCAGAATTTCCGGTATGTCCTCTTTCATATGCACCCCCTGCGACAGGAACAGGGGTACAACTACAACCCGCTTCATTCCCCTGGCCGCCATGGTAGCCAGAGCTGCCGGTAAGTCCGGCTGGTTGAATTGTAAGGAGGCCCCCTCCACCAGATCATAGGAGCTTTCCTGGGCTACCAGCTCCTTTAAAAGATGCAGGGTAGCCTGGGCTTCCGGGAGGCGACTGCCGTGGCTCAAAAGAATTATACCCGTCTTCATGATCATGAACATCCTTTCTTTTGACGGATTTTCTCCAGGAGTTCTTCACGAGTGGTTATTGCTCCGGCCTGCTCCTGGGGCCGGTTAATCACCACCACCGGCAGGGTCAGTTCCAGTGCCGCCGCTATCTTGGTATCTGTACCCCCCACGATCCCGCTGTTTTTGGTGACTACTACCTCGGCCCCATATTGTTTGAACAGGGCGCGATTCAGTTCCAGGCTAAAGGGGCCCTGCATGGCTACAATATCGGCGGGGTTCAGTCCCAGCTGTCGGCAGCGCTGGATTACCGCAGGTTCGGGGAGTACCCGTACCACCAGGCGGCATCCATGCCGGCGGGCGGCAGTTAAAAAGATATCCAGAGTTTTGCTGCCCGTGGTAAGAAAAATTACCTTTCCCAAACGCGCGGCTTGTTGAGCTGCTTCCTCATAACCGGCGGTACAATGGATCAAGGGGTGCCGGGGCAAATTGCTTTCCCCCCGCTGGTAGCGCAGGTAAGGGATTTGTGTTTGGGCACAGGCCTGGCGGGCAATTTCCGAGACCCGCTGGGCGTAGGGGTGGGTGGCATCAACTAAAAGCTCAATGCGGCGTTTTTTTATCAGGGCAACCATATCGTCCAGGGTAAGGGGGCCGGTAATGATCTCGGCGCCGTGCCGGGCCAGCAGTTCTCCGCCGTACGGCGTAGCTGCCGAGGCCAGCACGGTGTAACCGCTGGCTACCAGGTCCTGTACAATCAGGCGTCCGTCGGCGGTGCCGCTCAAGACCAGAATCATAAGGCATATCCCCTGGGTGTAACCAGAAAGTTGCCCATCTTTTGGGTCTGGTTGTTGCCAATGATCACAATGCTAAACATATCGATGGGGTGGTCCAGCATATGTTCGAGATCCGTAACCACCACCTCTTCCCCGTCCCGGTAAGCTTTGCGAACAATCCCCACTGGCGTGCTGGCCTTTTTATGCTGGAGCAGGAGCTCCCTGGCCCGGCTGATTTGGGATGTTCTTTTGTGGCTGGCCGGGTTATACAAAACCACCACAAAGTCTCCCTGGGCGGCCAGGGCCAGTCTTTTTTCAATTACTTCCCAGGGAGTCAGGAGGTCGCTTAAGCTCACCACCACAAAGTCGTGCATCAATGGTGCGCCCAGAAGAGCGGCTGCAGCGTTAGCGGAGGTGATGCCGGGGGTGATCTCCACCTCGACCTGGTCGAGTAGATTTTCCCGGTGTAAGAGCTCCAGAGCCAGTCCGGCCATACCGTAAACCCCGGGGTCTCCGCTGGATACCAGGGCTACTTTCTGTCCTTCCCTGGCCCGCTGAATGGCCGCGCGGCAGCGCTCAACTTCCCGGGTCATACCGGTACTGATGATATCTTTCCCTTCCACTATGGGGGCAATGAGTTCAATATAGGTTTTGTACCCGGCAATTACGTCGGCTTCCTGCAGGGCCTTCAATGCCCTTGGACTTAAATGTTCTATACTTCCCGGCCCCGTTCCCACCACCCATAGCTTTCCTCGGCTAAGGCTACCGTCACGCCCTCCCAGCTGGTTTTGGGGAGAATCAGTTTGGCCTGGGGGGCAGCTGCCAGCAGGGCAACCGGTTCGCATACACCACCAACTCCTATTTTTTCCTGGACAAAGGATGAATAATGAAGGCTGGGTTTTTGGGTAAAAATGGAGCGAATTTGTTCTCTCGTGAAACTGAACAGGGGGATATCCATCTCCCGGGCAACCAACTGCAAACCCCGTTCCTGTGCCCGCAAGTCCACCGTCGCCAGTGCCCGCAGGCTGGCGGGGCTGCGCCGGGCAAGCTCCAGGGCGTGGAACAGAGCCTGCCTCACCCTTTCCGGGGCCGCTTCCCTGCGGCAGCCCATTCCAGCTACCAGGTTCCGTGGCCTCAGGAAAAGGGTCTTTTCATGGGGCAACGACAGCACGCGGTTGGTGATTACCACCAGCCACCCTTGCGGCCGGGTGGCGGGCAAGTCTTCCCACGGGATTAACCGGAGGCCCGGGGTTTGGGTGAGAGGGAGGAGCGGTTCGCTGCAAAGGGTGACCGTCTCGCCGTTTACCAGGGCGGCATTCACCTGTTTTACTGCGGTGAATGGTTCCATGGACAAGTCATATTTGCGGGCCAGGACGTCCACCGCGGGCAGGCCGTGTACATCGGTGGCGGTGGTGATCACCGGCACTGCCTGGAGAGCCCCGGCCAGCTGTTGGGCCAGCTCATTGGCTCCTCCCAGATGACCGCTTAGAGTGCTGATTACGAACTGTCCCCTTTCATCCATGACCACTACAGCCGGATCGGAGCGCTTATCCCTGACCAGGGGAGCAAGCAATCTCACCACAATGCCCAGGGCCATGATAAAGACCAGTCCCTGGCACCGGTAGAATTCCTCCGCCACCACCCGGGACACCGGACCGGTAAAGGGTTCCCCCTTCCCCGGGAAACGGGCGGGCCTGAACATGCGCACCTGGTGCCCTGCTTGCTGTAAATGCCGGGATACCTTTGCTGCCAGGTCAATACCGTTTTTGGTAATGGCGAATACGGCAATGTTCATGTACTGCTACTCCGGTAACCATGGCAGAATTGGGGGTCATAGAGCTGCGACAACTGGTAGGGGGAGTTGAAAACATCTCCCACCAGCACCAGGGCGGTGCGGGTGATGCCCGCTTCCTTGACTTGATCAACGATATCGGCCAGCGTACCCCGTAACAACCGTTCCTCGGGCCAGGAGGCCTTTTCCACTACCAGCACCGGGGTTTGGGGGGTATAACCTCCGGCAAGCAGTTCTTCAACCACCTGATTCATCTGGTGTACGGAAAGAAAGATGCACATGGTGCTTTTGTGGCGGGCCAGTTCCCTTAGTTTTTCCCGCTCGGGTACCGGGGTGCGCCCTTCCAGCCGGGTAAGGATCACGGTCTGGGTTACCCCCGGCAGGGTCAGTTCGTGGGGGATGGCGGCTGCAGCAGCTAGAAAGGAGCTCACTCCCGGCACAACCTTAAAAGGTATGCCCAGGGCTGCCAGGGCATCCATCTGTTCCTGGATGGCCCCGTACAAAGCGGGGTCGCCGGTATGTACCCGGGCTACAGTTAATTGCTCCTGGTGTGCCCGGCGCATTACGGCCAGCACCTCATCCCGGGTCATGGTGGCGCTGTTGTATATCTCTACTCCGGGGCGGCAATATTCCAGTATTTTCGGATTAACCAGGGAGCCGGCATAAATGACCACATCAGCCTCCTGCAGCAATTTTGCTCCCTTAACGGTAATCAATTCGGGATCCCCCGGTCCGGCACCTATAAAGTAAATCACTTCTGCGTCCCCCTTGTTAACGGCCTCCCTTGCGGATGACCAGGATAGACATGTAATCAAGCTTCTGTCCGGCCAGATCGGTGATCTTCCGGCTTACCATTTGATCGGGATAACCGCAGCGGCTCACCAGGGCGGCCCGTTCGGTTAAACCCTTTTCCCGTAAGAGTTCCAGTACCCGATCGAAATAACGGTTTACCTTCATGAGCACTACGTTGTCAAAGCTGTCCAGCACCTCTTCCAGGCGCTTTAGGTTATAGGCCGCTGGTATTACGACCAGGCTTTCTTCCCCTATGGCCAGTGGTTCTTCCAACGCGGCCGCACAGGCACTCATGGCGGTGATCCCCGGAATGGTTTCTACGGGCAGGTCGGGATAATTTTTTTGCAGGTAAGCCCGGACGTAACCATAGGTGCTGTAAAACATCGGGTCACCGATGGTGACAAAGGCTACCTTTTGCCCCTCTCGTACCAGTTGGGCCACCCTTTCACCGGCCATGGCCCAGTGCTGTTCGAGTATTTGGTGATCCCGGGACATGGGAAAGGATAACTCCAGGGTTGTAAACTGGCGCTTGATAGCCTTGTTGATAATGGACAGGGCCAGGCTTTCCCGGTCGGCGGCCGATTTGGGTACACACACTACATCCACTTCCTGTAAAACACGGTAGGCCTTTAGGGTAAGCAGCTCCGGATCTCCGGGACCAACACCGATGCCATAAAACTTACCCAACACCCTCATCCCCCTCCTTTTGGGCAGTGATGATCCACACAGGGTTTAAAGCATGCATCAGATGATAATGGCCCCGGGATACCGTGCGGGTTACGGAAACCTGCACCACCTCTTTTTCCCAGGGAGGGCCTAGCAAAGTGAGGGCCCGGGTTAGTGTTTCCAGGGTCAGGGCGTTGATGACCAGTCTTGCCCCCGGAGCAAGCCTTTCCGCCAGCAACTGGACTATCTCCCCTAACTGGCCGCCCGAGCCGCCGATGAAGACCCGGTGGGGGGGCGGGAGCGGGAGCAGTGCCTCAGGGGCACGGCCGTCCACCACCTGGATGTTCTTCTGGCCAAAGCGACGCATGTTTTCCCGGATCAGCTCCAGTGCCGCGGGCTTTTGCTCTACGGCATAAACGATGCCGTCACCGATTAGCCGGGCTGCTTCGATAGCAATAGAGCCGGTGCCACTGCCAATATCCCACACCACCTGGCCCGGGGCCAGCCGGGCCTTGGCCAGGGTGACGGCGCGAATTTCTTCTTTGGTCATGGGGACACTCCCCCGGATAAACAGGTCATCGGGAATCCCCGGGGTTACATATGTCCAAGCTTTTTTCATCAATGATCACCATGACGCAATAACTTTGCCCGGAAAAGTCCCGGCGGGCCAGTTTACCGGGTGTGGTTTCCAGGATTTCCTCCTCTGGATAACCCAGGTTGCAACAACAAAAAACTTTTCGATCAGCCATTTCCGCCTTCACGAGCAGGCTGGCGATGTGGTTGGGTGGAGCTCCCGGGCCGGTGAGGAGGGCTACCTTCCCATGGTGGCGCATCAGGTTAACCAGGTCGCCGGCAGGTCTTCCGTGGGCACTCAAGATCAGTGCATCATGCCAGGGTATGGCCAGGCGGGCAAAGGCCAGTTGTACCGAACTGATTCCGGGGATGACCTCCAGTTCCTCCGGGGTAAAATGTTGGCGCAGGTAATTCAAGATTCCGTACAGTCCAGGATCTCCTGAAGCTAAAACGGCTACCCCTTCCTCCCGGTGTGAGCGGATGAAATCCACCATGGCCGCAAGATTATTTTTAATTACAAAAGTTTTCTGTTCCTCTCGGGCCAGATAGACCAGGTGGCGCTGGCCGCCTACCAGTACCCGGGCGCTGGCCAAAGCTCTTTGGGCGGCAGGGGTGAGATAATCCAGGTTACCCGGTCCTACGCCAATTACCCTAATTCGCGGCATCCCAGCGCCCTCCCGATTTCCTGTGCCTGACGGTCCCAACCGAGGATTTTGCCGTCCAGGGTCAAAAGGACTGTCCCCACCTTTAAACGGTGGTGGACGTACTCCATGGCCCGCTGGCTGGCCCGGCAAGCCAGCTGGTGGTAAACAGACAGGAAATTGTGTTCCGCCAGCAACTCAACCACACTTTCAATGGTGCCGGTTTCCATAATGCTTGCGATCAGATCCCGTTCACCACCCATCAGGGCAACGTGACTGGCCAGGGTTTCCCGCCGGGCGTCGGCAACGCGGCTGTGGGTATGAAAAATGCCGGCGGCTACCTTTAAAAGCTTGCCGTGGTGCCCCCAGAGCAACACGCCGGAGAAGCCTTTTTCCACACAGCTTTCCAGCATAAAACCTACGAAATTGCTCATCTCCACCACGGCTTCGGCGGGAAATCCGTATCCCTCCACCGCTATCCGGGCGCCCATGTGCCCCGGAGTAAGGACGACCTGGTGGAAGCCTGCCGCCCTGGCCATGTCCAGAAGGGGGAGCAGGGAATCCTTAAACGCTTCCTCGGACATGGGCCGGACTATACCCGTAGTTCCCAGGATGGATATACCCCCCACAATCCCCAGGCGGGGGTTCAGGGTGCGCCTGGCTATCAATTCTCCCCCGGGTACGCTGATCATTAGTTCCACTCCCCGTCCGGGAGGGAGAACGGCGGCCACAGCCTCCTTAATCATTTGCCGGGGAACAGGGTTAATGGCGGGCTCGCCTACGGCCAACGCCAGCCCCGGTTTGGTTACCCGCCCTACACCAGGACCTCCGTGAAGGCGAATTCCGTCTGGGGCGGGGCGGGCCTCGACCACAACGGGCAGACCGTGGGTAACGTCGGGATCATCTCCTCCGTCTTTGATCACCACCGCCCTGGTGCCGCCGGCTATTGCCTCTACCTGGTGGATGGGTACCGTTAAGGACTGTCCCATGGGGTTGACCAAAATGACCTGAGCAGGTTTTGTGCCGTGAAAAAGCAACTCCGTGGCAGCCCGGGCAGCCGCAGCGGCACAGGCTCCTGTCGTTATTCCGTTACGTAAAGGCTTAGCCACCTTGTTTCCCCCTGAAAAAAACACGCCCGGCAAAAGTAGGGGCGTGTGGAGAGTCTTTACGCCTGCTATCTTTCGCGCGAAGATAGAAAGGCCTACCACTGGCTTTACCCTTTAGGAAAGGGCATGTTCCAGTGAAAGGGGCAGGCAGGTCTCCTGGCTCCCGGATCTTTGGATGCCCGCGCCTTCCCGGTCCAGCACTCACCAGTGACATCGGTTAAACCATGCTGTTATATTTTCACTGCTGAACAAGCATACCATCGGATGTAGCAGCTCATCAGTGAGTGCTGGGCCAGTGGCACTTTGCGGGTTCCTCCCCGGTTACAGTGGCGGGACCGCGCCGGCTTAAACAGGATCCACCTGCTCCCCGGTCTTCCCTATTATCCCCTTTGAGGACCTGCCCCGCATATATTTAGTTTTTAACCTTCCCGGAGCCTTTCCCTGCGCTGGACCATGCGAATGTCATCTTCAACCGGTAACCGGTAAGGCCAGCACATCTGGCAAATACGGGAAGTGGTTCTTTCTCCTAAATATTCGCCCAAATCTTCCAGGCTGATGTTGGTGGTAATGATTACGGGGAGGCGATGGTTGACGCGGTAATTTAAGATCGAATAAAGTTTATTTTTGGTCCACTCGGTATAATTATGGGCACCCAGATCGTCTAAAAACAAAAGGGGTACTTCCCTTGCGGCATCCATGAGATCCTTTTCCGAATAATCTCCACCCTGGCGGTTCTGGTCATAAGTTGAACGCAGGCGGTCCAGCAAGTCCGGTACGACCACAAACAGTAGGAGCACTTCTGCTTCCAACAGGGCGTTGGCTATGCAGGCGGCCAGGAATGTCTTTCCACTGCCTACTGGGCCGGTAATCAACAAACCGTCAATATGCCGGTCGTTTTTAAAATTATTCACGAAGTCCTGGGCTGCCTGGAAAGTACGCCGGGCCGACTCATAATAGGTCAGCTTGCGTTCCGCATCTACTCGCAATCGCGAGTAATACTTAAAGTTAAATTTGTCAAAGGTGTGGTAACGCAAGCCTTCCGGTAACCCTGCTTCTTTAAAACGGTTGACCAGTGCCCTCTGCTTGTTACACGGGCAGGGAACTGCTACATTGTTTTTAATCACCACACCCCGATCTTCACATACAGGACAGGCCTTCACTGGCCGGCATCCTTTCTAATTAACTGAGGTATAGCGTTTTCAAAAGTGCTTTCTTCCGGTCATCCACCTTGGAGGAAAGTTGCTTACCTGAACGCCGTTTCTTAAATTGTGCGTCATAGGCGTTTATTTCCTCGACGGTACGCAGGTTGTTCTTTTTCCATTCCAGAATAATACTATCGATATACTTAAAATTATGCTTGCCCATCAGGACGGCCCGGCGTAAAGCTTCCAAAACCAGCGTGTGGTCCAGTTCCTCGGCCCACTGGCGGATCTGTTCGACCTCCATGGGGGAAACAGGCCGCCCGAATTCCTGTTCAAAGGCCCGGATGATCAGGGCAAATTCTTGCGCCGTTGTCTCTAAAGGCCTTTTTTCCAGCAGGCTGCGGGTACGTTCAATTTCCTTGACCCTGATGCTGGCCCAGATCTCCGAGAGCTTTTCCAACAGCGGTTCAAAGTCATATCCACTGAGGATCTGATCTTTTCTTTCGTCATAATACTGGGTTACGGCCAGAACTTCCTTTTCTATTAACCTGTTCAGGTTTTGTTGCACCCGGGTTACATCCTGGGCCGTGCATGCGGCCAGGGTGGAGGCGGAAGGAAACAGGTTCTTTTCCTCTACCTGCAACCGGAGAAGCTGAATGAGAAGGATCATTTCTTCGTCGGTTATATCAAGGTGACGGTACAAACGGAGTAAAAGATTCGGGATGGTGGTAGTGCCCTGGAGCAACAGGTCGGCACCAAAGGCAGCGGTAATGTTCCCCTCCCGGTATCTTTTCACCGTTCTGCCATTCATCATGCTCTTCCTCCCCCGCTTAGTGAATATTTTATGGTAAGGGAGGAAGTTTGTCCAGGCAAAAAAAACCGTTAAAGGGGGCAAGGTTGACGAGAAGTAAAGGTGTGCACCGCAAGCCCCAGTTCTTCTAACATTAACACCGCCTGGTTTGTATATGCTCCCAACTCAGAAAGCCGGTGAGCATCGGAGCCCACGGTGAATATTTTGACTCCACATTCCCGGGCCTTTAAAAGAATTTCCCGGCTGGGATGAAATTCGGTCAGTCCCCGCCGCAGACTGGAGGTGTTTACTTCCAGCCCCATATTTCGCCGTGCTATTTCCTTGAGAATCGGTTCGACCATTCCTTTATGGGCACTTCCCAGGGCTGTACCCAGGAGGCGTTCTCCGTGGCGTCGATAAAGATCCAGGTGACCGATACAGTCAAAGAGGTTGCTTTCCACGGCTTCCTTTAAGACTTGAAAGTATTCGCCACACGCCTCTTCCACAGTGTGGGAGGAGAAGTAGATCCGGCTTTCCTCCCAGGAGGATATGGATTGATGTTCAAGGCAATGGATGGAACCCAGTACATAATCAAAGGGATAATTGTTTAAAATTTTTTCAATGGTTTTCTCATAGCCCCGTTCATAGCCAACTTCTAAACCAGCCTTTATTTTCAGTTCCCGGTCATGCAGCTGGCTACGGGCTTTTTCAATGTCCCGGAAATAATGATCAAGCCAGCTTAAATCCTCCATGGGGTGAAGCCTTCCATTTAACCGTACGAACCAGTCCAGCCGGCGCCGTACCGGGTCCACTTCCAGGTGGGGGGTAAAACAAATCTCCCTTAACCCCAGGTTCAGGGCCTGCTGGCAGTATTCCAAAATGCTGTGATCTTCGGCATCTATAGAATAGCCGGGGTGGACGTGGTAGTCCAAAAGGGGTTTCATTTAAGCAATCTCCGCTCCTAAAACTGTTTCCATTTGTTTTAGCGCCCACCGGTGGGCTTCCTCATCGAAGCTGGCCACCCCTTGGGTATACACCACCGTCCGGTAGTCCCGGTTGCGCAGTTCTTCCACCGTATACAGGACGCAGATATTGGTGCAAACCCCCACAACGTGAACTGCAGCCGGATTAAGATCTTCCAGGATTTTGTTTAAATTAGTACGGAAAAAGCCGCTGAAACGGGTTTTCGGCATCTTGATGGCAAAAGGGTATTCCTCCACCAGTGAAGCAAGTTCATCAATGAGCCCTGCTCCCGGGGTGCCGTAAACGCAGTGGACGGGGAAACGGGAGAATTCCGGATCTTCGGGGTCATGGGCATCCATGACAAAGATTACTGGCTCCTTTTGGGCCATGAACTCTTTTACCTTTTCCACTACAAAGGGTACAATTTCCCTCCCTTTTTCGCCACAATTCAGGGCGCCGTCGGTGTCGATGAAATCCTTGAGCATGTCTATGACCATTAAAACGTTGCGGGACATAGGACCACTCCTTTTTTTAAAAAACCATAGCGCTCAATCTTTCTAGCCAAGCACAAAGCTAATAATATTTTAGCACATCTTACTAATCATCGCTAACTTTTTTAAGCAACTTGGACGGTTGTATCACTGGCGGTGACCATGAGCATGCCTTCCCGGATTACTTCATAATCAAGGTCAATACCGACCACCGCGTTGGCCTCTAAGCGGCGGGCCTGGTGGCCATTTTCTCCAGGACAATCTGGCGGGCCTGGGAGAGTTTGGCCTCATAAGCGCCGGAACGCCCGCCCACAATATCGGTAATGGCAGCAAACAAATTCCGCACTATATTGGCACCCATGATTGCCTCTCCGGCCAGGATACCCAGATAAGCTAAAATTTTTTCCTTCCACGTTTGGAGTGGTGGTTAAAATCATATGGCAGACCTCCTCATTAAAGGGCATACAAATAAAGCAATGCCCGTGTTAATTTAATTTTTTTGCATATTAATATTCGCTATAAGATACCCTTTATCCTTTCATCAAACGGAAAGTGCACGCAATATATCAATTTTAAGGAAAATTGACGGGTAATTCTGGATTCCGGACTAACTATTGCCCGTAAAGAGCAGGTTATGTTATTTTAATTTTTGCCAGGTGTATTTTTTACAGCATGCAATCTGGTGGGATTGGAAAAAATAAACCCTGTATATCCTGAAAAAGGAGTGATCAAAATGACGGTAAGATTGGGTATTAACGGTTTTGGGCGCATCGGGCGTAATGTTTTCCGGGCTGCTCTGAACCATCCGGAGTTAGAAGTAGTAGCCGTTAATGACCTTACCGATGCCGGTACACTGGCCCATTTGCTTAAATATGATTCCGTGCATGGGATTTGCCGGGGCGAGGTGGAAACAGTTGATGACGGTTTTATGGTTAATGGCAAGAAAGTAAAAGTGCTGGCGGAGAAGGATCCCGGTAAACTGCCCTGGGGCGAACTGGGAGTGGATATTGTGGTGGAATCCACCGGTCGTTTTACCGCCCGGGAAGATGCCGCCAAGCACCTGGAAGGTGGAGCGAAAAAGGTGTTGATCAGCGCTCCCGCCAAAAATGAAGATATTACCATTGTCATGGGCGTAAATCAGGATAAATATGATCCCGCCCAGCATCATGTGATTTCTTGTGCTTCCTGCACCACCAATTGCCTGGCTCCCGTGGCCAAGGTACTGCACAAGCGGTTTGGTATTGTCCGCGGTTTGATGACTACCGTTCATTCCTATACCAACGACCAGCAGATCCTGGATTTACCCCATAAGGACCTGCGTCGTGCCCGGGCAGCGGCTCTGTCCATTATTCCTACCACCACTGGTGCCGCCAAAGCAGTGGCTCTGGTTTTACCCGAATTAAAGGGCAAGCTTAACGGCATGGCCATGCGTGTGCCAACGCCCAACGTTTCCGTGGTGGACCTGGTGGCCGAGCTGGCCCGGCCTACGAGCAAGGAAGAAATCAATGCCGTTTTAAAGGAAGCGGCCCAAGGCGAACTTAAAGGAATCATGGACTATTGCGAAGTGCCCCTGGTTTCCCGGGATTTCAATGGCAACCCCCATTCGTCAATTGTAGACGCCCTCTCCACCATGGTCATCGATGGTGTTCTGGTTAAAGTGGTGGCCTGGTATGATAACGAGTGGGGCTATTCCAACCGGGTGGTTGATACTGCTCTCTATTTATCCCGGCAGGGTTTGTAAGTTAGTATTTTCCCTGGAACGACAGGCTTTTCCGGTGAAACAATAAAGAACCCCCGCTCATTATGCGGGGGTTTAGTTTTCTCTTATTCCACTTTGGGCCGCGGGAAAAGACCGGACCGTTCCACGATTTCCGGCACCACTTCTTCCCAGGCAATGGCCATGATGTGTACGCCGTGTACGCCGGGAATGTTGCGAATATGCTTGATTTGCTCGATGCAGATCTCAATTCCTTCCCGCTTAGGATCTTCTGCTTTTTTCAGCCTTTCCACGACATCATCGGGTACAATCATGCCCGAGACGCTGGTTTGCAGGTATTTTGCCGCCCGCCAGCTTTTCAGTGGGGTGACCCCGGCCAGGATGTGTACCCGTTCGTGAATGCCCCTCTCCCGGACCATTTCCATGAAGCGCTCAAAACGCTCCATATCAAAAATACATTGGGTCTGGATAAACTCCGCCCCGGCCTCCACTTTTTTCTCCAGCCGGGCCACCCGGAACTCAAAGGGATCCGCAAAGGGGTTGGCCACCGCTCCAATGAAGAAGCGGGGTTCATGCTCTTTGATGGGTTCGCCGGAGAAGAAAAGCTTTTCATCCCGCATGCGGCGCATCAAATAGATTAGTTGTATGGAGTCAATATCGTAGACGTTTTTAGCTGAGGGTTCGTTGCCAAACTTCTGATGGTCGCCCGACAAGCAGAGCAGGTTCCGGACCCCCAGGCTGTAGGCACCTAGCAAATCGCTTTGGATGGCAATGCGGTTTCTGTCCCGGCAGGTCATTTGCACAATTGGTTCCAGGCCGCAATCAAGGATATGCACGGCGGAAGCAATGCTGGAGAGCCGTACGATGGCCGTCTGGCAATCGGTAATATTGGTTGCATCCACGTAGTCCTTCAACATGTGGGCATGGTGGCGGATACCATGGGCGGACGCATGCTTGGGCGGCCCGATTTCCGCAGTCACCGCAAAGTGGCCGCTGTCAAGGAGCTTTTGCAGTTTGCTTTCTGTTTTCACCCGATCATCACATCCTCCCTGATGGCTTTACGCGGCCCTCCGTCACGGGACTTGGACCAATCCTTGGGTGGTTGAATTTCAAGCAATTTGTCCAGCTTGCCCAGAACTTTCATGCGGTCGTAGATCAGTTGCCAGGCACAGTCCACATCCTTGCTGATCTCGCACTTGCCGTACTGGGAGCCGCCACAGGGACCGTTTAAGATGCTCTTGGAGCAGCGGATAATGGGGCAGATACCGCCGGTGCGGTGGAGGATGCAGTCGCCGCAAAGACCGCACCTTTCTTCCCACACGCCGTGGGCCGTGGAACCACCCACAAACATGGTGTTCTGGGCAGGTACCACCCACTTGTCATGAAACCGCTCGGCGATGTACTGTACGCCCACTCCACAGGCAAGGGAAACTACGGCATCGACGTCTTTAACCAGATTTTCCAGGGCCTCAATGTATTCCGGGTCGCACTGCCTGGTGGCGGTATAGGTAACTGTTTCCAGTGGGTTGCCCTGTAACCGGCGCATGATGCGCAGGGATGAAGCCAAAACTTCGGTTTCTTTCTCGCCCCCCGACAGACAGACGGTAACACAACCGGCACAGCCAACCAGGAGGACCTTTTTGCAGTCGGCAATCATTGCGGCAATATCTTTAATTGGCTTTTGTTGTGCTATGATCATGCCACGTCACCTTCTTTCTCCGTGGTCCCTGCACTTTGTTTTTTAAGGGGACTGGGGCCCAGACGGCGGATACGTTCGCTCATCTCGTTGGCTATTTCCGCAAAACGGGGTCCCATGGCCGCCGAAAGGTTGTACATTTCCAGGCGTTCGCCACCCACTCCAATTTCATCGAGCAGTTTTTTAACCGCATTTACCCGCTTTTTGGCGCGATAGTTTCCTTTTTGGAAGTGACAGTCGCCTTCCATGCAGCCGGCAACAAACACGCCGTCGGCGCCATCTTCAAAGGCCTGCAGGAGCACCCGGTGATCGATGGTGCCCGAGCAGGGCATTTCGACAATGCGAATGTTTGGAGAATATTGCAGTCGCATCGAACCTGCCAGGTCCGCTGCGGAGTAGGCTCAGTAGTGGCAACAAAATGCTACGATTTTAGGCTCAAATTCCCCCACTGGTTACACCTCCCTGAATAAAGCTTTGCTCATGGACATTTGCATATGGTCTTTATAACCCTGGAGGGTGATGGCCTTGTTGGGGCATTCTCCGGCGCAGGTGCCGCAGCCCTGGCAGAGTAATGGTTCAATCTCGGCAGCGTAATTTCTAATTTTAGGCGCATTGTAGGGACAGAGCCTTACACACGTCAGACAGGCGGCGCATTTATCTTGTTGCACCACCGCTACCACACCGTGGGATTCCAGGTGGTCTTTCCCGAGAATGGTAGATGCCCTACCCGCCGCTGCTTTGGCCTGGGCAATGTTTTCCTCCAGGTTTTTCGGTCCATGGGCCAAACCGGCCATGAAAATACCCTCAGAAGTGAAGTCCACCGGCCGTAACTTCATGTGGGCTTCCAGGAAGAAGCCGTCTTCGTTCAAAGGCACTTTAAAGAGCTGGCTCAGCTGGCGGTTGCTTTCAGGAGCCACGATGGCCGCCGCCAGTCCGATTACATCGGCCTCAATGACTACCGGTACACCCAGGACGTGGTCGGTTACGGTAACCTTAAGCGAGCTGTCTCCCTTTTCAACCAGCGGCTTGTTTTCAAGATTGTAACGGATGAAGAACACGCCCTTGCGGCGAGCTTCCTGGTAATAGTCCTCCAGGAAACCATAGGTACGGATGTCCCGGTAGAGCACGAATACGTTGGCTGCGGGATTCTTTTCCTTAAGCTTTAAGGCCAGCTTGACGGACTTGCCGCAGCATACCCGGCTGCAGTAGGGGCGCTCGGGTTCCCGGGAGCCGACGCACTGGATGAGCACAAATGTCTTGGCGTTCTCAATGCGCGGGTCTCCCGCTGCCAGGGCTTCTTCCAGCTCCAGCTGGGTAAATACCCGGTCACTTTCGTCATAAAGATATTCCGTGGGTTTATATTCCACACCGCCCGTGGCGATAATAGCCACGCCATGTTGCAGTTCCTTGCCGTTTGTCAGGGTGGTGACGAAATTGCCCACATAACCGGCCACGGCTTGAACTTCTGTGCCTGCGTGAACCTCGATGTTGGGGTGGGACATTACTTTGGCCACAAGATCGTTTAAGAAGGCAGGAACCTCCTCACCCTTTAACCCGTGCCTGATGCGCCGGGCCACTCCGCCCAATTGCTGCTCTTTTTCCACCAGGTGTACCCGGTAACCCAAATCGGCCAATGAAAGGGTACTGGTCATACCCGATACGCCGCCGCCAATGACCAGGGCGGCTTTGGTCACGCCGGCCGCGACCTGGGGAATCGGCTCCAGGAGGGCAGCCTTGGCTACCACCATTTTTACCAGGTCCTTGGCTTTTTCCGTGGCCTTATCAGGTTCATGCATGTGTACCCAGGAGCACTGGTCACGGATGTTGGCCATTTCAAACAGTGCCCGGTTTAATCCGGCTTCCCGGACGGTTTCCTGGAAAAGGGGCTTGTGGGTTCGCGGACTGCACGAGGCAACCACCACCCGGTTCAGGCCGTATTCTTCAATGATCTGTTTGATGGCTGCCTGGCTGTCCTGGGAGCACGCATAGAGATATTCGCCGGCATAAACCACGTTGGGCAGATTCTTGGCCATTTCCACCACTTCGGGCACATTGACCACACTGCCAATGTTCACACCGCAGTGGCAGACAAAGACACCAATACGCGGTGTCTGCCCGCTGACGTCCTTTTCCGGCGGAAATTCCTTTTCCTTCACCAGGGTACCACGGGCTTCCGCCAGGAGGCTGGCCGAAGCGCCGGCGGCAGCACTGGCCTGCATCACCGTTTCCGGGATGTCTTTGGGTGCGCTGAAGGCGCCGGCTACGAAAATACCCGGTTTATTTGTCCCTACACCGGTAAGGGGGGCGGGTTCCGCAAATCCGTACTTGTTCAGTGTAAGCCCCAGCTTCCGGCACAATTCCATGGCGCCCGGGGAGGGTTCAAGGCCAACGGACAGTACAACCAGATCAAACTCCTCTTCACAGATGGTGCCGTTTTCCTCGGCATAGCGAATGCGCAAATTTTTGCTTTCGTCTTCCACTTCCGAAATTTCATAAACCCGTGAACGGATGAACCTAACCCCTTGTTCGTCCTTGGCCCGGTTGTAGTACTTCTCAAAACCCTTGCCATAGGTGCGCATGTCCATGTAAAAGATAGTGGTTTCCAGGGGCTCTTTGCTGTGTTCCCTGGCGATGACCGCTTCCTTGATGGCATACATGCAGCACACCGAGGAGCAGTAACCGTGGTCTATCCGGCAGTTACGGGACCCCACGCACTGAATCCAGGCAATGCGCCGGGGTTCTTTTTTGTCATAGGGTCTGACCAGATGTCCCTGGAAGGGACCGGAAGCGCTTAGAATCCGTTCAAATTCCAAACTGGTCAAAACATTGGGATATTTACCGTAACCATAATAGGTCAGTTGGGAGGGGTCAAATTTCTGAAATCCCGGGCAGAGGACCACGGCCCCCACATTCAGCTCAATGGTTTCCTCTTCCATGGAATGGTCTATGGCGCCGGCCTGACAGGCTTCCTCGCAGGCACCGCACTCGATGCAGTTTTCCTTATCAATGATATAGGCATTGGGAAAGGCCTGGGCGTAAGGTTTATAAATGGCCTTGCGCTCCCTGATCCCCTGGTCGAACTCCGAAGGGACATCAATGGGGCAGGCCTCGGCGCAGTCGCCACATCCCTTACATTTATCCACATCGACGTATCGGGGGCGTTGACGGATGATTACGGTAAAATTCCCCGGTTCGCCCTGCACGTCCACCACGTCGGCGCAGGTGTAGGTTTTGATATTCAGGTGACGGCCGCATTCCACCAGCTTGGGGGAAAGGATGCACATGGAACAGTCGTTGGTGGGAAAGGTTTTATCCAGCATGGGCATGGTGCCGCCAATGGCCGGAGAACTTTCCACCAGGTAGACCAAATAGCCCGATTCGGCAAGATCCAGGGAGGCCTGGATGCCGGCGATACCCGCTCCCACCACCAGTACCGACCCTGCTTTGTTAACGCTCATTGAACATCACATCCGTCCTTTCGAAAATGGAGGTGGTAATACTCACCCCTGCAGGCCGGCCCAGGGGTTAACTTTGCCGGGGGCAGAGGTAGGTGTATTCGGCGTGGTCTAAACTTTGGGCTTTTTTTCGGGCATAATCAAGGCTCTTTCAACAATGCTACAGATATGTTCCATCTTCATGCCCAGCTTGTAATGTTTGTTGAGGTCGTTGAACTGGTCCATGCAGTTGTGGCAGGGAATAGCCACAATTTTAGCTCCTGTGGCCAAAAGCTGGTCCACTTTGCGCTTGCCCTTGATTAAGCGCTGTTCGGTATATTCAGGCATGGCCAGGGCACCGCCTCCGGCACCGCAGCAATAATTCCACCTGCCGTTGGGAAACATTTCCCGGAAGTCCATTACTGCAGCCTTTAATACCCGGCGCTGCGGTTCTACTACCCCTTCCTTGCGCACCAGGTTGCAGGGATCATGGAGAGTGACCGGTTCGGGGTTCTTGGTGGGGTCCAGCTTAATCCGCCCTTGCTGGATCCACTCGTCCAGGACCTCCAGAATGCTGCGGATGGGGAACTGCGGTCCCTTCCAGAAGGTGCGGTAACCCCAGCGTACAGAACGGAAGGCGTGGCCGCATTCGGTAACAACCAATTCCTTGGCCTTTAGCCGTACCACTTCCTGAAGCATTGGTTCAGTGATTTTCCAGAAATCTTCGTCCTTACCACTGAAAAGGGCCAAGTTGGTAGCATCCCACTTTTGGGAGCTCAAGGTATAATTGGCACCGGCGGCATAGAAAATCTTCAGGATGTTTTGCAATTCGTTGGGGTAATACTTCACCTCCCGGGCGTTGAAGCCAAAGAGGAAGTCGGCTCCCTCCACATCAATAGGAATGTGATAATCAGGATCACCCAGTTCAGCCTGCAGTTCTTCCTGGAGCCACTCCAGTGTTTCCATGTATTCATCGGGCTGTACATCCATCTGGTTGCCGGACCTGATGGTGTCGTCAACTACCTTTTGGAGGAAACCGGGTGAATCGGTGCGGAAATTGCCGCGAATGGCCCTGGTAACGGCGGCAATATTTACGCACATGGGACACTCCACGGTGCACCGTTCACACATGGTGCAGTACCAGATAAAGGGGTCTTTTAAAAGTTCCTCCCGCATGCCCAGGATTACTTTGCGCAGCATTTTGCGGGGATCGTTATCCGGGTGCAGGTCGGAGAAGGCACAGCCAGCGGTACACATACCGCAGGCTAAACAGTTGGCAAAGTCCAAACTTTTCATCTTTTCCGCTAACTCGTCCCGAAAAGTGGGATCCAGTTCAGCGGCCACGATGGCATTCATTTGGGAATCCTCCCCTCTAGGGCTTTTTGATTGACCATCCCACATACACAACCCTGCGGCCTTGCGCCGGTCTTACCTTTAAGCCGGCGCAAGCCGGGGGTTGTTTTTATCTTTTTAGTATTCGTTAGGCAACTGGTTAAGTTGTGCCCGGGTAAAGACCGGACCATCTTTACAGACGTATTTATTGCCCACGTTACACCGACCGCACATGCCGATGCCGCATTTCATGCGGTTTTCCAGGGACATGATGATCCGCTCGGAGGGAAAGCCCAGTTCCTCGAGCACCGGCATGGTGAACTTAATCATCACCGGTGGGCCGCAAATTACCGCGTACGCATTTTCCGCGCTGGGAGCTACTTCCTTGGTTACTGCCGGTACAAAACCCACCCGGCCGCTCCATCCTTCTACCGGGCGGTCAATGGTGCAGACCAGATTAATGTCCGAACGCTTTTCCCATTCGGCCAGCTCGTCCTTGTAGAGCAAGAGGCCAGGATTCCGGGCGCCATAAATTACCGTCAGTTCTCCGTAGTCTCCCCTGTGGTCGGGATGGAGAATGTAGGTAATCAGCGATCTTAATGTGGTGAAGGCAAAGCCACCGCCAATTACTACCAGGTTCTTGCCCTTAAACTCCTCTATGGGATAGTTGTTTCCCAGCGGTCCCCGCACACCCAGGATGGTGCCTTCAGGGAGTTGGTGTAGGGTTGTGGTCACCACACCTACTTTGGCCACCGAGAACTTCAGGTGCCCGGGTTCTGTGGGCGAAGAGGCAATGCCGAAGGGAGCTTCACCTACACCAAATACGGATACCTCGGCAAATTGGCCGGGTAAATATTGGAATGACTTCTCGTCTTCTTCATTTAGGAACTCCAGGGTAAAGGTATGAATAAGCTTATCTTCGGTTTCCACAAAGTTTTTAACCAGCCGCATGGGAAGTGGAAGATAGGGGTTTTTCATTGCTTATCAGACCTCACTTCCGAACCCTGGATCTCCGCTAACACTTCCCGGATGTCCAGATTAACAGGGCAGTTTATAATGCACCTGCCGCAGCCTACACAGGCTATGGCGTTAAAATTGTCCACGAAGTACTTGAATTTATGCATGACCCGTTGCCGGAACCGTTCCTTACCCGTCGGACGGGGGTTGTGGCCGGAACCGTGAAGGGTAAAGAGCGGGAACATGCAGGCATCCCAATTGCGTATCCGGCAGCCTTCGTTCCCCTCAGCCTCGTCTACGATGTCAAAGCAGTGGCACGTGGGACAGGTGTAAGTACAGGCGGCACACCCCAGGCACTTCTCATGGATCAGGTCCCAGATGGGGTCATAGAAAATAACATCCAACTTGGACTTTAGCCCTTCCAGATTAACTTGGGTAGAGAGCGCCGCACCTTCCTTCACTATTCGGGCGGCTTCCTGCGCCTCCTGGTTGGCGGCGGGCAGCTCCATTCCGGAAAGCAATTCTCGACCCCTGTCCGTCAGCACCTCCACCACGTATCGGTCACCGATGTCCACCAGCAAGAGGTCCAGGCCTTCGGTGGCAAAAGGACCCCCGCCCAGGGAAGTGCAAAAGCAGGTGGCTGCCGGTTGATTACACCCAAGACCTACCAGTACGGTATTGTTTCTTCTTATCAGGTAGTAAGGATCATGATATTTGTCACTGTTAAAGACGCCGTCCAGAAGGAGAAAGCTTTTGGCGTCGCAGGGCCTTAAGCCAACGATAATTTTTTTGCTTTCATCAATTTGTTCTGTTAATTGAACGCCATCGTTTTCACAGCGATAGCAGAAGAGTTTTTCCGAACGTGGAAAGAGAACTTCTTTGGGGGGAACCTTGGAGTTGGTATAATTCAAGGTTGCCTGGTCGCCAGAGTTAATTTTTTTAAAGCAGAAATAGTCATCCTCTTTTACAGGGGCATATACCTGATAAACCTGTATTAACTGATTGAGCCAATCGGTAAACTGGCCTTTATTTACAAGCAACACTCTCTCACCTCCCGTCTTGATTACAAGTGGCCGGGCTTGTTGTATTAATTGGTGCAGCTAGCGGAGGTTTTTGATCCAAGCTGACCCCGGCGGTATAACCAAACAGCTCCTGAACATCCTTCACCATTTTGCGGGTTAAGGTGCGCAAATCAATGCCCATGGGGCAGGCACGGTCGCATGCTCCACAGTCCACGCAGCGCCCGGCCAGGTGAAGTGCCCTTACGGCCTGGAAGAAGACGTTATCCTGAACATTCAGGGATGACTTGCTAAGCCACTGGGGCATAGAGCAATCGACAAAGCATTCTTCGCAGAAGCACATGGGGCAGGCCTGCCGGCAGGCATAGCATCGAATACAACGGGACAGTTCCTGCATGAGATATGCCCGCTTTTCCGCCGGTGCTTTTGTTTCAAAGTTTGCTACGTCGGCAAAACATTCGGTTTCTTTCACCGGAACTGGTTCGCCCATCATGATGTCGAACAACACCGGGTTGGGGTGTTGGCAGGTTAAACAGGTATCGTAAAGCAATTGTTCAAGGGGAACAGTTTCGTTAAATTCTTTTCCTTTTAATACGACCTGGCCGTCCCTTACTTCTGCTTCCAGCAGCTCCTTTCCTGCCAGCAAGTGGGTTACTTTCTTGCGGTCAATCATGCCCCGGCAAGGTACACCAATAACCACCAGTTTATCGCGGTCGATCTGGTTTTCTTTTATAAGCTCTACTATGGAGCGGCTATCACAACCCTTAGCTACCACGGCCACCTTTTCTGGCCTCTTGCGGAGGTAGTTAGCCAGGTTGTTTTCACAGCCGTAACCCCAGACCAGCTTTTGTGCCTCCTCTGGTTGGCGAACAAAGCAGGGGGTATTGCGCAAAGGGAGGCTCCCCTCTGCAAAACCCACCACTAGTTCAACTTCCCTGTTTTGCAGAAGCTTTTGTGCCGTTTCTTGAATTGCCCTGGTTAATTCGCTCATTTTATAACACCCCGCCTTCTCGACCCGACCTTTATTGGGACTCGGTTCCTTGACCGAGGTAAGTACTCCGTTTGCCTCTAGATTTCCTTTCCATGGCTTTAATCTTCCCTCCTGCATTAAGGAGCTTTGGGCGAGACTGACAACTTGTTTGTAGGTGCCTTTCCTTAGCCCTTACAAAGGATCTTGTTAAACCACGGTTCCTTCATTCCCTTTCTCCTGGCCATCCGTGACACGCAACGGGTTGGGACCCAACTCCTGTAGCTGAGTAGTGAAATCTCTTACCGTCTCGGCAAACTTGGCCCCTTCCGAAGCGGAAATCCAGGCCAACCGGAGCCGCTCCCGCTCAATTCCCAGTGAATCTAAAAGCCGCTGGGTGATCTTGGTGCGCCGTTCAGCATTATAATTGCCACTACCATAGTGGCAGTCTCCGGGATGTCACCCGCCTACCAGCACGCCGTCAGCGCCGGCAAAAAGGGCCTTCAGTATAAATAACGGAGAAACCCTTCCAGAGCAGGGCACCCTGATGATCGTCACATTCGGGGGGTACTGGAACCTGAGAGACCCGGCAAGGTCTGCACCTGCGTAACTGCACCAGTTACATAAAAAGGCAATAATTTTTGGTTCAAACTCTGTCCGCATTACCATTTTTCACTCCTTTCACTACCCAAAGAAAGCCAGAGAGCTGAGAAAAGTTAACAGTTAAAGGCCAAGATGGTCTTTTATAATCCTTCCAAAATCCTGTTTACAACGCGTCTTACATCCGTTTTCGCCAGACCGGTAACCCGCTCCGGATCGGCTCCCAGGCATAACGCCAGGACCTGCATGATGTGGAGGACAGGAATCTCGAAATTAATCTTCTTGCCGCTACGCAGGAGTTCCTGGGCTGTGTCGAACTGGATCAAGCAGGAACTGCAACCGGTCACGATCAGGTCGGGATTAACCTCGTTTTTCATGGAGATAAGCTTTTTCTCAACAAGCTTTAAGGATTTTTCCATGTCGGTGCTCCGCATAGCACCCATACCACAACAGTCGATTAAGCGGGTATAATGACCAACTGTAGCGCCCAAGGCCTCACACATTTCCTTAAGCACCTTGGGGTGGAAGGGATCTTCTTCCTTATCATAGTAAACTTTGCTTGGCCAGAGGGTGTGGCAGCCGGGCTGAAGGGCCACTGTAAGGCCGTCGAGTTTATGTTTAACGGCCTCTTTAATCTTGTCAGGCCCAAGCTCATGGTATAGATAATAGAAAGCGAGCCTGACATTGCTGGTTCCCTTATATTCCCTGCCAATATCCTTAAGAATCTCGTTGACCTGGGCCTTTATCTCCGGGTGGGTATCCATCTTGTACTTTGATTCAGCCAGGCTACCGTAACAGCTGCCGCACACGGTGACTATATCCAGGCCTTTTTCCTCAGCTATGGTGTGGTTTCTAGCTCCTACGGCACACCAGCCCACCACGTCTACGGAGGGCATCGTCCCCCAACTGGGACAACATGACTGTCCTTCAAGGTTGTCCAGTTCAATCCCGAGTGCCGGGAACGCATACCGTACCGCCTGCTCTAAATCCGGTCTATTAAACGCCGTGTTGCAGCCGACAAAAAAACCTACCTTCATTGGCTACACCTCACAAGTTTCCTTTACGCCGGACTCGTCCATGGGGATAATTCCCAGGTCGGCCAGGGCTGTTTTTCGTATGACCGCCTGCAGCTCTTTCAAAGCTTCCGGGTTCGCGACCGTGGAAGGCGGCTTTTCCGGCAGACCAACTTTTGCCCGCGTGTTTCCGGCTCCCGCCAGATAAACGGCATGGCCGGTATCGTAAAGGGACTTAAGACCTTCAATGGAAAGGGTAGGCAGGGCAAACTCCCTTATCGCCACTCGCCGCATGGCTTGAATGATCTCAAAGGGGTTAACCTCCCGCGGACATACTTCGGTGCAGCGATTGCAGGACTGACAGGCCCAAATGGATGAATCGTCCAGCAGTGCGTCACGCAACCCCAGGAAAATCGCTTGAATAATCCGCTTGTTGAAAAAGGGAAAGCCAGCCAGCACCATAGGGCAGGCGGCGGCGCATTTGGCGCACTGGATGCATTCCATCAATTCCTCGCCGCCTAACTCTTTTATTTCATTAGCTAGACTGGAATCGCCTTCAGAGAGGTTGATTACCCCCGTTGCTACTTGATCGCTAGACACTCGTACCACCCCCGAACTCAGCAGGCTAAAGCTTTAATTTGTGCGTGGATCTGGGCGTTGGTGAAGCCGTGCAACGTGATGACTCCCGACGGGCAAGCCGCTGCACATACGCCGCAGCCGGCACACAGGGCTTCGTCAATTTTGGACCGCAGCCTTCCTTTATCCTCCACCAGGCTGATGGCCGAGTACGGACACAGTTGCACGCAAGTACCGCAGCCGGTGCACTTCCTCTGGTTCACTTCCGAAATCAGCGGCTCCACAATTACCTTTCCTAAGGTGAGGGGTACTGCGGCCGCTGAAGAAGCAGCCCGTGCTTGTGACACCGATTCGGGAATGTCTTTGGGGCCCTGTGTACACCCGGCGATGTAAATACCCTTCACTGACGTTTCTACCGGATAGAGCTTGGTGTGCAACTCCTTCATGAAACCTTCGCTGCCGCATGTGATACCCAGCTTCCGGCCAAGTTCTTCGAGGTCCGGAGCAGGCTCGATAGCCGTGGCCAGGACCACCAGGTCGGCCTCCAATTCTACGGGCGCACCCAGGTCAACGTCGTAGGCGCGCACCCTTAACCTATCGCCTGGCAACTCGTCTACCGCCCCGACACGGCCGCGAAGCATCTTGATGCCAAGATCACGGCAGTAGTTGTAGTACTCCTCGAAGTCTTTACCGCCGGTTCGCACGTCAATAAAGAAAATGTAAATATCAATGTGAGGGTACTTCTCCTTGATCAACCGGGCTTCCTTGAGCATGTACATGCAGCAGACCTTGGAGCAATAGGTATGGTATCTCTTATCCCGGCTGCCAACACAAGAGATGAAGGCGATGGTTTTGGGCTTTTCACCGTCCGACGGGCGTTTCAATTGGCCTTCCGTGGGACCGGTTGCCGACAGGATACGCTCAAGTTGCATGGCCGTGATAACGTTGGGTGATTGCGGCGAATACTCTTTGAACGGCGCTTTGTCCATCACCTTGTAACCGGCAGCCACGATGATGGTGCCCACGTTGAGCTCGACGATCTCGCCTTCGGGGTTATACGCCCTTGAACGGTCACACGCACCGGTTTTGCATGCTTTCTCACACGGGGCAAGGATGGGCTCGCCAGTCTTGGAATGGGTCCTCGGCTGGGTACCGATAATACGTTTCGCGCAGTTAAGGCAGTGCTCAATATCTACAACCGCCCGTTTCGGTACTGCCTGCGGAAACTCAATATAAATAGCCTTGCGGTTATCCATGCCCTCATTGAACTCGTTGGGCACCTTGGCCGGGCAGGCATTCACGCAATCGCCGCATCCAGTACACTTATCCCAGTCAATATACGTCTGTTTCTTTCTTACCTTCACTTTGAAGTTGCCGACGGATCCTTCGACGGATTCCACTTCGGAGTAAGTTAGAAGTTCAATATTCGGATGGGTTCCCACCTGCACCATGATGGGAGTTAGGATACAGGCTGAACAGTCATTGGTGGGGAAAGTCTTATCGAGCTTGGCCATGTTGCCCCCAACGGAGGGGCTTTTCTCCACCAGGTAGACCTTATAGCCCATATTGGCCAGATCGAGCGCGGCAAACATTCCGGCGACGCCACCGCCAACGACCAGCGATGCACGCGTTACTTCCACAAATCTGTCCTCCAGCGGCTCCAGGAAAGCGGCCTTCGCTACGGCGCTGGCAACCAGTTTCTTTGCTTTTGCGGTGGCTCTCTCCTTGTCTTGCCAATGTGGCCAGCTATCCTGGTCACGGATGTTCGCCATTTCGAGGAGGTACTTGTTGAGCCCCCCGTCCTCCACCGCCTTGCGGAAGATCGGTTCGTGTGTGCGGGGAGTACAGGCTGCCACCACCACCCGGTCAATGAGGCCGTTCTTAATATCCTGCTTGATTAATTCCTGGCCCGGATCCGAACACATGAAAAGATAGTTCCGTGCAAGGACTACCCCGGGGAGCTTCTCGGCGTATTTTCTCACCTCTTCCACATTCACAGCACCGGCGATATTCTCGCCACAATGGCAGATGTAGACGCCAATCCTAGGCACTATATCCCCTCCCGAAAAGAACAAAATAAAGAGCGTGTTGCGACTTTTGTTTTAGATTACCTTCAGCTCGTGTAGCCCTTGTGAATGCCAGTTAATATAATTCGTCCATAGACCTTGCAAATCCTGCAATTGTCCTTAAAAATTTTTGAAAACAAACCAAGGGGAAAACGGCCTGCGAGCGACCGCTTTCCCCTTTTGAGGCCGTGCCCTTACCGCTGTCTGAAGGTCTTTAAGAAGGAGTCGCAATAAATGTCCTTATTCAGGAGGATGTTGGCGCCAGCCACGGCATCCAGCAATTCCTGGTCTTCCAGGTCGGCGATAGCCGAATCCAATCCCACAGCCATGCACATAATCAGGAAGGTCCGGTTGAGCAGGTGACGGTTGGTGCAGCGCTGGGAGGTGTTGCTCAGGCCCAGGGTGGTCCGGGGCGGCGGATCGGCCAGAGTCTTGATCTGGCGGATGGCTTCCAGTACCTCGGGTCCGTGGTCCTGGGCCACGTTACAGGGCAGCATCAGGGGATCAATATACAGGTCTTCCATGGGGATGCCATGGGCGTCGGCATTAACCACAATTTCCATGGCCAGGGCTACCCGGTCGGCCGCACTCTTGGGTACGCCCTTTTCATTCATGGCCAGACCAATGATGGCGGCATTATATTTCTTGGCCATGGGGAAATAAATGTCCATCTTCCACTGGTCGGCACTGGTAGAGTTGATCATGGCCTTGCCCTTGTGTACGGCCAACCCGGCCTCGATGGCTTCCGGGTTGGTTGAGTCAATGCAGCAGGGCAGAGGCACGGTTTCCTGGGCAACCTTCACCAGCCACTCCATTACCGCCGGCTGGTCCTTGGGGTCCACGGTGGGGCCGGTGTTAATGTCCAGGTAAGCGGCGCAGTTTTCATACTGGCGTTTGGCCCAATAACGGATGGGTTCCGGGTCTTTGTTTAAAATGGCTTCCCGGATATCCTTAAACATACCATTGATCCGCTCGCCAATGAGGATCATATTTTTGACACCTTCCTTTTATTTTTTTTATTAATAGGCATTGGGCTGCATCAATTTGTCAATGTGGGCCCGGAATTGTTTGAGGGATTCGGGATGCCGCATGACAAACAGGGACCCGCCCGCCTGAGCAAAGGCCACGGCAGTGATTACTTCCCACAGGATGGTCCGGCGCTCCTGGCTTCCCCATTCCGGAGTCTCCTCCGTGGTGCTCTTCGCTTCCTTGGTTTTCCAGACTTCCTGGCCCAGCAGGCAGATGACCGGCATGGCCATCATTTTATCGCCCGTAAGGGCACCGATGCGGGTCCGTTCCATGATGGAATAGGCGTATTCAATACCGTAACCCAGGGCGCCCACCGAGGGGTCAATGACAATGCGGTTGGCGGCCAGGTTCATTTCCGTAATTAATATGTTCAGCTGCTTTTCCAGGTTGATGTCCAGGGGGCTGGAAGCAATGATGTTGTGACCGTGCACCATGCAGGCAGCGGTAATAGTTTTGTAGTTCTCCTGCGTGGCACAACCCAGGAGGAAGTTCCGGCCGGACAGGGCCTCGGCCACTTTTTCCAGCACCTGGGCGTCTTTTTCTTCCACACCGCAGCCAAGGATGATCAAGGGCACGTTTACAGCGTCGGCCACCGCCTTGGCCACCTGGGCGCATTCCTCCGGGCTTGTGTTTTTATTATCCGGATGGGCACTGACCAGGGTCAGGCAGACCAGGTCCGCCCCGTATTCCACGCACTTTTTCGCCCACGCCACGGGGTCGTTTAATACACCGGCGTAGGCGCTGGTCAGAATTTCCGGCCAGCTGGTGGGTTCCATGTCCCAGACTTCCAGGGCCACCGCAGGCCGGTTGGGCATTTCTCCTTCGAAGTGCAGGAAGGGCAGGGTACTCTCGCCCCCGATTTTAACGATGTTCGGCTCGGTTCCTAAAACCACTTCTGCAACCTTGTTGGTCCATCTTTCTTTGGCTATGGTAACGGCCATGATAGACGCTCCTTTCTCTTTAGATAAGTAAGTGTATGAAATTAGAGGATGGCTGTTTTACGCATTATCTCCGTAACGGCAGCCACTACCAGGGAATCGTCGGGTAGCTCGACCAGTGGCTTGCCTTGCAGGTCATACTGGAAAACCTGCTCATCCCGCGGAACAGCGCCTATTAACTCCAGGCCGGTTTTCTGGATTTCGTCCTGCAGGGCTTCCACTGAGCCATCGGCGACTTTGGTTACCACCAGGTACATTTTTTTGATCTCCAGGGCCAGGGATTCTACCAGTTCTTTTACCCGGCCAGCCGAGCGGATACCCCGCGCGCTGGCGTCGCTGGTCACAAGGAGAATGTCCACATTCTGCGTGGTACGCCGGCTCAGATGTTCCAACCCCGCTTCGTTGTCCATTACCACATAGGCATAATTGTTACTCAATTCCTGCATGAAGCCCCGCACCAGATTATTGACGTAGCAATAACAACCCGGCCCTTCGGGACCTCCCATTACCAGGAGATCCACTTCATCTCCTTCGGCTAAAGACTGGTGCACCCGGAAGGCTACGTACTGGTCTTTGGTCATGCCTGCCGGTAGCGGTTCCAGGTTGTTGTTGATCCGGGCCATAACATCCGCGATGGTATCTTCCACCTCGATACCCAGTGCTTCGTGCAGGTTTGCATTGGCGTCGGCATCCACGGCCAGGATGGGCCCCTTACCTGCCTGGATCAGCTGTCTAATTAAAAGGGCGGCCAGCGTGGTCTTACCCGTTCCACCTTTACCGGCGATGGCGATGGTAAAGGCCATGAGTACCACTTCCCTTCTGGTGATTATTGTTCCGTTTGTTCAGGTCGGGTAGCAAGAGCGGTAACTTTTTACCAGGCAGTGCCCACACAGTGAAGCGCCCGACCAGCCACGGTTTACCGCCAGAGCCCGGCTAACCGGTCCGGGCTAGACATTCCAGCGTTGCTTCAGGAAGGAAGGAATGCCGGAAGATTCCCGCGGCCCCACCAGTACTTCCCAACCGGAGAGTTCCTGGAGCTTGCCGCTCAGCACGGCCACGCCCCCGGGGATGATTACCTTGCGATGGGATACCTTTTCGGCAATGCCGGAGTTTTTGAGCATCTCTGTAATCTTCTCGGGGGTGAACTTTCCGGCCGCCCACGCAGTCAGGACGGAAATGCCGTCGGTATCTACGGGGAGAATGTAACCCGGTACGCGGCTGGCTTCCACGTCTCCAGCCACACAGAAATAGGTAAGGGAAAAGTTGGTGGTGATGTAAACCGGGGAATCGGGACCGGGATTACCAATCTCGTAAATCTTGGATTCCACGGCGATTGGTTTTTGCGGGTCGGTGTAAATGTTCAGGCGCAAAGTGATTAGCGGCAAAATGTCTGCCGGATCGGCCGTTTGAAGCACCACAATTCCCGCATACTTACAAATGTACACTGCGGCGTCGGCCACGGCCTGGATGGGATCTTCGTTGGTAACAAAGGTAATGGTGGGGTAGCCAAAGGGACGGAAACGCTTCAAAGCCTGGCGGCGGATCTGGGTCTGGTCGGCCAGGACCTTATGGACTTCCCGGGCGCCCGAATCCAGAATCAGTTGTTTGTGACCCAGGGCCACTACCTTTTCCACTAACTCGGCCAGTCCATTGAGGTCGGCTCCTTTAACCACCATGGGGGCCTCATACTTCTTAGCCAGTGCGGTCATGCCTTCGTAGTTGGCAGGGGTAGCCCCGCAGAGCAGCGGCTTTTTGCTGCCCACTACCTCCAGGGCCTTTTCCATGGCCGACGTGTTTTCGGTGATCAGGATCAGGGGATATTCGGTGTTGGCTGCAGCTTCCTTTACTGCCGCGGCAAACTTTTCCGCATCACCGGAATCATTTATGACGGCTACCAGGTTCACACTGTGGAGCTGTCCGACCCGGTCAAAGACCAGCTTATTGATCTGGCCTACAAGGGAAGCAATTTCTTCTTTGGTGGCGGTATCGCTCACAGCGATGGCAATACCTGTGGGATGTTCAAAACGCTTGTCGTGACGGAAGAGTACGGTTTCGTTACCCAACTGCAGCTCCTTTTCCCCGGTGCCAATTTTGACTAGGGCTACCGGCGGAGCGGAAGCAGCGCCCAGGGCTTCCTTTGCTGCTTCGCTTACGTGGGGGCATTGCTCTAGACTGGCTTTGCCGGAAGCCATGGCCATGGCAAAGGCCAGACAGGTCGGATGACCACAATCCTTACAGTTGGTTTTCGGCAGTTGCTTAAAAATCTCTAAACCTGTTAAACCCATTCTCCTTATCTCCTTTCTCGTAACTTTAAGTAACACATATCCGGAGGACACCTGACAGACAGGTGTCCTCCAGAATATACACATTACCACATCCTAATTGGGTGCGCGATTAAAACTGCTTAAAGTAGCGGCGGCAGGGTGAGGGCCGGATGCCCCTTCTCCTCCAGGAAGGGCAGTATCTCTTCGCCGCTGGTGCCCACAGTTTCATCGGCAATCTTATCCACAAAGTCTCTGCCCAGCCCAGCCTCCTCCGCTGCTTCTTCCAGTTGCGGCCGCAGCTGTTCCTTTAAGGCCTTGGGCATCCACACCAGCCGGGCCAGGCCTCCGTCGGCCGGGACAAACTTGCGGGAAGCCAGGTATGACTTACCAATTCCCATGAACCCGGGCATCTGGGCACCGCCGCCAATGGTGCCAGCCATGGTGGAGAAGGTCATCCCCGAGGGAGTCATGCCACTGTGTTCCCGGTTGACCACCATGAAGCCGTTGCACTCCGGCACCATGGCCAGGATGCACTCGAAGCAGCCGCAGGAGGTCATGGGATATTCCATGATGGTGTAGAAATTGACCGCCTGAATGGTCCGCTGGGAGTTGGCGTAAACAAAGTCGTTGAAGGATTTCCACTGCCCCTTGACCGGGTCAATCAATCCCTCCTTTGGAATGGGCTGGTTGGATCCGTGAGGGTTAATTTCATAGGCGGCCTTGGCATCCAGCCAGCTCACGGCCCCACACAGACCCACCCGCTCGGGGGCAATCACGCATACGTGGGTAGGAGCGAAGGACTGGCACAGCGTGCAGGAGTAGAAGGTGTCCACGGTTTCATCCCGCAGCTGCTTTAAGCGATCGTCCCGTTTCTTATAGTATTGCCGGGCTATTTCCCGCATTTCCAGCACTTTTTGCTCATCTGTGTAAATGGTTACTTGCACCCGGTCCACGATGGACGGGAATTCCGCTTTGAATTTGGCGTAGAGGATATCGCCGATGTGTCGCAGGCGGAATCCCTTGGAGTAGGCGTCTTTACTGATGCGTACCCACATGATGTCCCTCTGGGCTACGTGCCACAAGCCTTCGCCGTAGTTAATGAAGTAGTGAATGCGCCGCTCCAGCACGGGTTCGAAGTCCTCCTGCATCTTGCGGCCGTAAATGTCCACCACAATGCCCAGCGGCATGGCACTGCCGGGCTCCACGGTATCAATGTCCGGACCGATGACTTCAATCTTACCGTCTTCAATTTCGTCCGGACCGACCATGCGCACCAGCTCAAAGCTGGGAGTTCTGGTGCCGCCGAATTCCACGTACATGTCTTTCTTACGGATGGACTCACCTTCGAAGGCCGGGCCAACAGTAATGGGTACGTCGATGTCAATGGCGGTAATCTTGATGCCCCGCACTTCCAGGCAGGTCTGAACGATTTTGTCATAGTCGGGTTCGGAGATAAACCAGTCTTTGATCTGTTTGTCTTCAGGCAGGGGCTGGTCGGTTATGACCGGGAAGCCCACGTTGATGGCTCCCAAGGCCGCGGCGGTTTTGACCATGTCGTGTTCGCCCAGGTAGAGGATGAAGGCCAGTACCCGGCGGCGCTGGTAATCCCGCTGGGCATCCCTCAAGCCCGGCTTAATGCCCCCGAACATCATGCCGGCCCGCAGGGCGTAGTTGGCCGCATGGACCACCTGGGTGAAGTTGCCCAGGGGATAGGCGATGTAGTCCACCCCCAGCTTGACGCCTTCCTCCAGCAGCTGCTCGATGATTTCATCGCATAAGAAGAGCATCAGGCCCTTGGCCATGAAGCTGTCCACGATCTTCTTGGCGGCTTTGCTATCTTTCGCCCGCCCGATGATTACCGCTTCGCCGGGGATGGTCCAGTCCACCATCTTGGTGCCGTACTGGCGCACCACCGGGTCGCCGATAAAGCCGGTCCAGGGTGGAACGTGCAGGGGGTTTTCCGGGGTATGTTTTAGGTAACGTATGGCTTCGATAATTTCCGCAGCATACCAGGTGGCCTCACCAGCCAGCCGGGCATTGGTAAAATCACGGAAGTCTTCTTTAAACTGGGCCCTGACCCGGTTCAAGACCGGAACCATATCGCCCAAGGTCTTGATTTCTTCGCCGCTTAAACAGCGAATGACCGGCAGGTAGTACGCCGTATCGGGATAGCCTACCGGGTGGTCCGGCCCGTAGGTGCGAATGGCCTGATTGAGCAGTATCTCGGCATAGCTTACCGCCGTGATGGCCCCTTCATAAGCTTCTTTGAAGAGCCGCTTGGGTTCTTTGCCCGGCTCGATCACACCTTCGAAGATCTGGTCAAAGTTAATTTGCTCGGACATGCTGGTTTCCTCCTTTCGTCCTGGCTCATTAATAGTTCTGGCACAGGGCGGTTTCAAAGTCCTCGGCCACTTTGCGGTGCACGTCCAGTTTCCAGGTACGATATTCTAAAGCGCTAAGCATCTTTTGGGCGGCCACGCTGGGATCCATTTCAAAGATGAAGTAACCGCCGTACACATCGCTGGCTACCTGGGTAAGGATGCTGTAAATGAGATCGCTACCTTCTACTGGCGGCATGGAGCCTACGTGTACCGGCACGCCCATGGCTACAAACCAGGAACCGATGGCCACTGCCTTGCCGCTCATGGCCTCGGGGGCGGAGGCGACGAAAGGCACCTTCGGGGTATCCACGCCCAGCGTGTTGGCCATGTCCATGAGCAGGTCGGAGGCCCGGGTGTTGTCTACGCAGGAACCCATGTGGAAGATGGGCGGCAGTGGCGTGCTCAGGTTGGCCTTTTCACTGATCCGGGCCAGGAATTTCTTCAGCCCTTCGCCGGCAAATTCCATAGCTTCGGGAGCCAGTAGCCCCAGCTTGGCACAGCCCTGGGCGGCACAACCGGTGGCTACGGTAAAGACATCGTTTTTAATCATTTCCTTGGCAATGGTGATATGGCTGTCGTCCTGGAACCGTTTCAGGTTGTTGCAGCCCGCCAGCAGAGCTACTCCTTTGAGCTCTCCACTTAAAATGGCGTCGGTGAGTGCTTTGACGGGGTTATCCGGCTCCACAGTCCGGAACAAATCGTAAAGGGCTTCCAAACTCCAGCCGGCAACCACTTTGTTCTTCACATTGGGAATGTGTACTTTATTGGCATCCCGTTGTTTGAAGGCGTCTATAGCTGTCCGGATGGCCTGCTTGGCGTTTTCTAAGGCCTTGGTGGTCTGGTAGTCGAGGTAATAGGAACCAGGTATTTTAGCAATGGGCGAAGTAGTGATGATCACTGTGTGGAAGCACTCGGCAACGGTGCGGATGGACGGCATGATGCACTGGACGTCCACAACCATGGCGTCGATGGCTCCGGTGGTAATGGCCAGTTCCTGGGAAGCAAAGGAAGTGACCAGGGGTACACCGTGACGCATGAGCACCTCGTTGCCGGTACAGCAGATGCCCATCAGGTTGATGCCCGCGGCTCCCGCGGTCCTGGCTTCATCTTCCATTTCCCTGGCGGCCTGGACAATAATGTCGGAGAGAATCGGGTTGTGGCCGTGGAGGACAATGTTTACCTTGGCCGGGTCAATTACTGCCATGTTGGCTTCACTGACTACCGGTTTGGGGGTGCCAAAGAGCACGTCGGAAAGGTCGGTACCCACGTGCATCCCTGTATAGTCGGCCAGCGCTACCCGCAGGGCGCTGAAGATAATGTTAACCGGGTCGTTATCCATGCCAATGTGTGCTTGGCTGACCAGTTCGGAAATGGTATTATAAACACCGCTGGGCATAATGTTATGGGTGCGGAATTTTTCCAGCCGTCCCGGGGTAATGGTAGTTTTTACCCAGGTGGACTCACCAAAGCCCTTTAACCGGCTGTAGTCGGCCAGGGCTGCTTCGGCCACTTCCTTGGCCAGGGTCCTGTCGTCCTTGCCATCTGTTTGGATACCAATGCGTTTGGCGATGCGGCGTAACTTGTCGGGATCCTTGACGCTATAGTCTGGAGCATGTCCCTCGGCGCATTCCAGGAGCGTATGGGCCATATGGCTGGCATGTTCGCTGTGGGATGCGGCACCGGTAAGGAGCATTAAGCCTACACTACGGGCTACAACTGTCCACACGGAAGCACCGCAAATTCCTTTGCTGGCGGGGCCTTCGTCTGCTTTGATCCGGCAGGGACCCATCATACAAAACCGGCAGCAAATTCCTTTGTAGCCAAATTGACATTGGGGTTGCTGTGCTACCGCCCGGTCAAAGGTGGTAATAACCCCCCTTTCCTTGGCTACATCGATCATTTCTAACACTGCCGGGTCTATAGACCTTTTTATTACCTTCGGATCAACAACCCGGGGGACATCCGAGGGCCGGCAGGTATGGCTGGGATCTCTAAACCTTGGCATTGCTTTAACCTCCTTAGCTAAAAAATTAGCTGGTTACGAGTTAAGTTTTAGCAATTATGTGTAGCTCCTGGGATTTATCCTCTTGCGGCTGGAATTCTCCCTTTCAACCAGTGGTTCTCTCTACTTACTTGAGTTTTTCCGGCATTCTGTATGGTTGGTGCCCGGGTCAATAAGCTTTACCCACCCTTTAGACAGGGATGGCAAATTAAGATAGTAAAATGCAACTCTTCTCCTCTCCCCGGCGCTTACCGATCACCCGCCTCTCCCAGTATTTTTTCGCGAACCTCCCTCATGCCTGCTAAAAGTTCTCCCCCTACATCTGAGTTCGGTTCCATAGCTTTTTCCCAGATTTCGTTGTTGAACTCGATGAAACCCAGTATCTCTTCCGGTGAAAAATTTTGTTCTATATACTCCTTTTCCCGCGGGGTGCGGATTTTATTGCCAATGATCCTTACTTTGCGGATTCCCAGGTCAGCAGCCAACCGCTTGACCAGGTGCGCGGTATTTATGCTGTTGCGGCTTGGTTCTACCACCACCAGCATCAGGTCTACCCCTTTAGCTGTTCCACGGGACAGGTGTTCGATGCCGGCCCCCATATCCATGATTACCACTTCATTGTTATCCAGAAGCAACGAAGAAATCACGGCGTTAAGGAAGGTATTTTCGCGGCAGTAACATTCCGAACCGCCTTTTTTAATCCCGCCCATGCGGATAAACTTGATGTTTTTATGCTGATAGCAATAATTGTCCAGCAAATCATTTACTTGCGGGTTAAGAGTATAAAAGGCACCGTCTCCGGTTTTGGCCCGGATGAGATCCCGCATTTCCACGAGGGGTTTTAACCCGGTGGCAACCTCTTCGGGTATCCCTATAGCGGCGGCCAGACAGGCGTCGGGATCGGCGTCAATGGCATAGACGGTTTGGTAGGTTTCCGCAAAGGACTTGACCAGTGCAGCAGCAATGGTGGTTTTACCGACACCGCCCTTTCCGGAGATGGCCAGCTTCATTGCGTTTCACCTCGGGCGTATTTCATAAATACTTTTTCCATCTACTGGGCTGTAGCTATAAGGTAACTGAATGTTTTTTCTACAAAACCGGGGATAATTCCTGCTTCATCTTTATATTTTTAAAATTTTGAAGTTACATTTTCGACGTGGCTATAAATTTTCCTGCTGACAAAAGAAAAATTTTGGACTCATGCAGCTTATATTTTATCGTTACCGGTATCCTGAGCTGGGGTCTCGTTTTGCTTCTGTGCCAGTTGCTCTTCCAGGCGGGCGACTCTGTTTTTCAGTTCCTCTATTTCCGCCCTGGTAACCAGGCCCAGATCCTCCCTTAGCTGGGAAATCTCCCGGCGCAGGGTTTTCGCAAGGTTGGCCTTTTCCTCCTCCCCTTTGGCAATTAGTTCCTGCAAAAAATTGCGTGCCTCTTCTTTGCTCATTTGTCCCCTTTCCGCCAGCTCATTGATCATTTTTTCTGCCTTTTCGGTGGTCAAAGCCAGGGCACCAATGCCGGCCAGGATTAACCTTTCGGCTGTTTTAAACATGTGGTCGACCTCCTTGAAAAGTTATTCGGTGATTATTACCAAGTATAACACGTGTGGGTAGTTATTTAGGGATAAATTTTTTGTAACTTTTTACTTCAATAGGTATATTAAAGACTTTGCCGGGAGATACTAGGAATACTCCGCTTTGGTGAGTTCTATCTCTCCCCGTCCAGCGCAAAGCTGGACTTTTTTTTGGCCCCGGCACCCTTGACGACGGCAGCAGGGGAGATTATAATTAAGTTTGTTATCGTTATAATTAGGCTTGTATCATTAGCGGGATGTGGCGCAGTTTGGTTAGCGCGCTTGCCTTGGGAGCAAGAGGCCGGGGGTTCAAATCCCTCCATCCCGACCAGGGCCATTAGCTCAACTGGTAGAGCAGGCGACTCTTAATCGTCAGGTTGGGGGTTCGAGTCCCTCATGGCCCACCAAGCATAAAAGCCAACGTAGTGAGGGTTTCAGCGACTAGAGCTGAAACCCACTTGTTTTTTAAATTTTTTAAAGGCCGGTTCAAATTGGGATAAAACAAAAGAAGGAGGCTCCCGGGAAGAGTTAACTTCCCTGCTGGCAGTTAGACACTGGGCCTGTTAACGCCAGAAATACGTGTTCTTTTTTTGTGTTCCGCTGCGTACCCCATATCCCATACCGGCCGGTATCCGGTGTTGGTGGAGCCTGGTATGCGGTACCGACGGACTACCCCCTGAATGCGTCTTCTGATCAAAATAAGCCCTCCTTTTAAGTTTTTTGTTAGTATTTTGTCTTGCCGTAATGTATTTTATTTTAAAAACTTTGAGAGGAATTTTTCCCGGGCTGTAGAAAGGGTATATACAATGTTTTGTTAAAGGGGGTTTTTCTTGGCAGAACCAAAGAAGTTTAAGTTTAACTACCAGATTAACCAGGAGCTTTGCATGTCCTGTGCGGCGTGTGAATTGGAATGTCGGGATGGCGGCATTTATATTGACGATACGGTACACTACAATATTAACCTGGACAACTGTACCCGCTGCGGTCGTTGTTACCGTGCCTGCCCGGCAGGGGCAATCAGCAGAGTGCCCAATCCTTAACGCATAAGGATTAGAAAAAGAGCTACAGACTACGGCGTCTGAAGCTCTTTCACTGTTGGTCGCTTGTGATATCCGCCAATGGTTGCTGAACGCGGGTGATTAACCTTTGACTACTCCCAGGGGCTGTAACCTGATCTTGATCTCCACCAGATCCTTTTGGTCTTCCATTACCTGATCAATATCTTTGTAGGCCTGGCGGCATTCTTCCGCCAGGTCCCCCTTTTTGGCCTTAAATAGCTCGACCCCCAGGGTCTGCATTTCTTTAATGACTTTTTCCACGGGTATGCGCCGGCGGGCTTCATTGCGACCCATTACCCGCCCTGCCCCATGGGAACAGCTGGCAAAACTTTCCCGGTTGGCCAGGCCGCGGCAGATGTAAGACGGGCTGCCCATGGACCCGGGTACGATTACGTCCCCTACCGCCCGCACGGCCCCCTTGCGGTGTACCATTACCTGTTGGCCAAAGTGCTTTTCTAAAGAGGCGTAATTATGATGCACGTCCAGTTCTTCGCCCCAGGCAAAATCGGGTAGCAGGGAATGGCAGATTTCCAGGATTACTCTCATCATATGGGCCCGGTTTTCCCGGGCAAATTCCAGGCAATACTGCATGGCTGCCAGGTAATTTTGTCCTTCCTGGGTACCTAAAGGCAAATAAGCCAGTTGCCATTCCCGGGGTACGGGGGAACCATACCTCTCATTTAAGTTTATGGCCAGGCGGTTATAATAATCGGCCACTTTTTTACCAAAGTTCCGGGAACCGGAATGCAGCATGATCCATACATAATCCTGGTCGTCCCTTTGGATTTCGATAAAGTGGTTTCCGCCGCCCAGCGTACCCAGCTGGTACCTGGCGTTTTCCAGTTCATCCCGGATTACCGGTACGTCTGGAGCGCGATGAAAAAGGGGGCTGCTTTGAGGTTTTTTATGATGGTTGAAGCCGGTGGGAATGGCCCGCTGGATCTGGTTTAGGATATCCCTTAAACGGGGCCGGACGGCTTCCACCGTCTGGTTGGTTCTTACTGCCTGCACCCCGCACCCCACGTCCACCCCTACGGCGTTAGGGATGATTACCCCTTCCGTGGCCAGCACTCCCCCGATAGGCATGCCGTAACCCTGGTGGACGTCGGGCATCAGGGCAATGTGATGGCGGGCATACGGGTGATTGGCCAGGTGCCGGGCCTGTTCCAGGGCGCCCTCTTCCACCTCCCGGGCCCAAATCTTAATGGGTAGCCTTTCGGTTGTGATAACCTTCATTGTCCTCACCTCGCCGGCGACAGAACATATTATAACATGGACTCCCATAAAAAGCCAGGAGGGTTTTTTGAGGATTTTTTAGGATAGAGTTTGTTTGATTGTACATACTTTAAGGGGAAATATTTTAGTCCGCGCCGGTAAAAGGCAATTGCTATAAGGAGGTTGTTAGCCGTGACCTGGTTGGACTTTTTGGACAACCGCCCCAACCCTGGCATCCAAAGGCAACAGATGTCCTTTCATGTTCGGGAAGCACAGAAAGCCGCCTATGAAATAGGAGTAATGCTCAGCCAGTTGGCTGCATCCCAGCCGCACCTGTCCCAGCAGTTTAGCCAATTGCAACAATTAAACGCCCGGGTGGGGGATCTGCTCCAGCAGGTGCAGCAACAACTGGATCCACCCCGGTCTTAGTCGGATTTACGAAAAAATAGCGGACAAAGTCTTGCTGCTTGGGCGGACGACAGAGGCGAGGGCCAGCTAAAAATCCGGCGTAGCTGAAATGGACTGGCGGGTGCCGCGAAATGCCTGGTATGCGCTTGACCCGGGGCTAAAAGCCCGGGACTGAGCGGTACGGCCGACTACTGCAATTTTTGCTATTGCATCTTCATTGAAAAATAAAAGGCTTTGGGTATTATCCCCAAAGCCTTTCCCCATTTTCACAGTAATTGCTAACCACTGATTTTACCGCGATAGTCCGGGAGTAAAATCGGGGCGACCTTCTGGCCAAGACCTTCTTTCCGCAGTTCCTCATGGTAGCGTTTGACGTGATCGAGGGTAAGCCTGCCTAATTTTACGCTTTTTGCCCTTTCGGCGGCATTCATACCGGCCCGGCGGCCAAACACGATGATATCCAGCAGGGAGTTGCCCATAAGCCGGTTGCGCCCGTGTACTCCCCCGGATGCTTCGCCGGCCACGTAGAGATTGGGGATGCTTGTTTCGGCCCGGTCGTTAATCAAAATGCCGCCATTTTGGTAGTGAAGAGTTGGGTAAACCAGGATGGGTTGTTCGGCCATATTTATATTGAAACGTTTATACTGGCGAAACATGGCCGGCAGCTCTTTTTCCACCGTGCCCTTGCCGTGGATGATATCGATCATGGGGGAATCAAGCCACACGCCATGCATGCCGCTGGGCGTGGTTATTCCTTTCTTCCGTTCTTTACATTCCCGGATGATTGCCGATGAAACCGCATCCCTGGTTTCCAACGGGTAGACAAATTGCTCACCTTCCGCGTTAACCAGCTGGGCGCCGAGACCCCGCACCTTTTCGGTTACCAGTTGCCCGACGATTTGTTCGGGAAAGGCCACGCCCGTCGGGTGGAACTGGGTGGCGTCAAGATAAATTAACTTTGCCCCTGCCCGGTAAGCCATGACAATGCCGTCCGCCGTGGCACCGTAGTGGTTGGTGGTGGGGAAACCGCCAATGTGCAGGCGGCCGGAACCGCCGGTGGCAATAATCACTGTTTTTGCCCTTACCACCAGGTACTGTTCGGTTTCTAGATTGTACAGTACAGCTCCGGCACACTGCCCGTATTCATCAATAATTAGCTCCACGGCCGGGGAAAATTCAATAACGGGAATACCCCGGTTACGCGCCTCATCCCGCAGGGTGCGCATAATCTCCGCGCCTGAATAGTCATGGGCAAAGTGCATGCGTTTGCGGGAGGTGCCCCCGCCATGAATGGTATGCATGGTGCCGTCGGGGAATTTGCTGAACATGCAGCCCAGGCTTTCCAACCACTGGATGCACAGAGGTGCGTCTTTTACTAAAGCGGCGACCAGTTCGGGGATATTATAATAACCTCCGCCGCCCATCACGTCAAGGTAGTGGATGGCCGGGGAGTCGTTTTCTTTGTCTGCTGCCTGGATGCCTCCTTCAGCCATCATGGTGTTGGCATCGCCGTGGCGCAACTTGGTAGCGATCAGTACGCTGGCTCCCGCTTCGTGGGCTAAAAGCGCTGCCGATGTACCGGCTCCGCCACCGCCAATAACCAGGACATCCACGTCGAAATCTATGTTGTCCAGGGAAAAAGTATCGGGATCAAGCATGCTGCGGCTTTCCAGCAGGTCGGCATGTTCGTGGGTAAATTTATCGCCTTTGTTGGGGCCTACCTTTACCGGTCTGGTGGCTTCGGGCATATAGTCCGGATGGTAGGAACGCAAAAGATTTTCTTTCTCTTCCGGTTTCAGACGGGGGAAAGTTTCCTTTAAACGCCGTTCCCTGGTCTGTTCCACGAGTTTAATAGCTTCCAGCATTTCCTGAGTATACATATTATTTCACCTTCCTTAGGGTTCAATATCCCGGGCGTTATATAGCTTTTGTAATTCCTCTTTATCCATCTTCATCAGCCTGTCCAGTTCTTCATCAAACTTTCCGGCCTTAATTTCTTCTACCCGTTTGGCCAGGTGTTGGGCCGGTGGGGCAATATGGCGGCCATAAAGCCGGCGAGCCAGAATGGCCACATTATACTGTACGATTTCAGCGGGACAGCGGGAAGCACATAAACCGCACATAATGCAGTCGAAGGATAAGTTGGCCACTTTGGTGATGTCTCCCCGCTGGGCCGCGGCGATATAGTCCATTACCGATAGTTCCTGGGGACAGATCCTGGTACACTGGTTGCAACCAAGGCAGCGGGTCAATTCGGGGTAATGCCGCAGCAATGTGGCCAGGGTAGGAGTGAGTTCCTCAAGGTTATAGGTGGCTTTATTGGCCGGGTAAAAGGGGATCTGGGTCAAATACATGTTGTCTTCCACCATGGTTTGACAGGCCAGGCCTACTTTCAGCCTGAAATCCCCCGGTTTGCGGTAAACTGTACCACAGGCACCGCAAAAACCTCCCCGGCAGCCGCAGCCCCGGATAAAACGGTAACCGGCGTATTCCATGGCTTTCATAATCGTCAGGCCATAGGGTACCTTATAATGTTTACCCATAATGTATATGTTTACCATTTCTCTTTCTTCGACCATAACTCTTTCCTCCTTCAAGGCAAATCTACGCTCCCACCAGTAAAGGTCTGGGATCTACATAGTGCTGATCCAGCCCAAGGCTTTCCTGGGGAAGTTCCAGAGCTAAACCCAAAAGCTGGGTAAAATACAAAACGGGGATTTTTTGAAAACCGGCGTTCTCCTGCAGGATTTTTTCCTGCAACCAGTCCAGGTTAAACTGGCAAAGAGGACAACTGGTGATAATTGCTTCCGCTCCCTTGGCAGTGGCAGAGTTGAGTATATCCTCTACCCTTTGCATCACCAAAGCGTTATCATGCAGTACCTGATAGGATCCGCAACAGGTTGTCTTGTTGGGGTATTCTACCACCTCCGCACCCAGGGCGCTAACCAGTTCTTCCATGATGGTAGGATTTTCCGGATCGTCGAAATTCATTTCCGAAGCCGGCCGGACAAGCATACAACCATAATAACAGGCTACTTTAAGGCCCTTCAGGCTCCTTGCTGCTTTGTCCCTTATCACATTAAACCCCACGTCTTCCTTGCAGATTTCCAGTGGGTGGACGGGTTCAATTTCCCCGGTGTAATTTTCTTCTAAATAATCATTTAGTTTTGTTCTGGCCTCAAGATTGTTTTTTATAACATAATTGACCCTTTTTAGTACGTGATAACAGAAGGAGCAAACCGTAACGAGCTTGCCCCCTTCTTCTTTGGCCGCATTGGCTAAAATGCGTGCCGCCGCGACCATGCCGATGTAATTGTCCTGGGCCAGGGGAAATACCGTGCCGCAGCAGGTCCATTGAGGCAGTTCAGTTAATTCGATGCCTAAAGCGGCCAGGGAGCCCCGGGTAGAATAATCCAGCCCCTTTGCTTTGCTGTGTAGAGTGCATCCTGGAAAATATGGGATCCTCATCCTTATCCCCCCTTTTTACGCGCTTAACTTGCGAAAACCACTGGTTAAAGCCATCTGAGGAACCTGAGTGAGCAATTCTAACGGAATTTTTTCGGCAACTAGTACTTCCCTGCCCTGGCGCAGGTTAATTACCCGCAGAGCTTCCATTAACCGGGCAATATCTATACCCCGGGGGCAGCGGGCGGTGCAAATTAAACAAGTGCTGCATATCCAGATGGACTTAAAGTTCAATGCTTTGGCGTTTCCCAGTTGAATCATGCGCATGACCTGGCGGGGTAGAAAATCCATAAACTCTCTGCCCGTACATCCTGCGCTGCAGGTCCCGCATTGCATGCAGAGATTGGGATTTTGCCCGCTTATCTCTTTGATACGCTCAACTAGCTCCCGGCTAATTTTGCTTGAGAGAACCATAGCCATTTTGCATCTGACTCCTTTAATACAATTTCTTTTTTATCCCACCTTTACTGCTTCCTGGACCTTCCCCTTCCCTCCCACCCTTTCCGAACGGCATTATTGCCAGGAATTACATCTTTCCTGTTTTGCTTCTTCTGGGGTTACTTGCAATTTCCTTGCTAGATGATCCGATGCTTGTTCTTTGAGACTCCCGGGGGTGAGTATAATTATTCTTAATAATTGCAGTAATTCAGCATTATAGCTACAATTCCTGCCTAAAAATAAAAAAATTAAAATTATCTGCCCCTTCTAACTTTTATAATTTAACAATAGTTATTAGAAAAAGCTTCCGCATAGCTAAGACCCTGGTTTTCAGTAACATCTGGAATAATGAAATAACGGTGTAATCTTGGCCCCCCTGGGATTAGCATTATTTTGTGCAAAAGAGGACCCTTTGTTAGCGAGGATAACAGCTCTCTGCACTTTGCAGTACTCGCGGAGGTAGTGCGCCCCGGCTATGGGGTGCGCATGGACCAGCCTGCAGTTCTCTTCGTCCAGCACCCTCTTGTCCACCAGGCAGGACGGCCAGCTTATCTTGCCGCAGTCGTGGGAGAAGGCCGCCTGGGCGAGACATGTGCCCTCGAAGTAGTTCGAAACTTCTTCCACCGCGTGGGGAAGCACCAACCTGTCGTCCACCAGCACCCGCAGGCCCTGCACCGCAGGAGAGAAAGCGCCTCAAAAGCGGGCACGTCCTCAAGCAGCTTACGACCGGAATCGCCAAAGACCGTCTTACCTGCTAGGGTACTCGATATCAATATGAATATCCACTTTCCCCCTGGCCTCTCTTAAGAGAAGTTCTCCTTCCCTTGTGAGATCATAATAGGTGTGATTCCGGTGCTTAACGCTTTTCCGTCTGCGGTGGTAATATTTAACTATTCTTCCTTCTACTCGCTTAATTAGTCCTCTGGCTGCCAACCTTCGGAGTCGCTCTATGCTTTCTTCCAGGGATAAACCCAGCCGTATCGCCAGAAGTTTTGCATATTCCGGCCCCAGCTTTTTGAGGTAGGCAAGGATTTTTAAATCAAGAAGTTCCTCCTGCTCATTTTTGGTACACATACTCTCCTCCCCTCCTCCGTGAATTAGGTCATACCCCTGGTTGTCTAAATACCGAACAACTCTTCAGCATTGTACCTCGCAATCCGAGCAATGATTTCCGGAGGAGCCCCGTTCAGTTCCAGATACCGCACAGCCTTTGGAACGCTCAGGGGATCGTTGGGTTTGAGATTGCTGTAATCGCTGTTCAGAACACCTCGTTGGAAACGTTCCAGGTGGTTCAGCAATAGATGGGGAGTAAGCCCTTTCTGGCGAATAGTGAGCCCGGGAATGGCCCCGAAGTCCTCGATTAGGTCAATAATGTCCAAATCAGCGTGGTCGATGATCACTTTTCCGGGTTCCATCCCGACGGCGGCGGCAATTTCAATCGTCTTATTGGTTATTTCCACCCTGTCCTGTGGCGGGGTATGAATGATTACCGGCACCCTGTATTCCTTGGCTACTTTCAATTGCTCCCTGAGGACGTCCTGCTCTCGTCGACTCCCCTCATGCAGGCCGATTTCTCCTAAACCAATGACATCACTCATCTTCAGGTAGTTTGGAAGGGCGTCGATCACCCTGGGCCAGTCTACCGGTGTCCCCATGGGGTGAATGCCGACAGCGACGAAAAGCCTGATGCCATTTTGGGCAGCATTTTTCACCGAAAGGGTTAACATTTGGTGGAAATGATCGAAGAGTGTTTCCGCATGTTTGGCCCCGAAAAAGTAAGCGTAAAATAAACCCCACCTTGCAATCAGGTGGGGACATAATCTGGCTTATTTATTAACCCTGCACACAGGGGGCAGCGAATCGGACCAGGGGAGTAACTGATCCAGGGCGTTACTGTCTTTAGGGTCCAGGTTGGGAAGTTTTTCAAAAAGATAGCTGAGGTACTGGAAAGGATTCAACCCATTCTCCTTTGCCGTTTCTATGATGCTGTAAGTAATAGCGCTGGCCCGGGCGATGAATGAGATAAGTAATGTGTCTGAGTGACATTTTCACTGACGAATTTCACTGACAAAGTCACTGACGCTTGACAATCAGTTTATCTTATGTGTGTTATATGTGCCCTAATATAACCGTAATATAGCTATAATATATAAAAGTATCATGAGGAATGGTGAAAAACAAAAAAACTTCCAGAGAAAACCTCTGGAAGCCTTGATTTAACTGAGCTTGGTGCGGCAGAAGGGACTTGAACCCCCACGGGCGTACGCCCACAAGAACCTGAATCTTGCGCGTCTGCCAATTCCGCCACTGCCGCACGTCTTACTGACAACTGCTATTATAACATATTCCGGGATACCTGACAAGGGGGTAATTTTCATTCATCTATTAAGGCAACATTTTTTGTTCACGTTGTTCATCTCTTGGCCTTTCAGCAATTACTAATATACGAGAAACACTGGCAGCTGTCAAGATTTTTAAAGTTAGAGCTATTTGCGTTGTAAACATTTTTGCCCTCTGGGAGGCTAACGCCCATACCAGACATGGACGTTTTCCAAGGCAT